>VFZY01000154.1 GCA_016870915.1 Acidobacteriota bacterium | reverse complement strand
GTCGAATCCATTGTGGCCAAACTCGCGCGCTGTCGCCAGACTCTTGAACAGATCCAGCCCGGCTGCACGGCCCGAAAAGCCCGCAAACGAAAGTCCAGCTAATTCGGAGACACTACACTAGGCATGCTGACATCCGCGTACCACGATTCGCGATGGACAGCAAATCAGACAGCATGGCCGTAAGCTGTTGAAAACCACAATGTCAGCAACAAGCTGGCATCGTCCATTGAATCACTCCCGCTCAACTTCGCTTCCAACTGCTTGCCCGAAGTCAGAGGCCCGGGTGCTGGTTCTGTCGCGATGCTATAGTTGAGCCCATGCTGTACCGAATCCCCGTGGGGCTGGGTCTCGCCGGCACCCTTCTCTTTGCCGCCGATTACTGGGCGTCCAAGAAACCCGACGACTGGTCCACCAAGGAGATCAACTCCATGCTGACCAAGTCGCCCTGGGCCAAGGAAGTCACGGCTTCCTTGGGGGGCGGTCCAGGCATGGGTGGCATGGGTGGCGGAGGTGGACGTGGCGGGCGTGGAGGCGGCGGCCGCGGGGGTGGCATGGGCGGTGGTGGTGGAATGGGCGGAGGCGACATGGGCGGCGGCATGGGTGGCATGGGCGGCGGCGGTATGGGCGGTGGCGGCATGGGTGGTGGCGGCATGGGTGGTGGTGGCGGCATGGGCGGAGGGGGAGGAATGGGTGGCGGTGACATGGGCGGGGGCGGTGGAATGCCGCAGGGTCCACGGCTCACCATCCGATGGATGAGCGCCGAGCCGGTTAAGGAGGCCCTCACGCGCTCGCAAGCCGAAAACGCGGCCATCAAAGCCATGCCCGGCGAAGCGCACGTCATCGCGGCGGTCGGCTTCCCCATGATGCGCACCCCGCAACCCAACGAAGTGGACGCTTTCCGCGAGCGCATGAAGAAGAGCGCCCGCCTGGTGCGCAAGGGAAAGGACCCGGTGGAAGCCGCTCAGGTCGGATTCTTGCGCGAGGGTGGCAAGATGGTGGTCCTGTGGGTCTTCCCCAAGACAGCCGGCATCGACGCCGCCGACAAGGAAGTAAGCTTCGAACAGAAGATGGGTCCCATGGAGATCAAGGCCAAGTTCGTCCTGAAAGATATGATGTATCAGGGCAAACTGAGCCTGTAGCCGCGTATCTTCCGCTGAGGAGGTTCGATTTCTTCCGGTGCGCGTGTATACTCGGTCTGGAAGGAACTCCCGGCCCATGCGTGGCACCGAAAACCAGCAGGAACGCGCCTGCCAACGACGGCGTCAAATGGAGAGAGGTGTATCCATGCAAGCACGCCTGATCCTTCTTCCAGCCCTCACCGTGGTTTCCATCGCCGCCGAGCTCCCTGTCCGGACCGTTGTCCTCTACAAGCACGGCGTCGGTTTCTTTGAACGCTCCGGCGAACTGCGCTCGGGCGAAGGTGCCCGGCTCGACTTCAAGGCCACCGACATGAACGATGTCCTGAAGTCGCTCACCATCGTGGACAAGTCCGGCAAGGTTACGGGGCTTCGCTACGACTCAAGCGAGCCGCTTGAACGCAAGCTCGCCGATTTCCCTTTCAAGCTCACCGGCAACATGCCGCTGGCCCACCTCGTCGATCAACTGAAGGGCGCGCGCATCGCGCTTCGGCTGGGTCAGCGCACCGTGGAGGGCGCCATCGTCGGAGCCCGCATCGCGCCCGCCGAACCGAACAAACCGGAGCGCGAACTCGTGACAGTGCTTGCCGACGCCGGCGGCATGACCATCGTCGATCTCGCCGCTGTCACCGAGATCCGCTTCCCCGACCCGGCCATCGACCGCCAGATCAAGGACTACATGGCCGCACTCACCTCCGCCCGGTCCAAGGAAAAGAAGAGCCTCTACATCGACTCCACCGATGACCGCGCCCGCGCCGTTTCAGTGGCCTACATGCTCCCCTCGCCGGTCTGGAAATCAAGCTACCGGCTGGTGTTCCCCGCCACCGGCGACCCCGTCCTTGAAGGCTGGGCCATTGTCGACAACACCACCGGCGAGGACTGGACGAAGGTGAACCTTGCGCTCGTCTCCGGCCGCCCTGTCTCGTTCCTCAGCCGGCTTTACGAACCCGTGTTCCGTCAACGCCAGTACGCCTCGCTGCCCGAAGAGGAGATGCCGCCCCCGGTTGTGCACATGGCCCGCACCGCGCCTGCCGCGGCCGGCGCTGTCGGTGGCGTCCCGCGAACCATGGAAACCATTGACATGGCAGTAATGACCGGCAAGACCGAAAGCACCGTCGCCGTGAACACCGCGGCCGCCGAACGGGGCGAACTCTTCGAGTACCGCTTTAACGCCCCGGTCACTGTTCGCAAGAGCGAAAGCGCCATGCTGCCTTTCCTGCAAGAGAAGATCACTGCACGCAAGCTCCTCATCTACTCAGACACCAGCCGGCGCCATCCCATGAATGCCGCCGAACTTACAAACTCCACGGGCAAGACGCTCGACGGCGGCCCCATCACCGCCTTTGACGGCGGCGTCTACGCCGGCGAAGCACTCATGGAAACGTTTAAGGCCAACGACAAGCGTCTCATAAGCTATGCGACGGATCTTGGCACGGTGATCAACATCACCCCGGAATCGGGAGACTCCATTGTGCGGGAACTGAAGCTCAACCGTGGTCTGCTCACGCTGCGCTCCGCTATTCGCGAGACCACCACTTACGCCATCCGCAACATCGACGCCAAACCTAAAACCCTGATCGTCGAGCATCCGTTCGGACCTGAGTCGAAGGTGATCTCGCCCAAGCCGGTGGAGACCACCAACGCACGTCACCGCTTCGAGGTGAAGTTGGCGCCTTCCGCGGAACACCAGCTGGCGGTAGTGCTCGAAACACACCAGGAGGAGATCCAACAGATCTCAAGCTTCACGCCCGACCAGCTCGAAATCTACCTGCGCAACCCCGTCCTCACCCCCGCCGCCCGCCGGGCTCTCGAACAGATCGCCGCCAAGAAGCGCGACATCGCCACCGCCGCCGGCAACGCCAAACAGATGCTCGCGGAAATCGAGGAACTCGATCGCGACCAGCAGCGCACGCGCCAGAACATCGGCAGCCTCAACAATGTCGCCGGCCAGCAGGATCAGGTGCAACGCTACGCACGCCAGTTGGCCGAACGCGATGCCCGTCTCGACACGCTCCGTGCCCAGGCCGCTCAATTCCGCCGCACTCAATCCACGCTAGAATCGGAACTCAATGGCCTGATCGAATCGGCCGCCTTCTAACGCATGAAATTCCTTCGTTTCCAATACCTCACCGGCACCCACACCGGCGTGCTCACCGATACCGGTGTCGCCCCCATCGCGGAGATCAATGCCCGCCGGGGACTCAATCTGCCGGATGACCTGCTTGCGCTCATCCAGCGCAACGCGCAGGACCCGGTGCTCCCCGCGCTCGCCGACCTGCGCGGCGTCGCCACCATTCCTGTCACAGACGTCCGGCCCACCATCCCCTACGAAGTGCCGCCCAAGATCTGGTGCATCGGCCTTAATTACCACTCCCATGCCGTCGACATCCAGGCCGTTCAGCCGGAAGAGCCCGGCAGTTTCATGAAGCCTGCCTCCTGCATGTTCCGCCCAGGCGAGGACATTGTCCTGCCGCCCGCTCACGTCTCCGACGAAGTGGATGCCGAGGGCGAACTCGGAGTGGTCATCGGAAAGACGTGCCGTTTCGTGCCCGCCGGAGACGTCCGCAGCGTCATCTTCGGCTACACCACCACGCTCGATCTCACCGCACTCGATGTGCTGCGCAAGAACCCGCGCTATCTCACGCGCGCCAAGTCCATCGACACCTTTTTCAGCTTTGGTCCGGTGATTGTCACCGAGGACGAGATCGCCGATGTCAATAAGCTGGAAGTCATCACCGAGCATAACGATGGCATCTGCTCCCGTGACTTCTGCTCCAACATGAAGCACCGGCCTCACGAACTGGTCCGCTTCCACTCCGACTCCTTCACACTCCACCCAGGCGACCTCATCTCCACCGGTTGCCCCAAGGGCGCGCGCATCAAGCCCGGCGACCGCGTCGCCGCGCGCATCGAAGGCGTGGGCTACCTCGAAGCCAGAGTCCGCTAGCCCGAAGGGGGGCTTGTTTTTACGCGCCGGTTCGCGATAGCCTTCATATCGATGCGAATCCCCGGTTTTGACACCCTGAAGCGCGGCATCCTCAGCCGGCGCGACCTCTTCCGTAGCGGCGGGCTCATGGCCCTTGCCGGTGGCGGTGCGGCTCACGGCGCGCCTCTCAAGATCGGGCCTGGTCTCTACGAGTCCATCGGTGTCCGGCCCATCATCAACTGCAAGGGCACGTTCACCATCGTCAGCGGCTCCCAGTCGCTGCCCGAGGTGAAGCAGGCGATGATGGAGGCGTCGAAGCACTACGTCCACATCGACGAGCTCATGGAAGCGGTGGGCAAGCGCCTGGCGGAAATCACCCAAGCCCCGTGGGGCATCGTCACCGCCGGTTGCGCCGCTGCTCTCACTCATGCCACCGCCGCCTGCATTGCCGGAGCCGACCCCGAAAAGATGCAGCGTCTGCCCGATCTCACCGGCCTCAAGAACGAAGTGATCGCGCCGCGCTACTCGCGCAACGTTTACGACCAAGCGATCCGCATGCTTGGTGTCCGTATGATCGACGTGGACACGCCGGAACAGCTTGAAGCCGCCATCAATGCCCGCACTGCCATGATCATGATCCTGGCCGGCGGCGGCGACACCGGCCCGCTCGGCACCGAGCGCGTCGCGGCCATCGCCAAACGCAAGGGCAACATCCCTGTCATTGTCGATGCGGCGGCCGAACACCTCACCATCCCGAACATCCACCTGCAGCGCGGTGCCACCATGGTGGCCTACAGCGGCGGCAAGTGCCTCCGCGGACCGCAGGCCGCCGGCATCCTGCTCGGGCCCAAGGACCTTGTCAATGCCGCGTTCCTCAATAGCGCGCCGCACCATGCCTTCGGCCGTTCCCTCAAAGCCGGCAAGGAAGAGATCATGGGCATGCTGGCCGCGGTGGAGATGTGGGTGAAACGCGATCACGACGCCGAATGGAAAACCTGGGAAGGCTGGCTCGATCAGATCAGCAAGGCGGCCACGCAGGTGTCCGGCGTGACCACGCGCGTGGTGAAGCCTGAAGGGCTCTCCAACCGTTCGCCGCGCCTGATCATTGAATGGGATGGCGCCAGGCTCGGAGTGCTGGGCCGCGATGCCGAACGCGAACTCTACGAAGGCTCGCCGCGTATTGTCATGGGTGGCTCCAGTGGCAGCGGGCGCGATGGCGCGAAGAGCTCACTTACCGTGATGCCGTATATGATGATGCCCGGTGACGCGGCCATAGCCGCCGCCCGGATTCAAGCCGTGCTCAGGAACCCTCCGAAGGTGTCGGGCGCCGCGCCCGCTTCCGGCCAACCCGCCGCCGTCAACGGCCAGTGGGACGCCCACATCGAGTTCACGCGCGGCGATGCCGCCCACCGCTTCTCCTTCGAACAGCAGCCCAACAGCCTGGTGGGCACCCACTACGGCGACATTCTTTCGGGTGATCTGCGCGGTTCCGTCACGGGCAACGAAGTCTACTTCCGCAGCAGCCATCGCTACGAAGGCACCCGCATCGGCTACGAGTTCACGGGCACCGTGAATGGCGACCGCATGGAAGGCACCGTCGACCTCGGCGAGTACGGCAAGGCCAAATGGACCGCCCAGCGCCACACCTACGGTTCCGGGGGCGGCCGCGTACGTCCTGTCAAGAACGTCTGACGGAAATCGCGCGACCGGACCTCTCTCTCCCCAGGGAGGTTCCCTCTTGATCTACAAGCACATCGTCGTCGTCCACGGCATCGGCGATCAGAAACGCTTTGAAACCATGTTCGGTTTCGTCAACGAGTTCCTGCGAGCCTTCGCGGCGTCGGGCAGGAAGTTCGAGGTGGAAAATCTGGTGCCCGACCTGGCGGTGATGATGAAGGCCGTCAAAGCCGACCAGCACGTGTGCCCCGGCCAGCCCGCGCACATCCGCCTGAACGCGAGTGAGGCCGTCGGCTTCTCCGAGGTGTACTGGCAGGACATCATCAACGATCTGCTCGATGAGGACGGCGCGCCCGTGGTGCCCGTCTTCAAGTGGGCTCACTCCATCAACACCCGCTTCGTTAGCCGCGGCGGCCACGATGGCGATGGCTGGCGCATGGCCATCGACAACATGGAAAGCATCCTCACGCTCTCTCAACGCATCGCAAGGCTTACCCGGCAGGACGATCAGTTCCAGCGTGTTCTGAACCGGGTGCTCGGCGACGTGCAGATGTACGCCGAAAGCCTTGAAGTCCGCACGCTGGTCAACACCCGCTTTCATACGGTACTGCGGCAGGTGCGGGAACAGGCGCGTGAGGTGGGCGCCGTGGATGGCAGCTCGGTTGAGATTCACGTTGTCTCCCACTCCGAGGGGACCGTCGTCGCCTTCCGCAGTCTGGTGGAAGGTGCCTGCCTGAGCGAGGAGCCGGATCGCTGGTGGTTCGAACGCGTGAAGACGTTGGTCACGCTGGGCTCGCCGCTCGACAAGCACCACGCCATCTGGCCCGCCACCTTCCCGGTCGAAGAGAGGATCGATCCCCGAGCCCGCAAGATCGACTGGTACAACTACTGGGACACCAGCGACCCGGTTGCGTACGGCCTGGCCGCTCTTGAGCCGCACAACCCCCGCAGCAACGCCGCCAAGCTGTTCCGCGTCCGGTTCGACCGAGGCTTCAGCCGCTACTGGATTCCCGGCCTTGCCCACGTCAAGTACTGGACCGACAAGGGCCTGCAGCACGAGCTTGCTGAACTGATCGCCAACGGCCAGGTGCGCCAGCATATTGGCAGCGGCGTCTGGATGTGGTTCCAGAAGGTGGGCGATACGATCGCTTACCTGTTTCTCCGCGCCGTGCTGCTGGCTGGCGCTGGCTTCCTGTTCGCCAAGCTCATCGTCTCGGCGGCCCCGGACATTGGCAGGCAACTCAACACACTGTGGACTTGGACTGCCGCGGGGGGCGTCGCGGCGATCACCGTGGCGATGGATGGATGGTGGGCCGAGAAGCCATGGTCCAAATGGCCGCTCCGCATCATCACAATTCCGGCGCTGGTAGCTTCGGCGGGTCCGTGGCTCCTTCGTGGAGACGTCAAAGGCGTGTCCGAGATGAAGGACGTCGTGGGCATTGTGAGCGCCATCGCGCTGACAATCCTTGTGTGGATGCTCCACACACGTCTCCACCGCGGCCTCGTCCAGTTGTGGCGCTACACCACCGGCGTCGGCTCGGGCTGCCAGGCAAATTACGAGAAGCCGCTCGCCCAACGCGCCGCCGCCGGCGACTGACGGCCCGCATTTCCGGCATCATCAAGAAATGACCTCCGGCATCACCCGCCGCGCAGCCCTCGCCGCGCCGTTCCTCAACCTTCGCGCGCAAGACCGCAAAGACCGTCCCAACATCCTCTGGCTGCTCGGCGACGACCTGGGCCCCCAACTCGGCTGCTATGGCAACAAGCTCGTCCGCACTCCCAACGCCGACTCCCTGGCTGCCGGAGGCGCCCGCTTCACACACTGTTTCACCACAGCGCCGGTATGCTCACCCAGCCGATCGGCGTGGAACACCGGCGTCTATCAGACCACCTCCGGCACGCACAACCACCGCAGCCACCGCAAGGATGGCTACCCTCTGCCCGCGGGCATCCGCCTGATCTCGCACCGGCTCCATGACGCAGGCTACTTCACCGCCAACGTCCAGCAACCAGCGCCCGGCGTCCGCATCCCCGGCAAGACGGACTTCAACTTCGCCGCCGAAAAACCCTTCGACGGCACACACTGGAACCAGCGCGCCAAGGGCCAACCCTTCTTCGCCCAGGTCAATCTCACGGCTCCGCACAAAGGCCCAGTGTGGCCCGAGGCCCGCAAGAAGCGCGATCTCGTCCGTCCCGCCGATGTCGAACTGCCGCCCTACTACCCGGACCATCCCGTGGTGCGTGATGAGATCGCCAATTATCTGGATGCGGTCAGCTACTGGGATCACCAGGTGGGCCTTGTGCTCGACGGCCTGCGCGCGGAGAACCTGATGGACAACACGGCCATCTTCGTCTTTGGCGACAATGGCCGCTGCCTCCTGCGCGGCAAGCAGTGGCTCTATGACCCGGGCACCCACATTCCGCTCATCGTCCACTGGCCAGGCCGGGTCAAAGCAGGCGCCGTCCGGCGGGACCCCGTGCTCTCGCTCGACATCACAGCCACCGCACTCGAAATCGCCGGCATCGAGCGCCCAGCGCTGTTCCACGGCCAGAGCCTGCTCACCGCACCCACGCCGCGCACGCAGATCTTCACCGCTCGCGACCGGTGCGACATGACCGTGGACCGCATCCGCGCCGTCCGTGAAGGCGGCCACAAGCTCATCCGCAACTTCCTGCCGGACCGGCCCTATACCCAGTTCAACGAATACATCGCCAAAAGCTACCCTACTCAAAGCATCATCCGCGAGCTGCACGCCGCCGGCAAACTCACGCCGGTTCAGGCCCAGTGGATGGCGGCCCGGCGGCCGGAGCTGGAACTCTACGACCTGAAGGCGGATCCGCATGAGGTGCGCAACCTGGCCGCCGACCCGCGGCATGCCGCCACACGAGACCGGCTGCTCGCGGCTCTCAACGGCTGGATCGTGGAAACGAAAGACCAGGGCGAGCGCCCGGAGACCCGCGAGGAGATCGAGCGGGAAGAGCCCCGCGCCAGCCTCAAGGGCGCTTGAACGCCGTGCTACCCTGTGGCGATGTCCACCTCGATCGCCCGCCGCGATTTTCTCACCGTTCCCCTTGCCGCCGCGCTCGCCCGCGCCCAGACCAAGCGCCGCCTCAACGTCCTGATGATTGCAGTCGACGACCTGAGGCCTGAGACCGGTTGCTACGGAAGCCCCATCGTCAAGAGTCCCAACATTGACCGTTTGGCTCGCGGCGGCGTCCTGTTCCGCCGCGCGTACTGCCAGCAGGCCGTCTGCTCGCCGTCGCGCTCCAGCCTGATGACGGGCACGCGCCCCGATACCACCAAGGTGTGGGATCTTGAGACTCACTTCCGCGCCGCGCTGCCCAATGTCGTCACGCTTCCGCAGCACTTCAAGCAGCACGGCTACTTCACGCAGGGCATGGGCAAACTCTACCACGGTGGTTTTGACGATGAGCCGTCCTGGTCCACGCCCTGGACTACCGGGCGTCCGCCGCACCGGCCCTACGCGCTGGAAGAGAACATGGCCATCGTCCGCCGCCGCCAGGCTGAATCGGGCGCTGGGACGAAGAAGAAAAAGAAGGGTGCCGCGGCGCGCACCAACGGCCCGGCGTACGAATCCGCGGATGTTCCGGATAACGCTTATCTGGATGGCGCCGTGGCGGATATGGCAGTGGCCGCTCTACGCGAGCGGGCCGCCCATCCGGAACAGCCGTTCTGGCTTGGCGTGGGATTCTCCAAGCCGCACCTGCCCTTTGTCGCGCCCAGGAAGTATTGGGGCCTGTACGACCCGTCTCAGATCCCACTGGCTCCGAATCGCCACCTGCCCAAGGATGCGCCACCCTACGCCATTCTGCCTGGCGGCGAACTTCGCAACTACCACGGCATCCCATCCGGCCCGATTCCGGATGATCTCGCGCGGACACTGAAGCACGCCTACTACGCCTCTGTGAGTTACATGGACGCTCAGTTGGGCCGCGTGCTCAACGAACTGGACCAGCTGGGTCTGGCGGAAAACACCGTCATCGCCCTGTGGGGCGATCACGGCTGGAAACTCGGCGAGCATGACGCCTGGTGCAAGCACAGCAATGCCGAAAACGACACCAACGCGCCGCTCATTGTCGCCTCTCCCGCGCACAGGCGCACCGCGGGCCGGGTCTCGGATGCACTTTGCGAATTCGTCGATCTCTACCCGACGCTTGCCGGGCTCTGCGGCCTGCCGCTGCCATCGCACCTGGAAGGCGCCAGTCTTGAACCCGTGCTGCGCGACCCCGTACGTTCCCGGGTGAAGAAAGCCGCCTTCAGCCAGTATCCGCGCACCGCCCAGGGCGGCGAACGGCTCATGGGTTACTCCATGCGCACCGAACGCCATCGGCTTACACGCTGGGTTTACCGGGAGGATCCCTCGCGCACCGATGCCGTGGAACTGTACGACCACAACGCCGACCCCCGCGAGGATGCCAATCTGGCAAACGATCCGCGTCAGGCCGCCACTCTGGCCGCACTCACACGGCAGTGGCAGACCGGCTGGCGTGGAGCCCGCTTGCGAGCCTAGCCCAGCAACTCCCGCAGCCGGCGCCCGATGTGCGCCGGGTCTTCATCCCGCAGGGCCACGGGGCTGAAGCTGATAATGCCGGCCGCCGCCTGCGACGGGTCCGCGTGGATCTGGGGCTGCCCGTTCTGCAGCGCCAGGCACAGTTCCATCCCGGTCATCCCGGCCGAAGCGGATAGCGTCACCACAAAGCGCGGCGACGCCCCTTCGCGCACCTCGGCCGTGGCGCGGGCCAGCTTGCCCGTCGCTTCCGCCACACGGCGCACGGCCGCCAGCCAACGTGCCGAACGCGCCCCATCCGGTTCCGCCAGAAACCGCCGCACGGCCACCAGCAGCCCAACGATGATCTCCTTGCCCACCTTGCACGTCCGTCCGATCCCGTGGGGAGGAATCCCCACCAGACGATGCTTGTCGATCAGGCTCTCGGGCGGCGTCCACTGTTCCCAACTGATATCCAGATCCAGGTTCTGAAGAAGAGCGGACATGATCAGGTCACGCTTGCCGCACAAAATGCCGGAACCCTGCGGCCCGCCAATGGCCTTGCCTCCCGAGAACGCCACCAGATCCGCACCCGCGCCGATGAAGCGCTTCAGGTTCGACGCCGGAGGCAACTGAGCCGCCGCATCCACCAGCAACGGCACGCTATGGCTGTGCGCCACCCGCACCACCTCTTCAAGCGATGGCCGGGCGTTGCCGGACGCCACGTAGACCACGGCCGCGGTACGCTCGCCGATGGCTTCGGCGATCTCCCAGGGCTCGGCGTCGCGCACGCCCGCGCCGGCCACGCGGTCGGGCAGCCCTACCTCCACAACGCGAACGCCCGCCGTGCGCACGGCATGGTCGTAGAAGTTGCGCTGGCTGCGCACCATCACCACCTCGTTCTTCATGCCGCGGGTATCGGGAAGCCGGGCCATTTTGCCGGGATCCAGCCCCGCCACGCAAGCCGCCGTGCCCAGCAACAGGCCCGCCGCTGCGCCGGAAGTGACAATCCCGGCCTCGGCGCCGGTGATTTCGGCCAGGATGGAACTGGCAGCCGCCTGAAGTTGCGCCATGTCCACGCAGTATTCGCCGGCTTCCTTCATCGCCGCCGCCACCTCCGGCGCGATGAAGCCGCCGGACACACGCGTCGAGGTGCCCTTGGCGTTGACAATGGCCGCGACACCCAGTTGATCGTAGATGCTCATTCGACGATCATGATACCGGTTTCCGCGGGCTCACGACTCGGGCGGCTTGCCCGCATCCTTGCCCTTGAGCAGACGAATCAGCGTTGCAGTGCCCCCGGCAATGCCGGTGACATACGGCACCCACGATTCCAGCAACTCCCGTTCCGCGACGAGTGCGATCACCACCAGGCCGCCCACGAAGATGGCAAAGCTTGACCGCATGTTGCGCCACCCGCTGTGCGACTGCGCCTCCAGCGCCGCCAGTTCGTCCCCGCCGCCACGGCGCCGCACGAACGCTTCCAACGTGCCGCTGGCCAGACGATAGGCCGGAGGGTCCACCACCAGCCCCTTCCGTACAAGCTGCTCCAGCGCCAGACTGTTCTTCGGGTTGACGATGCCGCCATGCGCCAACTGCATCATCAGCGTGCGCTCATCCGGAGTACACAGGGACCAGATGGCGTCCCAATGCGCGGCGTTCTCGTCCAGGTCCCGGTTGGGCGGAAACGAAAATGTCCGGAACCGGCACAGCACGGCCGCCCAGCGCGACAACGTTTCCGCAACGGGCCGCGTCCCGGCCGTTTCGGGGCACGACCAGAGCCAGTAGTGCGGATCGACGCCCGAGATCAGCGCGACCCGATGAGTCCCCTGGTAGACAAGCCGCTCGATCGCTTCCAGTTTGCGCTGATTGGCCTGGGCCGAGGCGATCTCCCGTTCGAAGTTATCGATCACCAGCACCGCCCCATCGGGAAGCGGCCGCGGTTGCTCTCCCATGATGTCGATCATGACCGCGCCGGGCAAACGCATCGCCCAAGCGGTCTTTCCGGAGCCCTATGGTCCCAGAGCCAGGACATCACCGGTCCAGTCGCCCAACCCCCAAGGCACGGAACTTGCCGGATGGTAGACCGGAGGGAACAGCAGGCGAACCACCTGCCGCAGTAGCGCCACCGTGCCCAAACCCACGGCGAACAACGCGAACATCGCACAGCCGCGGGCCAGCAGGTCCACCTTGTCCACCGGCTTCTCGCCCGGAAGCCGGCTGGCCACACTGAACCGACTGGGCTTGTCCGGCCCCTGCCTGTTCAACGTGACGGACTCTGTGCCCACATCCCACCGCCAACCGTGATTCTCGATATTGCGTGCCCGCTGCGCATGCAACTCAATAGCGACCTTGTTCACCGGCGGCGTCATGCGGGATAGCAGCCAGTTGAAGGAGCTGGATTCCGTACCGGGGGTTTCGGTCTTCTGCAGCGGTCCAAGCTGGGTGTTGAAGAAGGCGCGATGAAAGTCGCCCAGCTTCATCCTGTCCGGTTCAAACTCAGAGGCGTATTGAGTTCGTAGCGGCTCCTGAATGCCAAACTTCTTCACCAACTTCAGGCCCTCGCGCAGCCGGGCTTCCACCTGGTAGGCAATCTTCTCCTGCCCCCATCGCACATAGAGCGAATGCTGCAGCGTCCGCGCCGAACGGAACAGCGCGGCAGCGGGCAACATGCCAGCCAGAAGGATAAGTGCAAGCGCGAAGGTCACGTAGCCTGCCGCCGGCGGCACCAGACGCCCGAACACGCAGCCCCAATCCGGCATCCGTCCGGCCACTTCCAGCCAAACCAGGCCAAACGCCGCCCCGCTCACCAGCAGTGCCGCGGCTGCAAGCCACTCCTCAGGCCCCGCTAGGGCCAGAGCCGCCCAGGCCAGCAGTAGTAACAGGAACAGTCCGCAGAGCCGCCGGTAGGCTTCCTGCGACAACCCGCCTGGCAGCAGGTTGCTCCGCAGCCCCGCCGAACGTGACCGCCAATAGGCCGCCGCCGCCACCAGGCACACCAGAGCCAGATAAGCGGTCAACGCCTCGGCTGCATCGCTCACGGTCTCCAGTTCCACCGTCCTGGTCACCGTTCCATCGCGGAATACCACCAGCGACCACTGGTTGTTCTGAAGACGGGTGACCGGTGTCACGTACATGCTGTGCTCGCGCCCCATGTAGTGCGCCGTGGCGAACATTCCGGCGCCGCTCAACACCGCGGAGCGCACGGCCGAACTGCCGTCAGTCTCGTCGAAGAAGTTTTCCTGCTGGTTGCGGCTGGCGTTCGAATGGAACACCACGTAGCCGTTGCGCGACACAAGGGCGAATCCGAACCCTGGCGGCATCACGGGACGGAACAGCGTCATCGGGCGGTTGCTGATGAACGAATACGGCGCCTTCGCATTGCCGGAATTCTCGATGGCGAGCACCGCCTGGTTCTCGCCGGTGGTGGGTGTATTGGTCGCGAACAGCAGAAATCCATGCGTCTCATCGAAGCCGCGCAGATGCCAACGCTCACCCGCACCCACGAACGTGCGGAAGATCGGCCGGTCTGTGATGGGGATGAACGGAGTGAACGTGGAATCGGCCATCCGCTTGATAATCTGTCTGCCCTGCTGGTCCGTCCAGTACGCAATATCGAAGTAAGGATAGGTCAGCCCGCCCGGCGACTTTCGCAGGTAGTCCACCTCGGGCCGGGGCGATGCGTCAGGCGCCGCCAGCGCCTCATTGAACGTCCGCAACTGGAAAATCATGCTGGAGATTTCGCCATGCAGGTCGGCCTGCAGGTCGCGAGCCACAATCCGCAACTGCTCGTCCGATTCGCGCTCCAGCCGGTACGCTGTGTACATGTGCAGAATCAGCAGCACCGCCAGCGACGCGGCGGCCAGCAGCGAGAATCCCGTCAGGAACACGTCCCGCATCGTCAGCCGTTCGCGATGCGTCATGAAGCTCAGCTTGATGATGGGCCAGCCCAGAACCGGAAGCAGCACCAGACCCGTGAGCAATATCAGCCAGTTGTAGGAGACCTGCATCGAGTCCGAAAGGAACCTGTCCGCCCGCACGATGCCGCAGACCAGCCACTCGGCGGGTTCCCGTCGGTCGCCGCGGATGAAAGAGAACTGCACCGGCTGCTGGAACACCAGGTACGACGCCCCGGAGATCTCCACCTCCACCAGGCCGGTGGTAAAGCGAAGCGGCGCGGGCTCATTCTTTTCGTTCCCCTTGCCGGCGGACTTTTCGGCGGGGCTGGACGGCAGAAGCGAGTCAACAGTGGTGAACCGCAATCCTGATCTCGACTGCTGGTAAATCACCCGTCCATCCGCCTGATCGGCCATGACCATGTCGTCGAAAGTGTCGCCGGTCTCGGCCGCCAGCGGTTCCAACACTCGGCGCGCCACGTCGATCCGCCGCCGGATGGACGATTTGGCGCCTTTGTACTCAATCACCACGCCGGAGCCATCTTCCAGCCGCCAGATCTTCGTGGCATCGACACTGTCCCCTGGCGCTGGATCCTGCTCGCAACCAGGTTTGTCGCACGCCAAGCCCTGACTGGCCAGAAAGCGTCCGAAGTTAAAGTCCGGGTGCGTTTCACGAGCGGCTGACGAAATCACGGACTGGTAGCTGTTCAGCTTGGTCCGCACCTGATCGCTAATCATCGCCAGCAGCCGGAAATTCCGATTCTTCAGGGACTCCCGCTCCGCGCGAATTTTAAGCAGGTACATCGACACCGGCAGCGCCAGCAGCAGCAGCGCCACCAGCGGAACCCGAACCATCCTTAGGAATCCGCCGGCCATGGTGACTGTAACTTGCTTACTGTACCACCATCGGCCGCTTCAAGCCTTGAGATGCGGCTTCATCAACGAATAGATCTCCGTGAGCACTCGCTTGGCGTTGTCATCCAGCGCAACCCGTGTGCTCACCGGATTGTTCGGAACGTTGGCGGAAGGCGTGTTGCGCGTCACATGGTTCGGAAACACGCCCCGGAGCTGCAGCAGGAACTTCAGCGAAGCGATGCCATACTGCTGCACCTCGGTGATCAGCACCAGGCAGCGGCCCCAGCGCTCAATCGCTTCCTTCTTCTTGCCCGCCTGCCACAGGTCCCACACAGGCGTGTAGAGATCGGCAAAGGACGCCGCCGGCATGCTCCCCGCCGATCCGCGCATCATCTCATCGATCAGCGTGATGCCGTGCGCCCCGGTGTGGATGTTGAGTTCGGGCGCCTTGGCCCGATACTCGGAAATCCGGGGCAGTGTCACTCCCGCCTCATCCTTCACGTACCTGAGCGAAGGCACGGCCTTCGACATCGCTATGACGAAGTCAACGGACATGTTGCCAATCGACTGCACGAACATCGGCAGGGGCGTGGCGCGGCCGATCTCACGGTAGTAGTCGAGCACCCGGTCAAGGTTCTGCTCCCCGGGCGGGGGCAGCGCCACCACGGCGTCCGCTTCCAGTTTTTCGGCATGCCGGGCATACTTCACGGCCTCGGCGGCTGTGGGCGCCTGCACCCCCAGGACGATTGCCGGCTTGAGCTTCTTGCCTTCCGCCGCGACGGTCCGCATGCCCTCCATGCGTTCGTCCACGGTGAGTGCTGCGTACTCGCTGGCCAGTTGCGGCCACACCGCGCCGTGCACCCCGCAGCGGTCGAGAAATCGCATCTCCTTGGCCAGAGTCTCAAGGTCCAGCTTGCCCGCATCGGTGAACGGCGTCTGGACGATCGGATAGATCCCCCGGAGCGCGCCGCCGCCGCCCCGGGCGCCCAGCGCGATTCCGCATGAGCCTGCCATCCACAGCAGGCCCCTTCTGGTGAGAGTGCCGTCTTGGGTCATGGCATCAACGCTATCGCGCTTCCTGTGCCGTAGTCAATCAGGGAAGTGCAACGGGGAAGTGAATGGGGGAAGCACGGCGTGGGCGCCCCTGCGGCCCACCGCTCCCGCCGGCGCCGGCCGCAGCCGTCAGAATGGGATCAATGCCTGGGCTGAAAACTCCTCTTCCAATGTCGGACCTCCGATCCCGGTGTCGCGTAGGCTCCCCCGGTGCGCGATTCAATATTGACTGGCTTACGTCCGACAAGGTAGAGAGAAGGAGATTATCTCTATGCGCTGGTACCGGTACTCGGCCAGGCTCTGTTGTCGGCCTGTGGGAAGTATGGTTTACTTGAAGCAGCGGAGCACTGTCTCCATGCCTTTGCTATGGAACCGGGATTTCCATTTTGGGCCTCCCGGGCCCCAACAGTCTACACCAACGCCTCACTCCCGTGCCGGATTTGATCAGAATCCCCTTTCCGAGGGCGGGCCAGTGCCTGCGGATGGCTTCTTTCGACCATCGCACAAAAACGAAAACTGACAACATGCCTGTTTCCAGCAGTTCTTTCGACACCTCTCCCTCCCAGCCTCCTTTCTCTCAAGATTTCCACCTCTCCGGGCCGATCTTCACCCCGCCGGCAGCGCCTCGATCCGCCGCACCATGCTCCCGAACAGCCGGCGCGTCAGATGGCTCTCAGCCAACATCAGCCAGTAGTAGCGGGCGTG
>VFZY01000153.1 GCA_016870915.1 Acidobacteriota bacterium | reverse complement strand
TTTGTTTGTCACCCATTGGGTGCTGTCCTCCGCAGGGGTCTTCGCTGCCTTCAAACCCCTATCGATATTGATGCGGACGAGCATCCAGGAGATTCGCACGCGCGGCTCAAAACGGAAATGTGGGATCATTTATTCAATTTCGTTCTCGACAGGAGTCCCAAACCGCATGCGCTTCACCAGACTTGCTTCCGCTTTGGTGCTGGCAGCCGCCAGTTCCGTTCCGTCGTTCGCCCAGGCCGTCTACGGGACCATCCTGGGAACCGTCACCGATGCCACCGGCGCCGCGGTTCCGCGGGCTAAAGTCACCATCACCGATACGGGCCGCGATATCACCCAGGTCACCACCACCAATGAGTCCGGCAACTTTACGCAGCGGTTCCTCATTGTGGGCCGTTACCGCGTGCACGTGGAAGCCGGCGGCTTCAAGGCTTACCGGCAGGAGAACATCCCGGTGTCGGTGGATACCGAAATCCGCGTGGATGTCCGCCTGGAAGTGGGCGAAGTGACGCAGACGATGGAAGTGACGTCGGAAGCCGGCATCCTCAAGACCGAGCGTAGCGACGTGGCTTCCACCTACAGCGAGCGCACGGTCACCGAATTGCCGGTGCTGAACCGCCGCTTCACCAACTTCCAGTTGATGACACCCGGCGTGGTGGCGTGGCCCACCTCGCTCACCGCCGCCTCGGCGGAGAATCCGCAGGGGTCGTACCGCATGCTGGTGAACGGCCAGAGCTTCGCCGGGACATCGCATCTGCTGGACGGCACCGACAATCACGACGCGGTGCTGGGCTGGATCGTGATCAACCCCACGCTGGAATCCGTGACGGAAGCCAAAATCACCACCGCCAACTACGACGCCGAGTTTGGCGTGGCCAGCGCGGGCGTGGTCAGCGCGCAGACCAAGTCAGGCACCAACCAGATGCATGGCTCGCTCTTCGAGTTTATGCGGAATGACAAGATGATCGCGCGGAACCCGTTCACGCAATCGCGGCCGATTCCCAATTCGAACGGCCGGCTGATTCCGCTCACACAGTGGAACCAGTTCGGCGGCTCCATTGGCGGGGCCATCATCAAGAACAAGCTCTTCTACTTCGGCGACTACCAGGGCACGCGGCGCAACACCGGCGGCGGCACCCTGCTGCGCGTGCCTTCAGCGGCCGAACGGACCGGCGACATGAGCGCAACCGGCATCAACATCTTCGACCCGCGCAGCGGCGCGACGCCCGCCACACGCATGCCGTTCGCCCGCAACGTCATTCCCTCCTCGGCTCTCTCCACCCAGACGCAGAATCTGCTGCGCATGATTCCGGGCCCCAACATCAACGCCGCGCTCGACCAGCCGAACTTCGCCTCCTCCGGCGGGGTTCGCTTTAACGACAATGCGATGAACGTGCGCGTCGACCACTACACCACCGACAAGCTGCACGTGTTCGGCCGCTACTCCATTCAGGACTTCGGCATGGTGGCCCCCGGCTCGTTCGGCCTGGTGGCCGGCGGCCCCGGTCTGGATGCCTCCGGTTCCACCAACGCCTATGCCGGCGCTTCGGACTCCCAGAACCATTCGGTGGCCGGCGGCTTTGACTACAACATGCGCCCCACACTGCTCACCGACTTCCGGTTCGGCTTCATGCGCTACAACGTGTTCGGACAACCGAACGGCATCGGCACCGCGCCGGCCAAGGACGCCGGAATCCCGGGTCTCAACGTCGATGACAAGTTCAACTCCGGCATGCCGGCGTTCTTCATCAACGGTTACGGGAACAACCTGTTCCGCTTCGGCTATGCGCTGGGCGTGAACGGCTGCAACTGCCCGCTCATCCAGGATGAAAAGCAGTATCAGTTCGTGAACAACTGGACCAAGATTCAGGGCAACCATACCATCAAGTTCGGCGCCGACGTGCGCCATGCGCGCAACCTGCGCGTGCCCAGCGACCGGCACCGTTCCGGCGAACTGAACTTCGATGCGGCGCGCACCCAGGGGCCCACCGGCGGCGGCTCCGGCCTGGCGTCGTTCCTGATGGGCGACGTGTCGCGCTTTGAACGCTATGTTTCGAACGCGCTCGACGCCAGCGAAACGCAGAACCGTCTCTTCTTCTTCGCCCAGGATTCCTGGCGCGTCACCCCGCGCCTCACCGTGAACTACGGTCTTCGCTGGGAAAACTATCGGCCGCAGCGCGTGAACAAAGCGGGCAACGGCGGCTTCGTGGATGTGAACACCGGCGAAGTGCTGGTGGCGGGCCGCGACGGCGTGGGGCTTGACCTGAACGTCCGCACCTCGAACAAGCTGTTTGCGCCGCGCCTGGGCATCGCCTATCAGTTGAACTCGAAGACCGTCATCCGCACCGGGTATGGCCGCGGCTTCAACCTGGGCGTGTTCGGATCCATCTTCGGCCACAACGTCACGCAGAACCTGCCGATTCTCGGCATCCAGAGCACTCAGCCGGCCAACAACTTCGACTCCGTGTTCACGCTGGCCAATGGACCTGCGCCGCTCGACCCGGCCACCATTCTCGCCGCCCAGCGCAAGGGGCCCAACGGCCGCAACATTCTGCCCAATGGCGTCACCGCCTTCATCATCACCAACCCCATCCGGTTTCCCACCGTCGACGCCTGGAACTTCTCCATCCAGCGCCAGTTGAACGCCTCGTCATCCTTCGAGGCCGCCTACGTGGGCACCAAGGGAACGCACGTCTTCGCGGGCGTCGGCGGCGACTACGACCCCAACCAGCCCGATATCAACGGCTTCGGCCAGACCAGCACCAACGCCCGCCGGCCATTCTTCAACCGCTTCGGCTGGTCGCAGAACCTGCGCTACTACGGCAGCGACGCGAGCAACAACTATCACTCGATCCAGCTTAAGTACGACAGGCGCTTCTCGGGCGGCATGAATGTGATGTCGCACTACACGTGGTCAAAGAACATCGACTTTGACGGCACCTACTACCCGCGCGATGCCAAGCTGGCCCGGGGCGTTTCGAACAACAATCGCGCCCATGTCTTCTTCCTGGCCTCGCTCTATGAGCTGCCCTTCGGCAAGGGACGGAAGTTCATGAACGCCGCGCCCAAGGCCGCCAACCTGCTGCTGGGCGGCTGGCAGATGAACGGAACCTGGAGTTGGATGTCCGGGCAGCCCTTCACACCCAGCTATCGCGACTGCAACGCGGACCGCGACACCGGCTGGTGCCGTCCCGACCTCATCGGCGACTACACCGTGGCCAACCCCAGCCAGTTCGGCTGGTTCCGCACCGCCAGCGCGCCGCTCACCGCCAACGGCGCCGTCGACGGACCCTGGCAGCGCCCGCAGCGCGCGCGGTTCGGCACCGTGGGCCGCAACCGGATTGTGGGGCCCAACTTCGGACAACTCGACATGTCGTTCTTCAAGACGTTCTCCATCACCGAACGCCAGTCGATTCAGTTCCGCGCCGAGGCCTTCAACTTCACCAACCACACGAATCTGGCCAATCCAAACGCGTGCGTGGATTGCCCGGGTGTGGCCGGCCGCATCTTCGGAGCGTTCCCCAGCTATGTGCCGCGGCAGTGGCAGATGGCTCTGAAATACGCGTTTTAGTCAGGACTTGAAGCGCCGGGCCCTGATCCGTTCGCTGTGCCGGTCGGCCGCCGTCTTCGGCTGCACGGACCTGCTGCGCGGACTGGGGCTCGGCGTCGAATTCGTCAACATCGCCCGTGAATCCGGCCTTCGCGCCAAGACCATCTATGGCAGCGAGGCCCGGAACAAATACCTCATCGAGACCACCGGTTGCGGCGCGGCGTTCTTCGACTACGACCACGACGGGTGGCTCGACATCTTCCTGGTGAACGGCACGCGGTTTGAGGCCAAGTGGCCGGCAGGCGCCGCCCCCGTAAGCCGCCTGTTCAAGAACAATCGCGACGGCACGTTCACCGACGTCACCATTCCGGCCGGCGTGGCGCGCACCGGCTGGGGCTCCGGCTGTTGCGTGGGCGACTACGACAACGACGGCCTGGACGACCTGTTCGTCACCTATTGGGGCGATTGCTCGCTCTGGAAAAACCAGGGAAACGGGAAGTTCACCGACGTGGCCGCGGCGGCCGGCGTCACCACCCGGACCACAAGCGGTCTGCGCCGCCACAACACCGGCTGCGCCTTCGTCGACTACGACCGCGACGGCCACCTGGACCTCTTCATCGCCAACTACATCGACTTTGACCCGCGCACCGCACCCCTGCCGGAATCGGGCCCCTGCAAGTACAAAGGCATTCTGGTGGCTTGCGGACCGCCTGGCTTGAAGGGCGGGCGCAACATCCTGTTCCACAACCAGGGCAACGGAAAGTTCACCGACGTCTCGGCAAAGGCAGGCATTCTGAGCACGCCGGGTACCTATGGCCTGGGCGTGGTGACCGCCGATTTCGACGGCGACGGCTGGCCCGATATCTACGTCGCCAATGACTCCACTTCCTCCACGCTCTACCGCAACAACCACGACGGCACCTTCACCGACATCGCGATTGAAGCGGGCGCGGCGTACTCCGCGGACGGCAAACCGCAGGCCGGCATGGGCGTGGGCGTGGCGGATTACGATGGCGACGGGCGGCTGGACATCGTGAAGACGAACTTCGCCGGCGACACCACAAGCCTCTACCGGAACACCGGCCAGGGCGTGTTCGAGGACCAGACCTTTCAATCGGGCCTGGGCCGCGTGACCCGGTTCCTGGGTTGGGGCGTGGCCTTTCTCGACTTCGACAACGACGGCCGGCCCGACATCCTGCTGTGCAACGGCCACGTGTACCCGGAGGTGGGTGAGACCGAAGCCGAATCCGGGTACCGGCAGCGCAAGGTGGCCTACCACAACCTGGGCGGAGGCAGGTTCCGCGAGGTTTCGGCGGAACTGGGCCCGGGCGTGCTTGAAAAGGTGCCTGGGCGCGGCATGGCCGTGGGCGATTTCGACAACGATGGCCAGCTTGACGTGCTGGTGAACTGCGTGAACGACGTGCCGCAGCTGCTGCGCGCGCGGTCCACGCTGGGAAACCGGTGGATCAAGGTGAAGACCGTGGGCGTGAAGTCGAATCGCAGCGGAATCGGGGCGCGGGTGGCCTGCACGGCGGACGGACGGCGTCAGGTGGATGAAGTGCGCAGCGGGGGAAGCTACCTCTCGCAGAATGACCAGCGGGTGCACTTCGGGCTGGGGCCGGCGGAGCAGGCGGACATCGAGGTGCGGTGGCCCAGCGGCGTGGTGGACGTGATTCGCGGCGTGAAGGCGAATCAGATTCTGCGCGTGGTGGAGGGCAGTTCACCGGCGTGAGGGCAGGGCCGCGGCCCCGGCGCCCATGGTGGATAACCGCCGCACCTGATCGGCCTCCAGCTTCTTCTTCACTTCCGCGGCCTTGGCGAACAGGGCTCGCGCGGCGGCCGCATCCCCCTGCTGCTGCCGAACCTGCGCCAGCGTATTGAAGGGGCCTGGTGTGGAAGGGTCCAGCAGGATAGCCTGTTCCAGCGCCTGGGCCGCGGCGGCCGCATCGCCCTTCTGCTTCAGGGCAGTGCCCAGCATGTAGTGAGCGGCGGCGTAGTCCGGACGCTGCCGGACGGCGGTGCGCATGGCGTCAATGGTCTCATCGAAGGCCCCCTCCTGCCACGCGGTGATACCCAGCGTGTACGAGGCCTCCGCCATGTCCGGCTGCAGGCGTAGCGCGTGGCGGAATTCGGCTTTGGCCTCGTCCAGTTGATCCTGCTGCTTCAGGGCCAGACCCAGGTTGTAGTGGACAACGGCCGCATCCGGGAAGTCGCGGGCAAGGTCCCGCAGGCGTGTGAGCGCGGTGTCGTAGTCGCCCTTCTGCAGAAGGGCGAAGGCGATGTTGATGCGTGCTGTGCGATCTCCGGGAGCCGCCTTGAGAATCACTTCGAACTGCGCTATGCCCCCCGCCGCGTCGCCAGTTTCCACCAGCATCAGGCCCAGGTTGTTGCGGAAGTCCTGGTCAGCCGGGCGCAGCGTGACGGCGCGGCGGTACGCATCGCGGGCGGCCGCCCGGTCATTGAGCGCCTGATGGATGAGGCCGAGTTGGTTCCAGGCCTCGGCGCGGGTGGGCGCAAGGCGTGCGGAGGCCGCGGCTTCCGTGGCGGCCGCGGCAAGCTGGCCGGTTTCCTGGAGCATGCCGGCCAACCGGAATCGATACTCCGCGCCACGGGCATCCAGCCGGACGGCTTCGCGCAGAGAGGCGATGGCAGGCTCGGGTTGCTGACGGAGCCAGCGGGCCACGCCCAGGTGAAAGTGCGCGGGGGCGTAGGAGGGGTCAAGTTGCAGGGCGTGTTCGAACTGGGCGATGGCGTCATCCTGACGCCGCAGAACGGCGAGCAGGAAGCCGATTTCGTCGCGGTACACAGCCGATTTCGGGTTCAGCCGCGCGGCTTCCTCAAAGGCCTGAATGGCGCCCGCGGCATCGCCCCGAGCCTTGCGCACCCGGGCTTCGGCCGGCCAGTCTGTGGTCTGGGCGAGGATAAGGATCCACGGAAGGAGCATGGGGCCCAATGGCCATTTTACCGGTAGGCCGTTTCAGCCGCCGCTCGGATCATCCACAGCGCCCATCGCGGCAAGGGTGGGGATAGAGTCCAGGCAAGAGGAGCTACACCAAGGAACGGGACGGCGGTGCAATCGAGGAATTGGTCTTCATCTCGGATGCTTCCGAGCCAGTGCCTTTGTAGAAAGCCGCGAGGAACATGGCTTGTCGTGGACCGGGCGGGCTTGCGGCTTATACTGTATGTACCAACATGGCAGCTACGGACAGCCCGCGTGTTTTTGTCTCATCCACCCTTGACGATCTGAAGCGCTGGCGCGATGCGGCGTGTGAGGCCATCTCGCGGGCGGGCTACAAGCCGGTGCGTTGTGAGGAGTTCTCGGCGGCGGCGCAGCCTCCGCTTAGTCTCTGCCTTGAAGAACTCGGCAAGTGCCGGATCGTGGTGGTTCTCGTCGGTCACTGCTATGGCTCCATAGCGAAGGAGACGGGCGACAGCTACACAGAGTCCGAGTGCCGGGATGCGGAACGCCTTGGATTGAAAGTCCTTCCGTTCTTTGTGGACCCCGAATACGATTTTCCCCTCAAGGGCAAGCTGCGCGCTTTCGCCGCCGCGAACTACGAGCGATTGGAGCCGCTTTGTAACTATCTGGGGAACAACACGCGCGCAAAGTTTGGCAGTCCCGAGAATCTTCTGCACTTGGTCTACCAGGCCCTCATCGAGTTGCGCCCGGGTGGACCCACGGCGGACTTTGCCTCCTACGCCCGCTGGCTTGAGACTCAGACGGGCTTCATCGACATCCGGGGACTGGTGATCGGCAACGAGCATGCGCACCGGGTGCCGATCGGGAAAATCTTCATCCCGCTCACCACCAGCGCCGCCGCTCCAAAGACCAAACGAAAGAAGGACCAGTTTCCCAGGCACATGCCCCTGGAGGAAGCGCTTGAAAAGCGGCGTCTGGTGATCGTGGGGCACCCCGGCTCCGGCAAGACCACATTCCTGCGGCGCATCGTGAATCTGCGGGCCGCGGCCTACCTCGCCGGCTCCGCGGCGCCGCTTCCGCTGCTCATTCGAATCTCGGAGTTCGCCCGGCACCTGGCCGCTCCGGATGGTCCGACCACGGATGGCCCGCTGTCGATTCCCCATTTTCTTGCCGCCCAAGCCGTGGCGAATGGCATTGCGGTTCCCGCGGAGGCGTTCGAGCAGACACTGCGGAACGGCGCGACACTGTTTCTGGACGGATTGGACGAAGCGCCCGATGAACGCCTTCGGCGCCGGGTGGCCGATATCTTTGAGGCGGCTGCCGGGCTTTACACGAAGTCGTCGATTGTGGTCACTACGCGCCCACGGGCCTTTGAAGGGCAAGGCTTGCTCACGGGCTTTGACCGCGCGACGATCGATCCGCTGGACGATGACAGCGTGGACACGTTCCTTGCGCAGTGGTCGGCGCACGTGCATGAGAAGGACAAGCGGCAGGCGGAACGCCACGCGGAGGATCTCACCAGCGCCCTGCGGCAGAAGCCGGAGATTCGGGACCTGGCCCGCACTCCGGTGATGCTCACCGCCCTCGCCGTGGTGCACTGGAATGAGCGCCGGATTCCGGAGCAGAGGGCGGAGCTATACAAGTCCATTGTGAGGTGGCTGGCCGAATCGCGCCGGGGCGAGTCCCCGAAGATTCTCGAAGCCCTGGCCGAACTTGCTTACCGGATGCTGGATCACCCCGATGGCCGCAAGGTGGATGCGGCACGGAACTGGGCAGCGGACCAGATCGTAGGCTACTTCGACGGAAGCAGGGAGCGGGCGCTTGAGTTCCTGGCCCGGGAAGAGCTGGCCAGCGGCATCATCGTCGGAAATGGCGCGGACGTGCGGTTCTGGCATCTCACCTTCCTTGAATACCTGGCCGCTGTGCATCTCAACGCGATGCCGGAGACGCCTCGGGCGGAAGCGTTGATCAAGAGCCACAAAGCGTTTCGCCCGGAGTGGCGGGAGACGGTGCTGCTGCTGGCCGGAGTTCTGCAGGCAAACGGCCCGGCGCACGTTGATGAACTGGTGAAGCAGTTGATCGATGAGTTCGGGAGTGCTACCGAATTGCAGAGACGCGCGGCGCTGGTGGGGCTGGTGGGCGGCATCGTTCGCGATCTCGAGACGCGGGCCTATGCCCCTGCGGACAAGCGGTGGGCGTCTCTGGCCACCTCGATTCTGGGCATCTTCGATCGGCAGCAGGCGCGGGAGATCCCGTTTCAGGAGCGGCTGGATGCGGCCGAAGCGCTTGGCTTGGCTGGGGATCCGCGGTTGCAGAAGACTGAGTGGATCCACCTGCCGGGCGGCACGTTCCTGATGGGCGCGCAGAAAACTGACAAGAACGCTCCCGGCTACGACAAGGACGCCAATGACAGGGAGGCGCCGGTGCACCGGGTGACGCTACGAGCGTTCTCCCTGGCCAAGTATCCGCTCACGGTAGCCGAGTATGCCGCCTTTGTTCGGGCGGACGGCTACCAGCGTCCTGAATTCTGGAAGAGCGGAGGCTTCGGAGAGTTCACAGAACCAGGGAGTTGGGCCGCACAGCAAAAGCATCCGAACCGCCCGGTGGTCGAAGTCAGTTGGTATGAGGCTGCTGCCTACTGCGCCTGGCGCGGGGTGCGCCTGCCCACGGAGGCGGAGTGGGAGTACGCGGCGCGGGGCGCAGAAGGACGCTTCTACCCATGGGGTTCCGCGCCTGCGGAGTCCCATCTGGCAAACTACGCTGGCGGACCGGGGCATCCCACGCCAGTGGGGCTCTATCCCGAAGGCCAGTCGCCGGAGGGCTGTTGCGATCTGGCCGGAAACGTCTGGGAATGGCTGAGCGATTGGCACTCAGATTACATGAGTAAACCCGAACAAGACCCCACGGAGCCCAGCAAAGGCGAACACAAGAACCTCCGCGGGGGCTCTTGGTACGGCAATCCCGGGGCCTGCGGGGCGCCGGCCGTGGCGGGGACGCGCCGGCGGTGCGCGTCGATGACATCGGCTTCCGCTTGGCCTGGGACGGGAAAACCCTTGAGGCTTGACCCTTGAACTCTTGACCTTCGCGGCGGAGCCGCGAAGCGAAAATTTTTTTCGGCCTACGGTTCGCGCACCAGGGTCTTTCCCAAGCCCGCGTTGCCTGCCGCATCGTACACACGAACCACCACGAGATGTTCCGCGGGCGACAGGTTCTCAATCGCCACGCGGAAACGTTCCGCAAGCGAGTCCGTCACGCCGTCGGCGGCTTCCAGCACCGTCCATGGTCCTGCATCCAGCGAATACTCACAGCGGCGGAGGGGGCTGGCGCCATCGGCGGCTTCAAAGTCGATTTCGAAGCGGCCGTTGGCGCGGACTCCCGAGGAGAAGGAGATCACCGGAGGAGTGTTGTCCACCAGCACCGGAGCGCTGACCAGTTCGGCTTCGCGGGCAAAGGCGGGCGCGTTCGACGGACGGTCCGAGGCGCGGACACGGAAGTAGTATTCACCGTCGGCGAGCACGTCGGCATCCAGCAGAAAGCTCGATTCGGTGAGATTGGACCGGATGGGCTTCCATTGCCGCTCCTCGACGCCGCGGAAGCTGAGCGAGTAGACAAGCTGGTCCGATTCGGGGTCGTCCGCCTGCCAGGCGATGGTCAGTTGACGGGCGCCGGCGCGGGACTGGGTTTGGACCGGGGTGCCGCTGGCGGTGGAGGCGCCCGGCTCGCCGGTGTCGGTGACCGTGATGCTATAGCTTGCGGCTGCCTGCTGGGCGGCGGGCATCACCTTGGCCGCGGCAGCCTGGTTGGCCAGCAGTTGCGTGGTGACGGTGATGGCGCGAACGGCCGGCGACTGGTTCTGGGGAAGGTAGGCCACGGAGACCGAATCGAGCACAGGCGAGGCGCCGGCCGGGGCGGCTATCTCAGCGCGCCATTGGATGAAGCGCGCATTGGGGCTGACGATGGCGGCGCCCAGAGGGCTGGCCGGAGCCTGGGTCCATTCGCTCCAGGTGCGGTCCGGGCGGGCGGAGTTGCCGGTGCGGGTGCGGAAGACAATGCGGGCGCCCTGGGGCACATCGCCGCGCCAGCGCAGGCGGCCCCAACGCGCCACGCTCTGGGCGTCGTGAACCGGGGATTCGTAGCTGCCCGCCGTGCCCAGGGCGTCAGTGAGGCGGTAGAGCTTGCCCAGGTTGCCGGTTGAGGCCAGAAGGCCTGAGGGCGAAAGGGCCAGCCGGGTGGCCTCACTCTCATTGGTCTGGGCGATGAGGGTCACCTTGCGGTCCGGCGCGAAGCCGTAGATGCGGCCCTGGCCATCGGTTGAGAACAGAAGGCGGCCGGACTGTTCCACCAGGTCAAAGATATTCTCTTCCTTCGAGGTCCACAGCGTGTCCACGGTGTTATCGGGATGGACGCGATAAAGGGCCGACTTTTCGACGCCCGCGTACTCAACGGTCTGGATGACGGGCAACGCGGCGGCGCCTGCCTGCGCGGCAGGCTGCTGCCCGGCCTGTTGCTTGGGGCGAAGGTCGAGACCGGCCTGAGCCTCCTCGGTGACGGTGATGGAGGTGGTGGGCGCGGTGATGGCTCCCTGCGCGGCCGCGCCGGCGCCCTGGCTGAGGGCCGAAGCGGACCGCTTGGCGATGGTGCCGCCCAGCGCGGCGACATAGATGGCGCCATCCGGCATGGGAACAATGGACCGGATCTCCGGCAGGCTGGAATCGTAGAGGACGAAGGCCTTGTCCTTGGCGGCGATCCGGTAAAGGATTCCGTTGGGTTCGGTGCCGGCCAGCAGGCGTCCGCCCGTGTCAAAGGCAAGCGCCGTGACGTGGCCTTGGGCGGTGTCGTAGTAGGGTTCGCCCTTGCCGGCCTCGCGCACGGCAAACACCTTGCCCTGATCGCCGGTGCCCACATAGAGAACGCCGTCGCGGCCCACGGCCAGTGACCAGATGTAGCGCGCGCCGGGATTGAAGTATTCGGTGGCCTTGCCGTTCTCGACGCGATAGACCTTGCCGCCGGGCGAGGTGCCGGCGTAGAGCACACCGCCCGGACCCATGGCGAGGGCGAAGATTTCGGGTTCGGGCGCGGTCCATAGAAGCGCGGAGGCGCCGGAGGGGTCCACGCGGTGCAGTTCGCCGCGATGGCCGGTGCCCAGATAGATTTCACCGCGCGGGCCCTGCACCATGGTCCAGACGGCGGGCTGGCCGGAGGCGAAGAGCGTTTCCAGTTTCGGCGCCAGTGTCAGGCGGCCGTCGCGGCTGAGCGAAAGGCCTTCGAAACGGCCACGGGCGAAGTCGGCCCAGGTGGTCATTTCCCAGGCGGTGGAAGTGGCCGCGAGGGCGGACGCGGCGGTCATGATCACAGCCCCGAACTTCATGCCTTGATCTCCACTTGAAGCGTTCTGGAACCGCTGAAGGCACGGCCAGCCGCATCCATTTCGAATTCGGCGGCCTTGGAGCCCATGGGCCTCAGGCCCTGGTTGGCCATAGGCCTAAAGCCGTGATTGGTCATGCGACCCAGACCCGGCGCCAGGCCGAGCGGGTCCCGTACGCCGAGCAGGTCGCCGCTGAACTTCATTCCTTGATCTCCACCTGAAGAGTTCTGGAACCGCTGACGGCGTGGCCATCCGCATCCATCTCGAACTCGGCAACTTTGGACCCGGTGGGCCAGAGGCCCTGATTGGCCGTGGGCACGCGGCCCAGCATCAGGGCCAGCGAGGCGGGGACGTTGGGCAGGTCGCCGCCGGGGATGGAAAAACTGGGATCGGCGCGCCAGACGCGGACGTAGGCGCGTGTGTTGCCGCGAAGGGCGTTGAGCATGTCGATGATCTGCCGCGTGGTGCGGCCGCTGGAGGCGCCCGGTGTGTACAAGTGACGGAACTCTGTGAGGTTTGTGGTGAGGGCGTCGGCGATGGTGAAGTAGAGGGGTCCCGGGGTGGCGCCGCGGGGGATGGGATAACTGATACGGCGGCGGATTTCGCCCGTGGGCGCCGCGAACGTGGCGTCGAGGTCCACCGTCTGGCCCGGCCGCGCTTCCCGCGCCGAAAGCCATGCCTGGTCGAGTTGCACCTGCCGGCGGCTTTCATAGGCTTGAAGCTCAATGGAGGCGGACTTGACGCGCGGGATTTCGATGCCGTTCTGCATCAGGTAAGCCAGCGAGGTGGACGCCGCGAGCGAGGTGAGAATGCCGGTGCCGAAGTCGCCGGCGTAGATGTTGTTGACGGTGAGCGGGGGCAGCGCGCCATCGAATTCAAAGCGGCCCTGGATGCCGAAGGTGGACGATCCAATGGAACGTTCGGTGGCATCGAGCGCTGAGAAGACCGCCATCTGAAGTAGGAACGGCGTCAGGAAGGCGTTGTTGACCATCTCAAAGCGGTAATTGGCGGGGCTTGGGCCGCCCGAGACACGGAGCGAAACGGGGGTCATCTGGGCGCGGCGGCCAAGATCGCCGGCGACGGCGGTGTTGCGATCCTGGGTGATGGCGCCCATCCATTCGCGGGCCATGGAGATCTTGAAGGACGTGGAGACATTGGGCAGCAGCGTGAGCACTTCCGCACGGGCGAACGGCATGTCGGTTTCGCCGATGGAAAGGAACCGGTGGCCAAAGGCCAGGATGCGCTTGCCATCGATGTGGGTGACGGTGCCGTCGGCTCCCATGGTCATGTCGCCGGTGAGCAGTTGGACGCTGATCATGGAGCCGGGGTGCAGCGCGGCCGGGTCGCCAAGCCGTGTGCCGGCCGGGGCGCCGGCGGCGACGCCCTGCGTGGGTTCCAGGCCCAGACGCCGAAGTTGCGGAGCGAACTGTTCAATGGTGCGTGCGGTGAAACCGGAAAAGGAAACCGGCGTGGCCATTTCGGCCAGACGGCCCGAGCCGACGTTGATGCTGTTGCGCTGATCGAGCCCGGCAAGCAGATCGGTGTCGGCCAGCGTTCGCGCGGCGCGCGCGGACTGGTGAGGACGGTTGCCGAGTTCGATCATCTCGGCAATGGGACGGATGCCGGCAATGGGCTCCTTGGCGAACGGAAAGGCAAGAGCCACCGCGCCGATGAGTTTGCCGTCAATGAACACGGGGCTGCCGCTCATGCCCTGCATCACACCGGTGGTGGTGAGGGGTCCGCCGGAGAGGCGTCCCAGAATGATGGATTGGCGCGGGCCGATGTTTTCGATGACGCCGAGGATTTCGACGTTGAAGTCCTCGATGCGGCTGCCGCTGAAGACGGTCTTGCCGACGCCGCGCATGCCGGGCTTGAGGTCGCGAACGGGCATGGTCTGGGCGGCGCAGGCGAGCGCAATCGCAAGGGGGGCGAGGCCGCGGAAGACATGGGCACGCACAGTAACATTGTAGATGCCTTTGCGGGAGCCAAGGTTCCTGTACAATCGCTGGACGAGGTTACCTGTGTTGCGAACCACTTTTTTGTTCCTGCTGGCCGGGCTTGTGAAAGGCGCGGCGATGACGTGCGACCTGGGCGGGTACAAGGCTCAACCGGGCCTCACCGCCGCGATGGCGGGTGAGGACCTGCGCGTGTCGTGGACCGGCACGCGCGGCGAGGAACTTCGCGCCTTGTTCGGAATCGCGCAGGGAGTGCCGGTGATCCGCGAGATGGCCGCGCGCAAGGCGGGCGGGGCGTGGACGGTGCTGGGCAAGGAACTTACGCCGGAGTTCGATGTGGTGAGCGGCGTGCGCCGCATCTCGAACCAGCAACTGGCGCCGCTCAAGATTTTGAATCGCCTGGACCCGGAGTACCTGGAACAGGAGAAGTGGAAAGTGTTTTGGGATTCGCCGCTCCGCATTCCGGGCAACGCCAGCACGAACCCAGGCTTACCGCGTCTGCCCGAAGAGGTTCGCCGCGCCAAGGCCAGCTATCAGGCCAACGGCTGTACGGTGAAGACGGACGGGGCGCGGATCGAGATTGGCTTTCCTGGGCTCTCCATGGGGATCTTCAGCGGGAGCCTTCAGTTCACGGTCTACCGCGGAACGAATCTGCTGCGGCAGGAGGCGATTGCGAAGACGGAAGAGAAGTCCGTGGCATACAAATACAATGCCGGGCTGCGCGGATTCAACACCGCCACGTCGGGCCGTGTGCTGTGGCAGGATGTGGCTCGCGGAGAGCAGAAGTATGAGTTCGGCGGAGCGCTGAACACGGAAGGCGTGGCTTTGCGCGCCCGGAACCGCATGGCCGTGGTGGAAAGCGGCTCGGGCGCGGTGGCGGTGTTTCCATCGCCGCACAAGTTCTTCTTCGCGCGCGAAATCGAATTGAACCTGGGCTATGTGTATTACCGGCGCGATTCGGCGGATTCGTTCGCCGTGGGTGTCCGGCAGGCCGAGGTGGAAGAGATGTACCGGCCGCATGGCGTGTCCGAAGAGATCTGGCGGAAGCGAAGCAATCAGTCGCGCAGCTTTGGCATGGCGAACTTCGCGCTGTACAATGCGCCGCCGGGCACGTGGCAGCGGATGGCGGCGTACTACTACCTGAGCCCTGGCGGAGCGGCGGCGGCGCGCGAGGCGGTGCTGGCGTTTACCCACGGCGACAAGTACAAGCCCATGCCGGGTTATCAGGTGGCCGTGAGCCACTTCCACACCGCGTTTCACGAAGCGGCGCTGGACGCGGGCACCCTGGACTATCAGGCGCCGTGGATTCCGACATTCCGGGCGATGGGGATCAACATCGCGATGATGTCGGATTTTCACGGGGATGGCCACGCCGACGACCCGGGGCCGCTCCGGTTCGCCGATCAGCAGGCGTACTTCGAGGCGTCGCGGCGCCATTCGGATCGCGACTTTCTCATCATGCCGGGCGAGGAGCCGGACGCGAACTTCGGCGGCCACTACACCATGGTCTTTCCAAAGCCGGTTTTCTGGTCGCACGTCCGGGAAGCGGGCCAGCAATTTGAAGAAACGGACCCAAAGTACGGCAAGGTGTACCACGTAGGGAACGCCGCCGAGGAGTTGGAACTGCTGCGACGGGAAGGCGGGCTGGTGTGGCAGGCCCATCCGCGCACCAAGGGATCGAGCGGGTACCCGGAGGCGATCCGGGAGACGGAGTACTTCAAGAGTGACCGCTATCTGGGGGCGTCCTATCAGTCCCTGCCCGCGGACCTGTCCGAGCAGCGGCTGTGCGAATCGCGATGCCTGGGAACGCTCGACGACATGAACCAGTGGGGCGCGCCGAAGTACCTTTTCTCCGAGGGTGACACCTATGCCAAGTTTCCGGACGACGAAACATATCCTCACCTGCTGGTGAACTATGTGAAGCTGGACCGGCTCCCCCGGCACGACGAAAGCTGGAGCCCCATCCTGACCGCCATGCGGGAGGGCAGCTTCTTTGTCACCAGCGGCGAAGTACTGATCAAGTCGCAGGCCGTTGAAGCCGGGGCGGTGACGGCGGAGGTGGAATGGACGTATCCGCTCGATTTCGTCGAGATTGTCTGGGGTGATGGCGCCACAACCGGAAACAAGGTGGTGAGCGCCAGAGACAAGGCGCCGTTCGGCTCGGCGCGGTTCCGCATTCCCTTCGAGGCGGCGGGCAAGAAGTGGGTTCGTTTCGCGGCCTGGGATTCAGCGGGGAATGGCGCCCTGGCGCAGCCTGTACATCTGATGAATCCGAAGAAGTAGGTACGGTTTCAGGACGCCTGGCGCATCGCCCGGCGAAGACGGCGGCTGGCCCGCTGGCTGATCAGGCCCGCGACATAGTCCATCAACTCCGGCAGGTTCTCTGGTTCCACCAGGGTGGGAGGATTGGGTTCGCTGGATTGGCGGGGATTGTAGGTGGCCAGCAGGGCGGTGGCGGGCTTGTAGTCCATCATCCGGGCGCGGGCCAGGACCTTGAGACCGGATTCGGGCGACTCCATGTGGAGGTCGGCCAGCACCAGTTCGTACTCCTGCTCATCCAGCTTCCCGAGCGCCTCGGCGGCGGAAGCGGCGGAATCGACACGATAGCCCCCGGCACGGAGCACGGTCTGCAAAGTCAACCGGGACGCTGGGTCGTCGTCCGCCAATAGAACACGGGCTACTTCGAAGCCCGGATCCTCGAGCGTTTCCTTCAGCTTCACCATGAGAACGTCATGAAATACTTGGTTTAAGGGATAGTATATCCGAGGTTTGCCAAATTGTACCCACTAATTTGAGGGTATGGTGCCTAGCCCGCTTTTCTCACGGCATCTGATCGCAGCCCAAACTGACGCCGCGGACAAGCTCGAAATGACTCGTGCGGATCCTCCGCGGGTGTCTCGGTCAGAAATTTGCGGCAAAATGGCTGCCGCATACCGTCGCTCGGAGCACCCGAAGGGTGAAAATGGGCCGTCCATACGCGCTTCTCCGGTCCGCTGCAAAAATGCGGAATGAATAAGTCCGGTGTTTGCTTCACGCAGTTTTTTCAGCAGCGCAGGTTCGCGTGAACTTGCGCAAACTGGGCCTGCCAGGGGTAGCTCGTCGCCAGTGACAAAACGATCCGGCGCACACTGACA
>VFZY01000152.1 GCA_016870915.1 Acidobacteriota bacterium | reverse complement strand
TCAGCCGGAAGGTTGGATCCTGCGAGAGCCGCTCGGCATCGTTGACATCCTCGTAGCCGGCAATCCGGCTGTAGACGGACTGGCGCAGTAGGTCCGCCAGCGGAAGCTGGGTATTCTTGCCGCGCCGTGAGTCAGTCAGGTGTTGGGCAATGAGAGCACCGAAGCCCAGCCGTTCATCCAACTCACGCACCAGGATCAGACCACCATCGGAAGTAACGCGCGATCCCTGGAAGTCGATCTTGAGAAGGCCGTTGAACGAGAGCTGAAAGGGCTGGTTTTGTTTGTCACCCATTGGGTGCTGTCCTCCGCAGGGGTCTTCGCTGCCTTCAAACCCCTATCGATATTGATGCGGACGAGCATCCAGGAGATTCGCACGCGCGGCTCAAAACGGAAATGTGGGCTGGAACGCCAACGATGTCACCCTCAGCGGACTCACCGGAAACCGCCTCACGGACACCCTGCTCCGAAGCCGCCAGGACGCCGCCATCGCCGACTTTCTTCTCTACTTCCGCAATCGCCGCAGCAGAATCCGGCCCTATCTGTCTGTTGGCACCGGCTTCGTCCGCATCGAAGCGGACCGCGCCACGGGCGCCAGCCTCTTCAAGGAAACCCAGTCCTGGCCCCTCCGCGTCGCCGTCGGCATCGACCTCATGGCAAAGAACGGCTGGGGCGTCCGTTACTCCTTCAGTGAGACCATCTCCGGCAATCCCTTCAGTGCCCGCCTCGACCCGCCCGGCCCCCGCAAGCTCGCGAACTTTCAGAACCTCGTCGGCGTCGTGAAGTACTTCGGCCGCTAACCCCCGCGCGAACCGTAGTACACTCACCCCATGCCTCTCCGGTACCCGCTCCTCTGCATCACCCTGGCCGCGGTATCCTCCGCCGCGTCCCTTCCCAAAGCCGCCCCCGCCGATGCCGGCATGTCCCAGGACCGGCTTCGCCGCGTCACCGCCGTCCTCCGCAAGTACATCGACAAAGGCGAAATCGCCGGCGCGGTCTCCCTTGTCGCCCGCCGCGGCAAGGTCGTTCATCTCGAAGCCCAGGGCCTTGCGGACCTCGCTTCGAAAAAGCCCCTCACAACGGACTCCATCTTCCGCCTCGCCTCCATGACCAAGCCCATCACCAGCCTTGCCGTCATGATGCTCCACGAAGAAGGCCACTTCGTGCTCGATGACCCGATCTCCCGTTTCCTGCCTGAGTACGCCAGCCCCAAGGTCGCCCTCCCCAACGCTCCCAATGAGCGCGCCGGCGCCGGCTTCCGCCTCGTACCCGCTGAACGCGACATCACCATCCGCCATCTGCTCACACATTCCGCCGGGCTTGCCAGCGGAACCGCCGGCCCCACCTTCGATCTTTCAAAGAAGCTGGCTGCCGAACGCAAACCCACCGATACCCTCGCCGCCATCGTCACCCGCCTCGCCGGTCTGCCCCTCAACTTCCACCCGGGCGCTCATTGGGAGTACGGCCCCGCCACCGATGTTCTCGGCCGCCTGGTCGAAGTTGTCAGCGGCAAGCGCCTCGACCAGTTCTTCCGCGACCGCATTCTCGGTCCGCTCGCCATGGACGACACCTGGCACTACCTTCCCGATGACCGCCTTCCTCGCCTCGTCACCGCGTACGAAAAGTCCGGCGCCGCGCTCCGCCAGTTGAACGAACGCGGACCCGAAGACCGCAACGGCGTCTACTTCAGCGGTGGCGGAGGCCTCGCCGGCACCGCCGCCGACTACTTCCGCCTTTGCCAGCTCTTCCTCAACGGAGGCACCCTCGATGGCACCCGCCTCGTCAGCCGCAAAACCATGGAGATGATGACCGCCAACCACATCGGTCCCTTACCCCTCTGGCAGGACCGCTACCGCGGCTACGGCTTCGGCCTCGGCTTCCGCGTCCGCACCAATCTCGGAGCCTCCCAAACCCTCGGCTCCACCGGAGAATACGGCTGGGGCGGAGCCTACGGAACCTACTTCTGGGTCGATCCCAAGGAGCAGCTCACGGCCATCCTCATGATCCAACTCAAGCCCTACGACCACCTCGCCATCCGCCCCGAATTTCAAAACGCCGTCATGCAAGCCATCGCCGACTAGCGGTTCGCAATCGCTCCGGGTGAGCGAAAAAGTACGGTGTGATGTCCCGGGCCGCTCTGCTGCGCCGCTCTTATCGCAGGAACATCACCATGCAACCCACCTTCGGCCGCCGCCTCGGAGCCTTTGCCATCGACACAGGCATTCTCTTTCTCCAGGCCTGGGTCTGGGGGCGGCTTTTCAAGGTCATGGCAGGGCCAGGCCCGGCACCCGACACCCATGAGATGTGGAGTGCGCATCGAGGCCCGGCCCTCGGGATGCTACTCTTGTCCGGCGGCGCGGTCTATGTTCCGGCCTGCTACTGGCTTGCCGGTGGAGCCACATTCGGAAAGCAGATGATGGGCATCCGTCTCACCACCAAGTCCGGTGCCCCCTTGGAACCACTGCGAGCAGTTGGACGTTGGTTCGCCCGGTTTCTCACATGGTTCACCTGGCCGACGGAAGCGATCAGGCTCGCCATCAGGCCTAACGGACCAACCCTCGCCGATCTCGCGGCTGGCACAATCGCAGCCCCGGCTACTCCACGCGAAGACGGAGAATCAGACCTCTTCTTCCGCTTCGTCGCCATTTTCGTCAACGCCGCCATCGGCTTCGCCTGCGTCTGGACATTGAGGCAGTAGACCCCGCCACCGCGGTTACGCGAGAGGCGTCCGAGCCTTGGGGAACGGTACAATCGTTCCGATATGGCGGACAAAGTATTTGACGTTGTCATCGTCGGCTCCGGCGCCTCCGGCGGCACCATGGCCGCCTGGCTCGCCCGCTCCGGCGCCGACGTCGCCCTCGTCGAAGGCGGACCTCGCATCAACACCCGCACCGACTTCAACACCCACGGCATGCCCTTCCACTTCGAAAACCGGCACATCCCCGTGATGAAGCCCGGCAAGCAGGGCTTTGATTCCGAACGCAGCCGCGGCGTCGGCGGCAAGTCCCTCACCTGGAACGCCGTCGCCTGGCGCTTCAGCCAGCGCGATTTTAAAGGCCAGACCTTCGAAGGCGCCGGCGAAGACTGGCCTCTCGATTACAAGGACCTCGAACCCTACTACAACCGCATCGAAACCGAAGTCGGCGTCTGCGGCAACCGCGATGGCCTCGAAGATCTCCCCGACGGGAACTCCCTCCCTCCCGTCCCCATGAAGTGCAGCGACCTCATCGTCAGGCGCGGCGCCGCCAAACTCGGCGTCAAAGTCATTCACGTCCGCAAGTCAACCCTCAGCCGCCCCGTCGGCTCCCGCCCCTCCTGCCACTTCTGCGGCAACTGCATGGCAGGCTGCGACGTCGTTGCCAAGTACAACTCGGCCGACGTCCACATCTACCCCGCCATGCGCACCGGCAAGCTGACACTCTTCCACGATTCGGTGGTCCGCGAGGTCTCCGTCAACTCCGAAAACCGGGCCACCGGGGTGAAGTTCCTCAACCGCCTCACCCAACAGGAAGGCGAAGTCCGAGGCCGCATCGTCGCCGTCGCCGCCGCCTGCGTCCAGAGCATCGCTCTGCTCCTCATGTCCAGGTCATCGCGATATCCCAACGGCCTCGCCAACTCCAGCGGCATGCTCGGCAAAGCCTTCATCCCCCACTTCACCAACGGCGTCCAGTGCTTCCTCACGGACCTTGTCGGCAAACCGCCCTCCAACGACGAAGGCTTCCTTGATCACGCCTACGTTCCCTCCTTCATGCACTCCCGCAAACGCGCCTACGCACGCAGCTTCGGCATTCAGTTCAACTATCAGAACCGCCGCTCCACCGGCTGGACCCGTATGATCCCCGGCATCGGCGCCGATTTCAAGAAGGCCGTAGCGGACCGCTATCCCGCCTTCCTGACCTTCCAGCCTTACGGCGAAATGCTCCCCGGCAAGTCCCACGTCGATCTCGATTGGAATCGAAAGGACGCCTACGGCCTCCCCGCCGCCCGCCGCAACATGATCTGGGGCGACAACGACTGGAAGCTCTTCCGCGACATGACGGCTTGGTCTTTGCGCATCCTCGACTCCGCCGGCGCCGAAATCCTGAGCGTCGGCGAAGAGCCGCGAACCAACCACGAACTCGGCGGCGCGCGCATGGGCTCCGACGCCCGCACCTCCGTCGTCGATCACACCTGCCGCACGCACGACGTCCCCAACCTCTACGTCTGCGACGGCAGCGTCTTCCCCTCGGCCTCCGAAAAGAACCCCACCCACACCATCATGGCGCTCGCCGCGCGCACCGCCGATGAGATCGCCACCCGCCTCAGGAAGGGAGAAGTCTAAGACCATGCCGCGACGCCGCGAAACCCTCAAGATCATGGGAGCCGTCGGCTCCACCTGCGCCTTCCCCTTCCAGGCCGATGAACTCTACGGCCAGCACGAACACGCCCCAGGCGCCGCCCCCGCGCCCAAGCTTCCAACGGCTCCCTCATTCTTCACCGCCGCCGAGTTTGAAACCATCACCCGCCTTGCCGATCTCATCATTCCCCGCACAAATACACCCGGCGCCCTCGACGCCGGCGTCCCTGCCTATGTCGATTACGTCGTCTCCCGCAACAAGGCCCTCCAGCAGGTGATGCGGGATGGCCTCGCCTGGCTCGATCAGCGCGCCCAAGGCCCCTTCGTCAAACTGCCCCAGCCCAGGCAACTCGCCCTCCTCCGCCCCCTCGACCGCATGAAAGACAAACCCCGGTCCGGCGATACCGGCCTCCGCTTCTTCCAGGCCGCCAAAGGACTCATCGCCGACGGCTACTACACCTCGCGCGAAGGTCTCCTCACCGGTCTCGGTTACCAGGGCAACACCGTCATGGCCGAATTTCCCACCTGCCTCCACGAACACTAGGAGTTCCCGAGAGGAAATACATGGCATGATCATGGACCGAGACTTGCCATGCCACCGTCACCATCTTCCTGCCAGAGTCACTGAAGACTTTACCACCGGCCCGTCGTGGGAAGATGGAGCGGGATGCTGAGTTTGGCGCAGTACGAAGATTTGGCCGCCGTGGCCCATGGGCACCTTTGTGCGGGCCAGATTTTGGGGATCCGCATGGCGATGCACGGGCTGGAATTGTTAGGTATCGACGACCCGGCGGGGCGGGACCGGAAGCGGCTGGTGACGTATGTCGAAATTGACCGGTGCGCGACCGATGCCCTTGCCGTGGTGACGGGGTGCCGGTTGGGGAAACGGGCGCTCAAGTTTCGTGATTTCGGCAAGATGGCGGCTACGTTCTGCGACTTGAGCGCGGGCCGCGCCGTGCGGCTTGCGGCGCGCGAATCGGCCAAGGAACGGGCTCGGGAGATGTACCCGGAAATCGAAGGGTGGAACCGGCAGCAGATGCGGGCCTACCGCGAGATGCCCGCCGGGGATCTGTTCGACATCCAATGGGTGCGAGTGACGGTGGGCCCCCAGGATCTGCCCGGGTACAAGGCCCCGAAAGTAGCCTGCGCAAAGTGCGGAGAAAACATCAGTTTTGGACGCGAAGTGATTGTGAACGAAGAAGCTGTCTGTCGCCACTGCGCGGGAGAACGCTACTACACTCCGGAGTCATGCAGCGCTACCTGATCACGGACCGGCGGCTGCACGGTGGGATGGAAGGGCTGCTCGGCCACATTGCGCGAGTGCCCTGTGAGATGATCCAGATCCGGGAAAAAGACCTGCCCGTGCGGGAGCTATCGGATCTGGTCCGGCGAGCCGTGGCCGCGGCTCCCGCCGCGCGTGTGCTTGTGAACACGCGGGCTGATGTTGCCATGGCGGCGGGCGCCGGCGGTGTTCACCTGACGTCCGCGTGCCCCTCCCCAGCCCTGTTCCGGCGGATTGCACCACCCGGGTTCCTGATCGGGGTTTCCTGCCACAACCTGGCGGAGGTTCACCGGGCGGAAGAAGAAGGCGCCGATTTTGCCGTGTTCGGCCCGGTGTACTCCACCGGAACCAAGCAGCCGGTGGGGGTTGCAGCGCTGCGCGAGGTCTGCCGGCGTGTGAGCCTGCCGGTCTATGCCCTGGGGGGCGTGACGTGGGAACGATCGGACGAATGCCTGGAGGCCGGGGCCGTGGGAGTGGCCGGCATTACACTCTTTTCTCGCGCGGTGGCGTGAGACCGGAAAAATCTCAATTTTTCCGTGGATTCCGATCACCGTCCTCGCTATAATCGGTTAGCTTCCCCCCTTCCCGATTGAGACTCCGATGGAGCCTATACACGTGACTCTGGCCGTCCGGCCGGAGAATTCAACCCGGACCGGGCCGTCTGACCAGGCTCCGGATGTTGTGCGGCACCTGGCGCACGAAATTCGACAACCGCTGAGCGCGATCGAGTCGCTGGCGTACTACCTGGACATGGTGTTGCCGCGCCATGACCGGAAGTCGCGGGCGCAGGTGGAAAAGATCCAGGCGATGGTGCAGCAGGCGAACTGGATTCTGGCGGATGCGGTGTACTACCTGAACGCCTCGCCGCCACGGCCGGAGACGCTGGATCTGAACGAGGTGGTGGCGGGATCCATTGCCGAGTGGTCGCGGGAGAGGCTGGATGTGCGGCTGCGGCTTGAATTGCAGCCGGCGCTGGTGGTGCTGGATCCGAACCGGGCGCGCCACATGCTGAGGAACCTGTTCCATTTCCTGCGGCAGGCGGCACAGCCGGGCACACCGGTGGACCTGTGGATGTGCGAAGGGGAAGACCTGGACGGGCGAAGTTGCGTGCAACTCGAGTTGAGTTGCCAGACCCCGGTCCATCCGGCGGCGAGCGATCTGGTGACACAGGCCCGGTCGCTGTTCGATCCCTTCGCGAGCCATGCCCCGGCGGGGAGCGGTTTGGGGTTGGCGAGCGTGAAGCAGATCATTCTGGCGGCCGGGGGGAGCCTTGAGGTCTACGCCAGGCAAGCGGATATGCTGGTGGCGGGGATCCGAATACCCCGGGCGCGATAAGGCCGGCCACCAACGCTCGCCCGGAGTCGACTCCGGGCGAGCGTTAATCCTTCCCGAGCCGCCCACGTCCGGTGGCGACCCAATCGCGAGTGGCACGCCCGGCTTCGGGCCGTTCAGGAACCGGCCCCGGGGCCGCTGAGCCTGGTGGCTTGCGCCCTGATGCGCAGGAACTGAGTCCGGCACGCGCGTTAGCGCGAGTGGCCGGACGGGTCTACTTTTCGGCGCCCTCGGTGGGAGCCACACCGGGCCGCGCGCCGCGCTCGACGCCGCCGCCGAGAAGCGCCTGAGCTCCGGTGCGGATGAGGGAGCTTTCGCCGCCGGCCTGGAAGAAGGCAAAGCCCGGGCGCTTCATCCACGCGTGGGGGCCGCCGACCTTGAGGCCAGCCTTGAGGGTGGCGTCCTTAATGGTGGTCACCATGGCTTCGTACTGGGGGTCGCCTTGCTTCAGAGCCGAGAAACTGCTGAGGTCCGTCGAGGCGACGAAAACGACGTCGACGCCCGGGATGGCAGCGATCTGATCGGCGATGGCGACTCCCTTGGGCGATTCGATCATGGCGACAATGACCAGGTTGGCGTTCGCGGTCTGCCGGTAGTCCGAACCCCAGAGCACGCCGTACTGGCCGCCGCCCTGGCTGCGGGCGCCGATGGGCGGATAGTTGGCGAACTTAACAGCCGCCTTCACCTTCTCGACGGACTCAACCATGGGGATGATGATGCCCAGCGCACCAATGTCCATGGCCTTCTGAATGTCGCCTTCGGTGGCGTCCGGGACGCGGATGAAGGGAATGGCGGAGGCGCCTTTGCAGGCTCGGATCATGCGGGCAACCTCCTGATAGGTGAGCGGGCTGTGCTGCATCTCGATCCAGGTGAAATCGAAGCCGGCGTTCGCCATGGCGCAATAGATGTCGGGGTCGCTTGAGGAAACGGTTCCGCCAACGACCTGCTTGCCCGCCTGGAGCTTCTGCTTGGCCGTGTTATAGATTCGAGGCGCGCCAGACTGGGCCGCGCAGAGGGCGGCGCCCAGCAGGGCGGTGAGGGTGAGGCGTGTGGTGATCATGGACATCTCCTCAGAGAGCGTATCACGGGCGGCGGGGGTTACCCAAGAGGGATGTTTTTCCACGTGTTTGATGGGCGGCGGCTACCGTTCCTGGAAGGCTTGCTATGAAATTGCGGAGTCCGGAACCAGGAAGAGTTGTAAGCTGATGGAAAATCATGTAAAGTCGAAGCAGCCTGAGTGGCATCCAGCGTGCAAGGAGATGAGGCGCGGGTGCGGTCTGTGCTGGTGGCGGCAGGGGTGTGAACGAGTTCAAACGACAACTGACGAGCGCGCTGTTCGTGATCTTTACGGTCGCGGCGGTGATCTGCGCCGCCGTGAATTTCGATCAGCAGCACAAGTTCCTGCTGCCGGAAGACGGCGTGACCTGGACGGAGCGGGCTCCGGACGGGCGTACGCCGCAGGTTGTGGCTTTGCACGTGGAGCCGGATAGCCCGGGAGCGAAAGCGGGCATCCGATCCGGCGATGTCTTGCTGAAGATCAACGGCGTGACGATCGATCAGGCCACCGATGTTCCGAGCGTTTTGGTTCGCTTGGGCGTTTGGAGCAAGGGTGAGTACCAGATCGCCCGGGGCGGCGTTGAGACGAAGGCGACCGTGATTGTGAGGCAGCGCCAGGTGGACACGGCCGTGTACTACCAGTATCCCGTGGGCCTGGCGTACCTCGCGATCGGGTTGTTTGTGTACTTCCGGCGCGGCCGGGCGGGCAAATCGACGCACTTCTTTCTGCTGTGCCTGCTTTCGTTCGTGTTTTCGACATTCCACTACACGGGCAAGCTGAACGGATTCGACAAGCTGATCTTCTGGGGGAACGTGTTCGCGGGCCTGGCGGTGCCGGCGATCTTCATCCACTTCTGCATCTCGTTCCCGGATTCGGCGGCGGGGGTTTCGCGTTGGACGCGGGCCGCGATCTACGGTCCTCCGACGGCGCTGTTTCTTGTCTACGTGCTGGTGGCGACGGGAAGCTTGCGCACGGGGATACCGCTGATCGAGTTGCTGTGGCTGCTGGACCGCATCTGGATGCCGCTTCTGATGGCTTCGTATCTGGCGGGCGGGCTGGTGCTGCAACTGAAATATCGCAAGACGCAAGATTCGGTGGTGCGGCAGCAGTTGAAGTGGCTGCGCAACGGCGCGATTCTGGGCGCGCTGCCGTTCACCTTGCTCTACGTTGTGCCGTATACGCTGGGCGTGGTGCCGGGGCCCGCGATGAAACTGGCCGTGCTTTCGCTGCCGCTGATTCCGCTCACCTGGGCGTATGCGATCATCCGCTACCGGCTGATGGACGTGGATGTGATCTTCCAGCAAGGCTACGTCTACACGCTGGCGACGCTGGCGGTGATCGGCGTGTTCTACGGGCTGGTATTCTCGCTGGGGCGGCTGGATGATATCGACCCGTCGAACGTGGTGATCCTGATGGCTCTGGCGACGTTCGTGTTCCAGCCGATCCGGAATTATCTGCAGGAACTGTTCGACCGGCACTATCTTTATAAGGATCGCTATGACTACCGGCGCACGCTGGTTGAGTTTTCGCGCGAGTTGAGTTCCGAGACCGATCTGGAACGGATGCTGGGATCGGTGTCGGAGCGCCTGCTGGGCACGCTTTCCATTCAACACACGGCGGTGTTCCTGCACGATGAAGAGGATGGCGTATTCCGGCTGCATCATGTGGCGGGCCATCGCGAGCACGCTCTTCCGATGCAGCCCGATTTGAGCTTCCTGGCCGGGGCCGCGGGCAAGCCGTACCTGTTCTTTGAGCGGACAAGGCACAACCTGGACATTGTTTTCGCGGACTGGCCTCCGTCGGTGCGGCAGACGATTGCCGATCTGGACCTGACCTACTATCTGCCCTGCGCCGTGCGCGGACGCACCATTGCCTATCTGGGAGTGAGCCGGACGGCGGAGGGCGATTTCCTCTCAAGCGACGATCTTGAACTGCTGATGACGCTGGCGGCGAACATCGGCATTGCGATTGAGAATTCAAGGCTGTACCGGTCCCTGCAGGCCAAGATCGCGGAGAACGAGCGGCTGCGCGAGTTCAACGAGAACATCGTGGAATCGATCAACGTCGGCATTCTGGCGGCGGGGCTGGATGACCGGATTGGAAGCTGGAACCATCAGATTGAGGCGTTGACGGGGATTTCACGCGAGCAGGCCATGGGGCGGCGCTTGCGGGACATCTTCCCGGACGATCTGGCACAGCGGTTCGACGCGGCGAGCGAGGAGACGGGAATTCACCGGATCGACAAGTTCGCGCTGCGCCTGCCCGCCAACGGCCACGGGCCCCGGGAGGCGATGGTGAACATCGCCATCGCACCGCTGGTTTCCAAGGAGCAGGAGCGGATTGGACGTCTGATCATCTTCGACGACATCACCGACCGGTTCGATCTGGAGCGCCAACTGGTGCAGGCCGACAAGCTCAGTTCGATCGGGCTGCTGGCGGCGGGCGTGGCGCACGAGGTGAACACGCCGCTGGCGGTGATTTCGACGTACGCTCAGATGCTGGCCAAGCAGGTGAATGGCGATGAGCAGAAGTCGAAGCTGCTGGAGAAGATCGCGCGCCAGACGTTTCGCGCGAGCGAGATTGTGAATTCGCTGCTGAACTTCTCGCGGACCTCGACGACGGAGCTGGGTCCGGTGGATCTGAACCGGGTGATCCGGGACACGGTGTCGTTGATCGACCATCAGTTGCAGAAGGCGCATGTGGTGGTGGAAACGGCGCTGGCCGAGGGGTTGCCGGGAATCCGGGGCAACGCCGGCAAGCTGCAGCAGATCTTCCTGAACCTGTTCCTCAATGCCCGCGATGCGATGGAAACTGGCGGGCGGCTCGTGATCCGGACCGCGGCTGACGGCGACACGGTGCGGGTGAGCGTAACGGATACCGGCACGGGCATTCCGCCCGATGTTCAGGCGCGCATTTTCGACCCCTTCTTCACCACCAAGGGCCACCGGAAAGGCACCGGGCTGGGCCTTTCGGTGACGTATGGCATTGTGCAGGAGCACGGCGGAGCGATTCGCGTCCAGAGCGCTCCGGGGCGCGGGTCGACGTTCGATCTTGAGTTTCCGGCCGCGCGGCGCGGCGTGGCGGTCTGATGCTGCGGCAGTTCTAGAAACCCATGGAAGAAACCCTCCCGAATCCTTCATCAGGCCGCATTCTCGTGATCGACGATGAGGCGGACATTCGCGAGAGCCTGGAAGCGCTGCTGTCCCTGGAAGGCTATGAAGTACAACTGGCGGTGAACGGCACCGAGGGATTGAAGGCCCTGGAACAGGCGAGTTTCGACCTGGTGCTGCTGGATTTGATGATGCCGGACCGTTCGGGCATGGAGGTGCTTGAAGAGGTCCGGAGCCGGGACACGGAGACGCCGATCTTTCTGATCACGGCGTACGGGTCGCTGGAAGTGGCCGTGCAGGCACTGAAAAGTGGCGCCAGCGACTACTTTTCGAAGCCCTGGGATAACGAGAAGCTGCTGATCGAGATCGCGCGGATGATCGCCAAGCGGCGGCTTGAGACGGAAAACCGCCAGTTGAAGCGCGCGTTCAAGCAACGCTACAGTTTCCCGAACATCGTGGGAAAGAGCGAGCGGATGCTGCGCGTGCTGGATCTGGTGGGTCAGGTGGCGTCAAGCCGCGCGACCATTCTGCTTTCCGGTGAGACGGGCACCGGCAAGGAACTGATCGCCAAGACGATTCATGCCAATTCGCCGCGCGCCGACCAGCCGTTTGTCGCGGTGAACAGCGGTTCGCTGCCTCCGGATCTGCTGGAATCGACGCTGTTCTGGCATACGAAGGGTGCGTTCACGGGCGCGGTGGCGGCTCGCAAGGGGTACTTCGAGACGGCGAATCGCGGGACCATCTTTTTCGACGAGATTTCGACGATCGGGCCGGAGACGCAGACGAAACTGCTGCGTGTCCTGCAGGAAAAGGAGTTCATTCCGCTCGGGTCCAGTGAAGTGATCAAGGTGGATGTGCGGGTGATCGCGGCGACGAATGAGGATCTGCGGCGGCTGGTGCAGGAGGGGCGGTTCCGCGAGGACCTGTACTACCGGCTGAACGTGATCAATCTGGTGCTGCCGCCGCTGCGTGAGCGGAAGGAGGACATTCCTCCGCTGATTACGCATTTTTTCCACCTGTACTCGCGGGAAAATGAGAAGTTTCTGGATTCGCGGCGGGAGAGCGTCCTGCAGTTTCACCCGGAGGCGTTGCAGATGCTGCTGGATCACGCCTGGCCGGGTAATGTGCGCGAGTTGGAGAACGTGGTGGAGCGGGCTGTGGTGCTGGCGACGGAGCCGATGGTGGGGTTTGAGGCGCTGCCTGAGTATCTGCTGCAGGCGAGCGGGGCGCGGATCCGGCTGGATTCGACGGGCAACCTGGCGCCGGATGCATCGTTGTTCGAGATGGTGGCGGACTTCGAGCGGCGGCGGATCCTGGAGCATCTGGAAGGTGCGAACTGGAGCCAGACGGACGCCGCGAAAACGCTGGGCATTCCGCTGTCGACGTTGAACCAGAAGATCAAGCGGCTGAGCATCGACGTAAAGCGGCGCGGGGCGGGATAGCCGGGCCGAGCGGGACGTTCCCAGCGCGTCAATCGTACCGGAGCGCGATGACGCGGCTCACGCGGGCCGCCCGGAGTGCTGGAAGCAGGATGCTGCCAGCGCCACGGCGAGCATCAGCAGCGGCACCGTGATGAACACCATCATGTCCCAGGCATCCACCCCGAACAGGAATGCCTGCAGCACACGCGAGGCACCCAGGGCCCGCCCGCCGCAAGTCCGGCAACCGTGATGCGAAGGCCGGGGCGTCACCGCGATTTCCAGGAACCGCTTTCAAGAAGGGCTTGTATTTATACTCAGCCGTCTCTATAATAAGATTGCTGAGTATGCCGAAACCTGATTCTCTCCAGGGTTCCCTGGATCTTCTGATCCTCAAGATCCTGAAAGGGCGGCCCGGCCTTCACGGCTACGCCCTGATGGTTGCCATCAAGGAGTTCTCGGACGATGTGCTGCGGGTGGAGGAAGGGTCGCTGTATCCGGCCCTGCACAGGCTGGAGATGGATGGCTCGGTGAAGGCGGCTTGGATCACGAGAGCCGGCACGGGGCGGCGGGCGCGGACGTATGAGTTGACGGCGCACGGCCGGAAGCAACTCGCGGCCGAGGAGTCGCGGTGGCAGACGGTGACGGCCGCGGTGAATCGCGTTTTGAGGATGGCGTGATATGAGGCTGTGGATCAAGATCAGGAACGTGTTTCGACGGGATGCATTGAACGCCGAACTCGAGGAAGAGATGAGGTTGCACCTGGAAGAGGCCGTGGCCAGTGGACGGGACGCGATGGAAGCGCGGCGGGCGTTCGGCAATTTCATCAACACACGTGAGGCCGCGCAGAGCGTCAAGCTGGCCGTCTGGCTGGACAATCTGATGAGCGACTTCGTTTTCGCGAGCCGCCAACTGCGGAAGAACAAGGTGGCCTCGGTGGCCGCCATCGTTTCCCTTGGGCTGGCCATTGGCGCGTGCACGTCCAGTTTCCGGCTGATCGATGCCCTCTTGTTTCGTCCGCTGCCGGTGGCCGATGCCGATCGCCTGCGGGTGATGACCATGTCGTTCACAGACCTGGAAGGCCGGGAGGATTATACCGATTCCTTCAACTATCCTCTGTTCCGTGAGCTGCGGCACGCCCTGAAGGATCAGGCCGCGGTGATTGGGCTTGGCTACACGGGCCGCCAGGACATCACGTTTGGCTCAGACGACGAAATCGAGCGCGCGCACCGGCAGCACGTCTCGGGCTGGACCTTTGAGGCGTTCGGACTGAGGCCGGCTGTGGGCCGCCTGTTCACGGAAAACGACGATCTGAAACCGAATGCTCATCCGGTGGCCGTGCTGGCCCATGACTACTGGCGCCGGCGCTTCGGCGGGGACCCCAAGGTGATCGGAAAAACGTTCCGGATGGGAAAGACCCTGTTTGAGATTGTGGGCGTGGGGCCGGAAGGATATGCCGGTACGGAAACCGGCACACCCGCCGATTTTTTCATCCCGATGATGATGGAGGGCGAAGCGATTCATGAGGCCGGTCTTAGTTGGTTCCGCGCTTGGGTGGCGCCTCACCCCGGCGCCTCCGTGGAACTTATCCGGCAGCGGAGCGAAGGGATTGTTCGCGCTCACCGTCAGGAGCGAGTGAAGGGATGGCCGGCGGGGGCGCCCAAGGCTCGGGTTGCGGCGTATGTGAACACGCGGCTGGAACTGCGGCCCGCCACGGCGGGCTACTCCAGCGCCCAGAAGCGGTATCGCACGGCGCTGGGGATTCTCGGCGTGCTGGTGGGTCTGGTCCTGGTGATTACGTGCGCCAACATTGCCAATTTGATGACCGCCCAGGCCGCGGCAAGAGCTCGGGAGATGGCGCTTCGGGTGTCGATTGGCGCGGGCAGGCTGCGCCTGATTCAGCTTGTGCTGGCTGAGAGCGCGCTGCTTGCCTTGTGCGCGTCCGTTCTGGGCTTCGGATTTGCGCTGTGGTCGGCGCCCGCGGTGATGAGCCGCATCAATCCGCCGGACAATCCGTTGCGGCTTGCTCTGCCCTCCGATGAGCGCGTGTTCTTTTTCATGACCGCGCTGGCGTTCGTGGTGACGGTCACCTTCGGGCTTTTCCCGGCGCTGCGTGCGTCTTCCGTGCGGCCCGTTTCAGCGCTCAAGGGCGGGGAGAGTCCGCACTCCAAGCGCCGGTTGATGCATGCTCTGGTGGCGGTTCAGGCCGCTTTCTGCTTCGTGGTGCATTTTACGGCCGGCCTCTTCCTGGCATCCTTTGACCGTTTGTCGAATCAGCCGCTGGGCTTTTCGGCGGATCGTGTTCTGTCATTGCAGGCGTCCAGTCTGGACAACGCGCCGCCGGAGGCGTTCGAGCAGATTGTGGCTCATCTGCGTTCGTTGCCGGGTGTTGAGGCGGCGGGGATCAGCGGCTTTCCGCTGCTCTCCGGCAGTGGCTGGAGTAACGATGTCCACGTGAACGGCGCGCCGCCGCACGTGGTGGCGCCCTATTTTCTAGCCGTCTCGCCCGAGTGGCTGGCAACGATGAAGGTTCCCCTGCTGGCCGGCCGGGATTTCCGCAATGAGGATGCTTACCCGCGGGTGGCCATCGTCAATGAGAGCTTCGCAAAAAGGTACTTTGACGGCGAGAACCCCGTGGGCAGGACCTTCGAGAAGGATGGGGGCCGCAACACCTCAAAGCGAACGCGCATGGAGATTGTCGGGTATGTCAAAGACGCACGCTATCGTGACATGCGAGAGCCCATCCGGCCCACGATCTATGTTCCCTTCCGTTCGGTGGACGAAAAAGGTGCGCCGGTTGGGACGCAACGGGCGTCGTTCGTTGTTCGGACGGACAGCGGCAACCCCCTGGCCATGGCTTCGATTTTGCGGAAGGCCGTTCCCGCCAGCCGGTCCGAGTTCCGGGTGTCCGGCATCCTGACACAGCGGGAACTGGTGGAGTTGCACACGCTGCGCGAGCGGCTGCTTGCCCTGCTGGGCACGTTCTTCGCCATGTTGGCCCTTGTGCTTGCCGGGGTGGGACTCTACGGAGTCCTGGATTATTCGGTGCTGCAGCGGCGCCGCGAGATCGGCATACGGATGGCGCTAGGGGCCCCGCCGGCGGACCTTGCCTGGCGCGTTTCCGCCGGAATCTTCAGCATGCTGATCGTTGGCTCGGGGGCTGGCATCGCGTTGGGGCTTCTGAGCGAGCGGTACCTTGAGAAGCTGGTGTTTGGCGTGAAGGTGACTGACTGGTGGATGCTCGCCACACCGGCGGCAATCATATTCGCGGCGGCGATTGGGGCGGCCACGGTGCCCATTGCCCGGGCGATGCGGGTGGACCCGGCGACGATGGTGCGCGCCGAGTAGCTCATTTCCCCCTACGCACAACTGGAGTGTGAGCCACGCTGGCGCTTCACACTCCAGCCGGCTTTCTCCAAAGCCGCGAGGACTCGCCCGGTTTTAGTGGCTGGCCAATTGCTCATCTGGAATCGAGAACGAAACGGCTAGCGCCGCCGATGCCAGTTCGCCGTGGGCAATACGGTCCGCGATCACCTCGATTGCCAGCTGTTCGGCCTTGCTGATTGCTTCGTCGCGTGTCTGCCCGTAGCACATCACGCCTGGCAGTTCGAAGGCTTCGGCGATCCAGCGGCCATCCTCCTCGCGATCCAGGTCAATGGTCAATTTCACCCTTCCATCATCCCTTTTTGCCGCACGAGGATCCGCTGAGATCGCGGGGTTCATCGTGCACTACGTCCCAAGCAGTTCCATCTGGTTGAACCTGATTGAACGTTGGTTTGGTGAGCGAACCACAAAGAGAATCCGCCGCAATAGGCGTCGATGACCTAATCGCTGCCATGAACGAGTTCCTCGCCGCCTGGGACGAGGCCCCAAACCGTTTGCCTGCACCGCTACTGTCGAATCCAGCGTGGCCAAACTCGCGCGCTGCCGCCAGACTCTTAAACAGATCCAGCCCGGCTGCACAGCCCGAAAGGCCCGTAAACGAAAGTCCAACTGATTCGGTGACACCACACGAGCGAGCGTTCTGCCCCTCGGGCGGGGTGCGCTGACGTCGTGGCCCGATCTAAACCGGGATTTCCATTTTGGGTCTCCCGGACCCCGACAGTATACACCAACGCCTCACTCCCGTGCCGGATTTGATCAGAATCCCCTTTCCGAGGGCGGGCCAGTGCCTGCGGATGGCTTCTTTCGACCATCGCACAAAAACGAAAACTGACAACATGCCTGTTTCCAGCAGTTCTTTCGACACCTCTCCCTCCCAGCCTCCTTTCTCTCAAGATTTCCACCTCTCCGGGCCGATCTTCACCCCGCCGGCAGCGCCTCGATCCGCCGCACCATGCTCCCGAACAGCCGGCGCGTCAGATGGCTCTCAGCCAACATCAGCCAGTAGTAGCGGGCGTG
>VFZY01000151.1 GCA_016870915.1 Acidobacteriota bacterium | reverse complement strand
GCAAAACCGTGGGAGCCGGAGGGAGCCCGTTCTTGTTGCGAGTCTGAGAATTCACGCTGATTCCTATTCTCGCCCTGCTCAGTAATTAAGGCCAGGGGAGTTGTCTCAGCTATGTTGGCACGGAGGGCCGGCCACCTTTGCCTCCCTGCTCGGCGCGGCCTTGGTGTTGGTTGCGGTCAGACGCAGGCGGTGATCTGACCGCGCCAGACGCGTGGAGTGTGGCGCTCAAGACCGGGTCACCAACCAAGGCCCCTGCCAAAACAGCCGTGGCGGAAGCGGTTTCCGTGGCGGAACCGCTTCCTGGCGGTTGCGGCTCAGGGCCAAGTCCCGTGTCTTTAGTGAACCTTCCAGGCCGCCACCGGATCGGAGTGGTCTTATGTTCTCCACAAGGACTTCTACCACGGCCTGCTCAGGAGCCAACGCAAGCCCTCAATCCGGTTCGTCGGGACATAGGGCGGCCTGACAACTTGTGCGGGGCTGCTCTCTCCTGATTGTTCGAGTAGCCCCCGCCGTGTCTCACTCTCTAGCTGGCAAAGGCCGGTGCGGGGCAACCCGGCCGGCCCGTGTCCGTCCCGCCGGCTGTTAGGATCTCCGTGCCCCGGACACCACGGTAACTCAGAATGGCGTTCAAACACCCGCTCATCGGCGCGGCTTTGTTCAAAAGGGCGCGCCATCGTTTGGAAGGGCGGGCCATTGTTCGAAAGGATGAATAAGAGATGACATGGAATGCCCTCTCCTCCTGCGCGGTATGCCTTGTGGCATGCGCGCCGCTGTGGACTACACCACTGGCGCTCGACTACGAAGGCGATCCGAAGATGTTCACGGACCGTCACGGTAGACCGTGGACCATGAAACAGTTTCACAATCCCAGTCAGCGATACCAGGTCGGAGCCGAAACCTGGGAAGTGTGGCTCGATCCGGATCCGCCCAGGTACCTGCGGACCCTCAATCAAAGGTCGGCTGACGTTTTTGGCGCCCGCCTCCGGGAGGCCGACGGATGGACGTGGGAGCCATCCAATGAGGAACTCGAACAACATAGTCTCGTCGTCCATTGGTATGAGGCCGTGTACGAGCCGGACTGCCTTGCTTTCTTTGGCTTTAGGGGCGCGGGCGAGTGTGTGGGCGCCAACTTCGGGGTCCGCTACGCGAGAACTGGCGCCAACGATCCCGGGCAGGTACACTGGCTCCAGTTCGTTTTCAGCAACCATCCAGTTGACGGCCGCGACCATGGAGAAGCCGAGGCCGTGATCGATGGCCATGGAATCCCCTACTACGATATCGTCAATCCGGCGAACCGAACTTATTTCCTCGATGCACCACGTCGCGATGATGTCGCCATGGCGCACCACTGGAAAGCCTTCCTTTTCCTTGTCGAAGGGCCGCCGATCCAGGCTGACAACACGGTGGCGCCCGGCCGGATCACGATCTGGGGCGGCATCGAGTGGGGCTGGCAGAATGCCTGTGTGGCGCACTGCGGAGAAGTGCCGGAGCCTGGGACAGCAGTGCTCTTCCTCCTCGCCCTTCCATGGATCCTTCGACGATGTTGCCGTCCTCGGGCGGCGGAACTCGGGCGCCCGCATGAGTCTCCGAAACACCCTGGTCCCAACTAGCCGGTAAAGGCCGGGTGGCCTCTTGACCTCCAGGCAACCCGGCCGCCCCCTTGTCCGTCTTGCCCGGCTTAACGAATGCCGAAGCGAGTCCGTTGGGTGTGGTTTTCGTTTCGAACTCCCGAAACACCCGTAGTGCGGGAGTAGAGTCACATAGTTACAAAGTTTTTTTCCACTAATCCAACCGGTTCATTACAAACGGTTTAGCGATTCTAATACCCCGTAATATGGCTCGAAATCGCCCCCTCCGTCTGTATACTCGATCAGGAAAGGATCACTGAACCATGCAAACCGCATCCGCCGCCCGCGCCGAAGTCAATCGCGCCAATGCCGCCCACTCCACCGGTCCCCGCACCGAAGAAGGCAAAGCCGCCTCGTCGAGGAACGCCCTGCGCCACGGCCTCACCAGCTCCCAACTCCTCGTCCTGCCCGGAGAACAGGAAGAGTTCGACGCCCTCCTCAAGGACCTCACCCGCGACCTCATGCCCGAGGGCGCCATGGAAACCGTCCTCTTCAACGACATCGTGCACGCCGCCTGGCAAAAACGCCGCGCCCGCCTCCTCGAAGCCCAAGCCTCCGGCAGCCTCGATCAGTTCCCCCTCCTCGACCGCCTCCGCCGCTACCACAATCACTACGACCGGCTCTTCAAAGGCGCCCTCAAGAGCCTCCTCGAAATCCAGCGCGAACGCGTCGACACAGCCATCGCCGTCAACCAGCCCGCCTCCGGCCACCTCATCCCCCTGAAGCTCCTGCGCCCCCCGCAAACCAAAGCACGCGCAAGCCGGGCCACCACGGGCCAAAGCATTGAAGATGAACTACTTGAACTGGATCTGGCTTCGTTTCGTCAAGCTCCCGCGAAGCCCGGCGAAGGCGGTCTCAAATGAGTGAATCGAAAAAGAGCGAAGCGAACCGCGACGGCAAGAGAGCGTCGTTAGTCGCGCCAAGGCCGCTGCGATCCCGCATCACGGCCCTCCACGCGATCATAAACATGCTTCTCATTCACGCTGCCCAGGGACTCGTTGTAAAGGCTCGTCAGCCCCAACGACTCCCGCAAGTCCTCCACAAATGCGTGAACCTCTCGCAACTGCTCCGCACGAGCCGCCGAGCGATGGCCGCTCGGAGTCTGGAAGAACTTCTGGTATCCGCCATCCACCAGTTCGCCAATCTCATTGCCCAACACCACGCCCACCGGCTCAAGGGTGATCCGCCCGCCCTCGCCCTCGCGCACCACGGCGGCGCAGGCCTGCCGCATGACAGCGGCTTTTCCGGCCCCCTTCGCGGCCACCGCGAAACCATCGCGGCGCAGATTGCTCAGGCGGTCTTCAAAGGTGAGGACAACGGGCTTTTCACGGCGAAAGAACATGGAATTGTACTCCGATTATAGCCATTCACAGGCGCGGCTTGCGCGCGGCAAGGTCAATGGTCAAAATGAGGCATGGCCTTCGACCCCGGCTTGGCGGAGCGCATCCGCCAGCATCTTAACCATCTGGCGCCCGGGGCCCTGGAGAAACGCGTGTTCGGCGTCGTCGCCTTCATGATCAACGGCCACATGGCTTGCGGAATCGTGCGCGACAGCCTCATGCTGCGTCTGGATCATGAGGCCGCCGAACGCGCGCTCACCCGTCCCCACACGCGGCCCATGGACTTCACCGGACGGCCGATGCGCGGCATGCTCTATGTCGAGCCGCAGGGAACGGCGGAGGAGTCCGATCTCCGCGGCTGGCTCGAAATGGCCGTCCGCCACGCCATGTCCCTGCCGCCAAAACAACCAAAGCAGCCGAAACCCAGTCGCAGTCACTCGTAGCGCAGAGCCTCGGTGGGTTGCAGACGCGCGGCGCGCCGTGCCGGCAGCAGTCCGAAGATCAGGCCCACGGCGAATGAAACGCCAAACGCCACCGCGACGGAGATCCACGACACGCGGATATCAAGACCCTCGGCGAACTCGCGCGCGGCAAGCGGTCCCGCGATCCCCAGGGCGATTCCCACCATGCCTCCGCCCACGCTGATGATCACCGCTTCCAGCAGAAACTGGGTCAGCACCTCACGCCGAGCCGCACCCACGGCCATGCGCAAACCCACTTCGCGGGTCCGCTCGGAAACGGTCACCAGCATGATGTTCATGATGCCGATGCCCGAGATCACCAGCGCAATGGCGGAGACCAGGATCAGCACCAGCGTCAGGATCAGCCCGATGTTCTCGGCGGCTTCGAGAATAGCGGCCAGATTGTCAACGTAGTAGCGGGCGCCAGGGCGGTGGCGGTTTTCGATGATCGTGCGCACGGCCGCCGTAAGCCGGGGAACATCCGCGGCGTCCCGTGCCTGAACATACACCGGATCGACGCGCTCCACCGGGACGAAGTAGCGCAGCACGCTAATCGGGATCAGCACCGTGCGCTCCGCCAGTTCGCTCAGGCCGAAGCTCGGCGTGCGCTCCTTGAATGTGCCGATGACGGTGAACTGAAGGCCCTTCACCCGCATCACTTGCCCGATAGCAGCCTGCTGGCCGCCGAACAACTGATGAGCCAGACGCTCGGTCAGCATGGCCACCTTGGCGCGGCCCGCCACTTCACCCGTGTCCATGAAGCGCCCGGCCAGAATCACCAGGTTGCGCACCATGGGGTAGTACTCGTCGGCGCCCTGAACGGAAATCTCCTGCTCGCGCCCGGCGATGGGAACGGTGTCCACGCTGCCCATGACGGCGGTGGCGGCCACGATCCGCCCGGCCAGTTGCTCGCGGATGGCAGCCACATCGGCCACTTTGACAAAGTCGCCCTGTGCCTGCTGGGCATCGCGCGACCCGGCATCATAGTAAGCCCAGATCACATTGGACCCGATGCCGCGAATCTGCTCCAGGATATAGCTGGTGCCGGTGAGCGAGATGGTCACCACCAGAATGACGCTGGCATTTCCGATCACCAGCCCCAGCGCGGTCAGCAGCGTGCGGAACATGTTCGCCCGCAGGGCGGCGGCGCTCGATCGCAAGGCTTCGGAGAATTTCATGGCTTGGCCAGCAGTTTCCGCGCATCGGAGCGGGGTGGATCGTCCGGCGTCAGGTCCAACTTCAGGTAGCGCTCCAGAAGCGCCCGCGCCTCGGCCGGCTTGCGGCGGCCTTCGACATAGGTCTCCGCGCGTCCATAGAGAAGCGCCGGGTGATTCGGGTCAAGCGCCGCCGCTTCCTCGAACACGGTCTCGCTCTCCGGGATGCGGCCCCGCCGGGCCAGGAACCGGGCCAGATCCACCCGGCGGCCCACCTGCTTCGGGGCCAGTTCAATGGCCCGGCGCAGATGAAGTTCGGCGCCGTCCCACTCCTTCCTGTCTTCGGCCAGACGGAAGAGAGCGAATTCGCGTTCGGCCGGGTCCACGGCGCCGATGCGGTCAAGAAGCGAGGCGGCTTTGTCCCGCCCGCCGCCAAGGAAGCCGGGGGCCTGCAGGTAGTACTCGAAGAGGTCGCTCAGGGCTTCACCGCGCCGGGGGTCCAATTGGACCGCCTTCTCGAAGTGTTGGCGGGCTTTCGAGGCCAGACCGGGGGCCGAAAACACGCTGGCGGTTTCGGCCCGGCGGCCCATCACCCGGCCCAGCCAGTGATGGAGCGAGGCGCGCCCCGGCTCCCTGGCGATGGCCTGTTCCAGCAGCACGGCGGCCTGTTTCAACTCACCCAGCCCGTAGTGGCACCGTGCCGCCAGCTCAAGTTCAGCCGGGACAGAGGGAGTCCCCAGCGCCCGCAGCGCCGCCGTATAGTCCGTTTTCCGGTACAACGCAGCCGCGTCATCAAGGGCGGCTGCCACCAGCAGAAGGGCGAACGGCTGAAGCACGGTCTAAAGCATCAGTATACCGGGGCCGCCGGGCGAGGCGCGCCCCGTTTGCGGGATGGCCCCTTTTGGGTGAGGGCCCCTTTTGGGTGAGGGCATTGTTGTATCCTAAAGGCTTAACTTAGCGTCTTTCCATCCAGGAGGTCGATTGCCCATGTTCCGTTTTGTTCGCGCCGCCGCGGCGGCCACGTTCGCGCTGTTCGCCTTTTCCACGCTCGCGCTTGCCCAGACGGCGGCCATTGAAGGCGACGTCAAGGGTGAGGATGGCAAGGGTCTGCAGGGGGCCCTGGTCAAGATTGAGCGCACCGATATCAAAGGCAACTACAAGGTAAAAACCGACAAGAAGGGCCACTACTTCCACGCCGGTCTGCCGCTGGGCCAGTACAACATCGTGCTCGAAGTGAACGGCAAGGACGTGGACCGCGTTCAGGGTGTCCGGACCCGTCTGGGTGACCCGACGCCGGTAAACTTCGACATGCAGGCAAATGCACGGAAGCAGGCAGCCCTGCAGAAGGCGGCCGAGAGCGGCCAACTCACCCAGGAGCAGGCGCGCGACATGTCGCCCGAACAGAAGGCCGCTCTTGAGAAGCAGATGAAGGAGCGCACGGCGGCCATGGCCAAGAACAAGGCGCTCAACGACGCCTTCAACGGCGGCATGGAAGCCCTCAAGACCGGCAACTTCGACGCCGCGGTGGAGCAGTTCGGCAAGGCCAGCGAGATGGACGCCAAACAGCATGTGATCTGGGGCCAGTTGGCCGATGCTTACATGGGTCAGTCGAAGACCAAGACCGGGGCTGACCTGGACGGCGTTCTCGCCAAGGCCTACGACGCCTTCAACAAGGCTCTGGAACTGAAGCCGGAGGATGCGGCGTACCGCAACAACTTCGCGCTGGCGCTGGTGCGCGGCAAGAAGTTCCAGGAAGCGGAAGCGGAACTCGGCAAGGCCGCTCAGCTTGACCCGACCAACGCCGGGCGCTACTTCTACAACCTGGGTGCGGTGCTGGTGAACATCGGTCAGACGGATCCCGCCGGTGCGGCGTTCAAGAAGGCGATTGAAGCGGACCCGAATTATGCCGATGCCCAGTACCAATACGGCATCTTCCTCACGGGCAAGGCCGTGACGAAGGCGGACGGGTCCCTTGAGTTCCCGGCCGGCACCAAGGAAGCGTTCCAGAAGTACGTGGAACTGAAGCCCGATGGTCCGTTCGCCGATTCCGCCAAGGGCATGCTGGCCACCATGGATACCAAGGTCCAGACCGAGTTCACGAACCCGAACGCGGTCCAGCAGCAGAAGAAGGGCGCGAAGAAGAAGTAGTCCGGACTGCCTCCGGTCCGGGAGGACATAGCCATGGTCCGCGCACTCATCGGCATTCTCGCTGGGATCTTCCTGATCTCGGTGGTACGGCTCTTTGTCGGCATTATCGGCAAGGCGATGGGTGACCTGATGAAGGGCGAACAGGCAAGCGCGCGCCCGCAGCCCTCGCCGCCTCCCAGGAACCCGCAAGGCGAGTTGCGCCCGGACCCGGTGTGCGGCGTCTTTGTACCCACCTCATCGCCCTACCGCCGGATGGCGGGAGGAGTGACACACTACTTCTGCTCCGCCGAGTGCCGCGACAAGCACACGGCCTGAGAGAACGGACGCTAGGCCCGTAGTTCGTAGCCGGCGGCGCGCAGGCCTTCGAGGAGTTTCTCGCGGATGCCGGTGAGTTCGGGTCCGCTGAGGGTGTGGCCGGAGGCAGCCATGGTCAGGCGGTAGGAAAGGCTCTTACAGCCTTCCGGCAGCGGCGGTCCGGTGAAGACCCGAAGGAACTCGATGTTCTCCAGATGGCTGCCGCCGTGCTCGCGGATGCGGGCTTCGATGGTGGCTGAAAGGTCACGGGCATCGGCCACCACGGATAAGTCGAACTCGCTTGCCGGAAAACGGCGCACCGGTTTGTACTTTCGCGTCTCCTCGCGCAGGCTCTCCACCACGGCCAGATCAAGGTCAAGCACGGCCGCGCGTCCGGCTTCCACCAGCCGCGGGTGCAGTTCGAACAGCCGCCCCACAACCGATCCTTTCCAGCGCACTTCCGCGACCCGGGCGGGATGCTCATGAGCGCGCGCCTCGCACGGTGAAGTTTCCGAGCCCGGCATCAGGCCAAGCGCCAGACGCTTCAACTCAAAGAGCGACTGTTCGCCGCTATCCTTGGCGTAGATGGCTGCCGCCATGTGGGGCGTTTCGCGAACCTCCGCCCCCTTGTGAATCTCATAGCCGATCTCGAAGAGCCGGAATGAAACGGCGTGCTTGGCGTTCTCGACGATGTTGCGGTGCAGACCGGGCAGCAGGCTGATGCGCAGATGCCCTTGTCCCGCGGCGATGGGATTGGTCACCGCCAGATGGTCCCCGGGGTTCCGGCCGAATCTAGCCATCTCCTGCTCGCTCACGAACGAGTAGTTGTAGACCTCGTTGAAGCCCTGCGCGGCCACGGCCTGGCGCACGGCGTGGTGGAAACCGCGCCGCTCGTTCACCCGCGGCGGCGCCGTGGCTACCCGCGGTGGCGTGGGCGTGATGGACGAGTAGCCGATCATGCGGCCAACCTCTTCCACCAGATCGTCCTTGATTGTGATGTCCTTGGTGGCTCGCCAGGACGGCACGGTGACCCGCAGCACGCCCTCGCCGATGCTGGACACCTCAAACCGCAGGGCTTCCAGAATGGCCCGCACACGCTCGGGCTCAACCGTTGCGCCAAGCTTGCGGCCCAGCCACTCCAGGGGAAGTTCCAGCACGATGGGTTCCGCCGCCGGCCGTGCGTCATCGGCCAAACCGCCTGCCAGGCGGATGCCGGGCGACACCTGTTCGAGCAGCGCGATGGCGCGGGCGAGCGCGCGCACCGTATTGGCCGGGTCCTGCGATTTCTCAAAGCGCATCGAGGCATCCGTGCGGAGTTTGAGGCGGGACGACGTCTTGCGGATGCCAGCCGCGTGGAAGTTCGCGCTCTCAAGAACGATGCGCGTGGTGGCGCCGGTGATGGAACTCTCCATGCCGCCGATGACGCCCGCGATGGCGACAGCGCCTGAACCGTCGGCGATCACCAGGTTCGACGGGTTGAGCGTGTAGGTCTCGCCGTTCAGCGCGGCGCAGGTTTCGCCGTCTCGCGCCGGGCGCACAAAGATGGTGCCGCCCGCGAGCTTCGCGGCATCGAAGGCATGCATCGGCTGGGCGAGTTCCGCCATGACATAGTTGGTGACGTCGACGATGTTGTTGATGGGGTTCAGGCCCAACGATTCGAGCCGCGCCTGAAGCCACAGCGGCGACGGGCCCACAGTGACGTTCTCAAACACCAGCGCCGAGTAGCGCGGGCACAGCGCATAGTCCTCAATGCGGACCCGCACCAGGGGCGCGCCGGAGGGAATGCGGCCGGTATCCGCGGGCTCCTGGAGTTGGCCGCCCGCCAGCGCCGCCACTTCGCGCGCCATGCCGTGGTGGCCCCAAAGGTCCGGGCGATGCGTCAGGCTCTTGTTGTCGATCTCAATGATGCTGTCGGGCCGGCAGCCGGGGATGGGTTCGCCGGGCGCGGCCTCGATTTCGACGATCCCGGCGTGATCGCGGCTGATGCCCAGTTCGGCGCCGCTGGCAAGCATGCCCTCGCTGGTGACGCCGCCGACGTCCGCCGTTTCAATGTGGCGTGAACCCAATGCCGTGCCCGGCGGCACCCACGCCGACACGATGCCTTCGCGGCAGTTCGGTGCGCCGCACACCACGGTGCGAGTGCCGGAGCCCGTGTCGATGACGGCCTTGCGGTGGTGCCCGGCCATTGGCTCGACGCTGACAACCCGCGCGGCGCGCACCTCGGCGAAGTGGGCCCCCCAGGGCTCCACGCCTTCGCATTCGGCGGTATGCACCGTGATCAGGCGCCCCATCGCGGCGGCATCCAGCGCACGGACACCGGCCAATTCACACAACCAGTTGTAGGAGAACTTCATGTCAGAACTGCCTCAGGAAGCGCAGGTCGCCGCCCTGCAACTGACGGATGTCGTCGATCCCGTAGCGCATCATCACCAGGCGCGTCAGGCCGAGGCCGAAGGCGAAGCCGCTCCATTCGCCGGGGTCGATGCCGCCGAGGCGCAGGACGTTGGGGTGCACCAGTCCGCAGGGTAGAAGCTCTACCCAGCCGCTCTGCTTGCAGACCGGGCAACCGGAGCCGCCGCAGATGAGGCACTGGATGTCGAGTTCGAAGCCCGGTTCGACAAACGGGAAGTACCCGGGACGCAGGCGCACGGTGACATCGCGCTTGAAGATACCGGCCAGCAGGGTCTTCATGAAGTAGATGAGGTGGGCCACGCTCACCTCGCGGTCGACCATCATGCCTTCCAGTTGATAGAAGGTGTGCTCGTGGGAGGCATCCACTTCCTCATTGCGGAAGACGCGCCCGGGGGCGATCATGCGCAGGGGCAGCGGCAGCGTCTGCATGCCGCGCACCTGCACCGGCGAGGTGTGGGTTCGCAGCAGCATGCCGTTTTCGAGCCAGAAGGTGTCCTGCATGTCGCGCGCCGGATGGTCGGGCGGGATGTTGAGCGCATCGAAGTTGTTGTACTCGCTCTCAACCTCCGGCCCATCGAGCACGGTGAAACCGAGGGAGACAAACAGATCCTCGATTTCGCGCTGAATGCGGGTGAGCGGATGGAGGCTGCCGGGCCGTACGCCGGGCGGGGGCAGCGTCAGGTCGAGCCACTCGGCGTCCAGGCGGCGGGCAAGCTTCTCCTGCTCGAACGCGTCCTCACGGCCGGCGATGGCCGCTTCAATGGATGTCTTGGCCTGATTGAGCAGCTTGCCGATCAGGCCGCGCTCTTCGGGCGGAACCTTCCCCATCTCCCGGCTGATGGCGGCCAGCCGCCCTTTGCGGCCCAGCACATCGACGCGGATGGCCTCCACTTCCTCCGGCGTCGCGGCCGAGGCGACGCCGGCTAGTGCCCGGGCCTCCAGTTCCCGCAGTTGTTCCGTCACGCGCCCGTCCTACTCCGCGGGCCGGAACATGGTTTCGTCCCGCGCCACTTCAAAAGCAAGATGATTCAGGTAGAACAGCAGCACCGCACGCGGGAACCGGCCGTTGAACTTCTCATAGACGCGCTCACGCCAGCCGCCGGTGAGATACGTCGCGGCATCGAGGTCCTTCTGGAAAAAGCCGTCTTCGTGGGGGATGCCCAGTTCGTCCAGCACGGCGACGATCATGTCCATGTGCGAGATGAGAATGGCCTGGGCCAGTTCCTGGGCCAGTTCCTGCTCCCCGTTCTCCAGGCGCGTCCAGAGGCGGGGCGCGCTCTTGCGCAGGGTGTCGGCATTGAGTTTGGCCAGATGGAGCCGCGCTTTCATGCGGTCGAAGAGCTGGTAGCTGCGCAATTTGCCCAGTGAAACGGTCTTCAGAAGCTGCTCCAGGGTATCCTGGCCCAACCCCAAGTAGACATCGGTAAGCTGCATTGAATCTCCGTAGCCGGTAGGCTCATACAGGTGCGCCTGGCACGCTCCGGGCCGAAGCCGCGCCGCCCTGGCGATGGCGGCCGGGGGACGCGGATCAGGGATTCACGCCTGCGCTCGCGGACGGCGTTTTACCGGGAATTCCAGTGCCTGGCCCGCGCATCCTGTGCACTTCTGAGGGTATCATGACCGGGGCGCGCCGCTGTTCGGAACGGGTTCCGCGCACGGTGCGGTAAGATGGAGAATTCCGGGCCTTCCCACATAATTCCATCGATGAAAAATCTGATCATTCTGGGGGCGCAGTGGGGCGACGAGGGCAAAGGCAAAGTCGTCGACCTGTTCTCCGATAAGTTCGATATTGTTGCGCGCTATCAGGGCGGCCATAACGCCGGCCACACTGTCTATATCGGTGAGCGCAAGTTCGTTCTCAAGCTCATTCCAAGCGGCATTCTCCGTCCGGGCGTTCGCGCCGTGATCGGCAACGGCGTGGTGATTGACCCGGGCGCGTTGATCGACGAGATCACAATGCTCGAAGCGGCCGGGATCGATGTGACCCGGCAGTTGGCCATCAGCAACCGCGCGCAGATCATCTTCCCCTTCCACCGGATGGTGGAGAAGGTATCGGAGGCGCGGAAGGGACGCATCGCGATCGGCACGACGTCGCGCGGCATCGGGCCGTGCTACGAGGACAAGATCGGGCGGCGCGGGATGCGCGTGGCGGACCTGCTGGACGCAACCATCTTCGAGTCGATTTATCCGGCGCTGGCCGAGGATAAGACCACGCTGGCGCGCGCCTTCGAGGTGCATGAGGAAGTGGACTTCGCGCGGGTGCGGGAGCAGTACCTGGTCTACGCCGAGCGGATCCGGCCGATGGTGTGTGACACGGCGAGCATGCTCAACCGCGCCATCGCGGGCGGTCAAAGGGTGCTGTTTGAAGGGGCGCAGGGCACGATGCTGGATATCGACCACGGGACCTACCCGTTCGTCACCTCGTCCAGCGCCACGGCCGGCGGCGCCTGCACCGGGACCGGTGTTCCTCCGACCAAGATTCAGGGCGTGATCGGCGTCTCCAAGGCCTACATCACGCGGGTGGGGGGCGGGCCCTTTCCGAGCGAAGTTTTTGGCGAGGACGGCGACCGCATCCGGAAGGCCGGCAACGAGTTCGGATCCGTCACCGGCCGGCCGCGGCGTTGCGGCTGGTTCGACGTGCCGCTGCTGCGGTACACGTCGCGCATCAACGGGTTTGACAGCCTGATCATCACCAAGCTGGATGTGCTGGACGGGCTGCCGGAGATTCCGGTGCTCACCGGGTACCGGGTGCAGGGTGAGTTGACCGACGACATGCCCGCGACGGTAACCGGGCTGGAAGCGATTGAGCCGGTGTATGAGCGGCTGCCGGGTTGGACCGGCAACACGCGCGGGTTGAAGGATCACGCGCTGCTGCCGCCACAGGCCAAGGACTACCTGGCGTTTCTGGCCGAACGGGTGGGCGTTGAGGTGGGGTGCATCTCGACGGGTCCGGAGCGGAACGAGACGATTGTGCTGCCGGGGTCGCGGCTGGCGTCGCTGCTGTAGCGATCGCCCCGGTTCGGGCTAACTCTCCCGCATGCCGGTGATGAGGGGAAGCCGGAGGCCGCACGCTTCCTGGAACCGGATTTCCGCGCGAAAGCCGGCATCGGTCAACGTGGCCAGCCATTCGGCCTGGCTGAACAGGCCTTCCTCATGCCGGTCGTGCTCAATGGCGGGCATGCCGGCGCCCTCGCGGAGCACGTAGACATAGTCCGCCACATAGGTGCTGTCCTCGGGGTTCGGGTCCCACACCCATTCCAGGTAACGCAGGCTTCTATCCTCACCGTCTTCCCCGCCGTGTTCGGTGCCGGGTTGGAAGGTCTCACGGAGATAGTCCGGGGCAATGAGCAGCCCTCCGCCGGGCCGAAGATGCTCGAACGCCGTTCCAAGCGCCTGCCGCAGGTCTGTGAGAGAGGTCATGTAGCAGATCGCGTCGTGCACAAACACCCGGTCGAACCGGCGGCCCAGGCGCAGCGTCCTCATGTCGCCGGCCACGTGAACACACTCCGGATTGAGGATGCGGCTGTGGGCCAGCATCCCATCGGACACGTCGGTGAGGGTCATGGCGAAATGCCGCTTCATGTAGCTGGCGTTGTTTCCGCCGCCGGCGCCCAGTTCAAGCGCTGTTTCAGCGGGTCCCGTCCCGGCGGCCTGAAGGGCGTTTGTGTAGACACCGGCCTCTTCCTCGTAGTCTTCGGGAGGAGAAAGGAGCGGCCACCACCCGGCGAGTTCGCCGTAGAGCTTCATGGTTTCCTGATCGCGGCGAATTCGAGCGCCAGCCCGGCCGTGCCCTGCGCCGGCACAGTGACCTCGCCCGACGCCTCGCCCAATGATTCGTGCCACGCCGCCACGGTGTAGCGGCCGGCCGGCAGACCTTCGAACGCGAAAACGCCGTTCTCGCCGGTGACGGCCAGAAACGGGTGATCCACGACGCCGATATAGGACTTCATCCAGGCATGGATGTTGCACTTCACCGGGATCATCACCTCGGCGAACCCGAACCTGCGCTTCAGGTCTTCGGCGCCCGGTGGCTGCTGCTGATTCCAGTCGCGATTGTTCACCGGCATGGGGTGGATGTTGTGGGAGACCGGGTCCAGGTTTTTCACCGCCACGGTTTGCCCGGTACGCACGGCCACGACGCGCGGCAGGAACTGGCAGCCGCGCTGCTCAATGGTGACCACCGCTTCCGAAGGAGCGAACTTCTTTCCTTCAAGCCCGGTCTTCACGTAGACGAAGGCGTTGGCGAGCGCTCCCGCCGCGCCTGTCTTCACAAGCTGCTCGACCACCGGTGTCTTGTGCAGTTTCCCGCAATCCGGTTCAGCGTCCATGGCCACGCGGTGACCGGCCGGTGCCTTGCCCAGGAACCGGACGCTGCCTTTGACGTTGCCGCTCCGCGCGGGGTCCGGCTGAAAATACGCGGGCGGCTTGGGCTCCTCCGCCACGGGCTTTGAAGCACAGCCGCTCAGTACGGCCATACCGAGAAGCGCGGCCAGGCGCGGTGTCACTTTTGTTCCTTGTGGGGTCCCTCACCGGTCAGGGATTCCAGAAACGCCACCAGGTCAGTCCGGTCGCGCTGTGTCAGGTGGCTCAGGCTTTTGATCTCCTTGTCCCGGTGGGGATTCGCGTTGCCTCCGCCCACGTAGAAGTCGATAACTTCCTTCAAGGTCTTTAAGCTGCCGTCGTGCATGTAGGGTGCCGTCTCGGTGATATTGCGCAGCGTGGGGGTGCGAAAAGCGCCCTGATCGCCCTCCCGCTCGGTCACCTGATGGCGTCCGGAGTCTGTGAGTTCGCCTTCCGCATTCAGGCCCACACCCAGATTGTGGAAGAGATTGTCGGTGAAGAGGGCGTATTTCTCTTCGATGGTGTGGCACACCGCGCAGTTGCCTTTAGCCTTGTCCTTGAAGATCTCAAGTCCTCGCAGGGCCGCGGCGCTCAGTGCGTTCCTGTCACCCCCGTACTGGTAACGGTCGAACTTTGAGTTGCCTCGCAGCACGGTGCGCTCAAAGGCCGCAATGGCGGCGGCAATCCTGTCCATGGTGACCTCGGGCGATCCGTATGCCGCGGCAAACAGCGGCTTCCATTCCGGGTCCCCGGAGAGCTTCGCCACCACGCCTTCGGCGGTATGGGCCATCTCCACCGGATTCAGAATGGGTCCGCTTGCCTGCGCTTCCAGATTCGCCGCGCGCCCATCCCAGAATTGAAGGGAGTTGTAGGCCGCGTTGATCACCGTGGGCGCGTTCCGGCCGCCCTTCTTACCACCGACGCCCGTGGAAACCGGCTGCCCGTCGCTGAATCCCAGGCTCGGGTTGTGGCAGGAGGCGCAGGAAATGGAGCCGTCCTTCGAGAGCGCCGTGCTGAAGTAAAGCTTGTTACCCAGCGCCATGGTCTCCCGCGTCAGCGGGTTGTTGCCGGGTACGGGCAGCGGGGGCAGACCCAGGGGAACGTTCAGGGTGATCACCGCGCCCGCCGGCTTGGCTGGAACCGGCGGCGGGGCGGTCTGCCGTGCGCATCCGGCGAGAAATAGAGTGACGGGCACGAGCGCGGCGGAGGCCAGGGCAGAGGATGCGCTCGTCCACGTGTGTGGGGTCCTCATTGCGCCAGAACCAGGACCCCCCATGGCCGCTCACCCACCTTCACTTTCCTGACCACCGTCATGGTTGCCGTATCGATGACGGACACATCATTCGAAGGCCCATTGGCGCTGAACAGCAGCTTCCCGTCCGGCGACAGCGCGATTCCCCAGGGGCGCTGGCCCGCTTCCACGGCGGCGCTGATCTTCCCGCTTGCCGTGTCCACGGCCAGCACCTTCTTCCCCCGGCCCGTGCTGACGAACAGGGTCTTACCGTCGCTGCTCATCGCCGTGCCCATGGGCTTGGTCCCCTCGCCGGTATCGATGGATCCGGCGGCTTCCTGTTTTACCGCGTCGATGATGGTGAGGTTCGCGCCGTTCTCGTTCGTGACGAAGGCGCGTGAACCATCGGGCAGGAAGGCCACCGAACGCGGCCGCGCGCCAACTTTGATGGTCTTGGCCAGCTTCCCTGCCGCCGTGTCGATGATGGCCACGGTGCCATCGTCTTCCGAAGTCACGTAGACAAACCTGCCGTCGGGGCTGATGGTGACGCCCTCAGGCTCCTCTCCCGTCTCAACCGTGGCCAGCACCTTGCCATCTTCGAGTTGGATGATGCTTGCACCGGCCGCGTCCTCATTGGCCACGTACATCAACTTGCCGTCCTTGCTGATGGCGAACTGCTCCGGGTCTGACCCGCCGAAGAGCTTCTTCACGGTCTTACCCTGCTTTAAGTCCACCACGCCGATGCCGTCGGCGCTTTTGTCCGCCGCCGGCAGCGTGCTTTCGTCCACGCCGGGAGGGGCTGAGGGCGAACCGCTCAAGGCCACGTAGATGAATCCTCCGCTTGCCTGGATACCGCGCGGCCGTTTGCCCAGCGGAATGGTAGCCACGGCTTCCGGCTTGCCCGGGTCGATGACAGACATGTCGCCGGAACCCTCATTGGTGACGTAGACCAGATAGGCCGGCTTGGGCGGCGCCGTGGTGCAGGATGCGGCCAACAGCGCAAGGGTAGCCGCCGTGGCGGTGGTGAGATGACGCATGGTGTTTCCGGCTCTCAGAATACTATTCTGTCCTTCTTGGCGTCGAACTTGTCCGGTTCGATGTTCGGGACTTTTTTCAGGTCGTCGATCGTCTTGAAGGGTCCGTTCCTGGTCCGGTGCGCCACCACCGCCGCCGCCTGCGACCTCTTGAGGCTGAGACCGCTCTCCAACTGAATGGCGGTGGCCTTGTTCACATTCACGGGCGGCACTTCGTCCGCGGGGTAGTACTTCGCAAGGTAATCCATCACCAGTTCGGATTCCTGCGGCGTGCTCTTCATCCCGAACGCTGACATCTTGGCGAACGTCGTGGCCCAGCCGGCGCGATCCTGGCGCAGGGAGACGGAACGCGCCACTTCGTGGCAGCCGCGGCACATGCGCTCCACTTCGGCGCGGCCGGGGGCGTCGGGCAGATTTTGCGCGGTCAGCGCGGCGGTCAGCATGGCTCCAAACCAGGCGATCTTCGAAATGAGCGGAACCTTCATCAGCCACCATTTTAACGGAGCCGGCCAAAGTTTACGCATCCGCACCTTGCGGCAACGATGCGGTTCTGTTAACAATTGAAGACAGGTTGTTCGCTTTTTGGGCCGGTCTGTCCGGCCAACGTTCACGCTAGTTGAACTTTTTGGGGAAAGGAAGTTCGTCTATGTCACGCCTTGCCCCACATTTCCGTTTTGAGCCGCGCGTGCGAATCTCCTGGATGCTCGTCCGCATCAATATCGATAGGGGTTTGAAGGCAGCGAAGACCCCTGCGGAGGACAGCACCCAATGGGTGACAAACAAAACCAGCCCTTTCAGCTCTCGTTCAACGGCCTTCTCAAGATCGACTTCCAGGGATCGCGCGTTACTTCCGATGGTGGTCTGATCCTGGTGCGTGAGTTGGATGAACGGCTGGGCTTCGGTGCTCTCATTGCCCAACACCTGACTGACTCACGGCGCGGCAAGAATACCCAGCTTCCGCTGGCGGACCTACTGCGCCAGTCCGTCTACAGCCGGATTGCCGGCTACGAGGATGTCAACGATGCCGAGCGGCTCTCGCAGGATCCAACCTTCCGGCTGA
>VFZY01000150.1 GCA_016870915.1 Acidobacteriota bacterium | reverse complement strand
GACTCTAAATTCGCCGCCGACCAACTCCGGTATCAGAAAAGGCTGGAGGCCAAACTTCACGCCAAAGCAAAATCAATGGGTTACGCGCTCATCCCACTTGAAGTGGCCGGATGAGTTCCTTAGAAGCAATCAAATCCTACGCTTTTGTTGTATTGACCCGCAGGCGCAACGCGGGAACGGGAGGCCGGGCGGGGCGGGCTGATATTCTGGTTGTTTACATGCTGAGAGTCCGTTTTGCTCCCTCTCCCACTGGGTATCTGCACATCGGGAGTGCGAGAACCTTCATTTTCAACTGGCTGTTCGCGCGCCGCCATGGCGGCACGATGATTTTGCGGATCGACGACACGGATGTGGACCGGAACACGCAGGCGTCGCTTGATTCGATCTTCGATGGGCTCAACTGGCTGGGGCTGGGCTGGGACGAGTTGTACCGGCAGAGTGACCGGCTCGCCCTGCATCAGGACACAGCGCGGGCAATTCTTGAGAAGGGCCTGGCTTATCGCGATTTCACGCCAGCCCATGCCGGCGGCGATGACGCGTCGCACGGCGATGGGCCATGGCTGTTCAATCCGGGCATGCGCGAGATGACGGCCGAAGAGAGTGACCGGCGCGCGGCGGCGGGGGAGCCTTTCGTGGTCCGCTTCCGGGTTCCCCGGGGCACGGGACGGCGGGTTGAGTTTTTGGACCTGGTGTACGGCGCGCAATCGAAGGCTTGCGATGACATTGAGGACTTTGCCCTGCTGCGCAGCAACGGCATGCCGACCTATCACCTGGCGTCGTGCGCCGACGACGCCGATTTGCGGATCAGCCACATTGTCCGCGGGCAGGACCACCTGTCCAACACCTTCAAGCACATTCTGATTTTCGAAGCCGCCGGGGCAGCGATTCCTCAGTTCGCTCATCTGCCGCTGCTGGTGGCGCCCGACGGAGCGAAACTGTCCAAGCGCAAGCATGGGCCGGTGGTGAGTGTGACGACATACCGGGACGCGGGGTTTGTGCCGCACGCGTATGTGAACTTTCTGTGCCTGCTGGGCTGGTCGCCGAAAGACAATCGCGAAAAAATGGCTCGCGAGGAGTTGACGGCCGCGTTTGCGTTTGAAGGCGTGAACCGCAGCAACGCGGTGGTGAACTTCAAGGAAGAGGATCCGATTGATCCGAAGGCGCTGTGGCTGAATTCGGAGCATCTGCGAACCATGCCGGCGGCGGAACTGGCTCCCATGGCGCGGGCAGCGCTGGCGTCGGCGGGCATCACGCCGCCTTATGACGAGGCTTGGTTTGCGGACGCCGTGGACGTAATCCGGTCGCGTTTTTTCACGCTGCGCGACTTCGCGACGCGGGGGCGGGCTTACTTTGCCGAGGACTATGAGATGACGCCCGAGGCGCTGGAAAAGCTGAACCAGGGGAATGCCCGCGAACTGCTGAGGGAACTGGCGGCGCGGCTGGCCGCGGCGGCGGACTTTACCGAGCAGAGCGTGGAGGCGGAACTTCGAGCGCTGGCGGTAGAACGGGGTGTGAAGGCGGGGCTGCTGATCAATGGGTCGCGGGCGGCGCTGACGGGACAGACGGTGGGACCGAGCGCGTTTGCCGTGTTCGCCGCCATTGGGCGGGAGCGTGTGGTTGCGAGGTTGAGCCAGGTATGAGAATCGTGGGATTGGGCGGGCTGCGGGGTGACGCGGCTTGCGCCCTGCTGATTGACGGCCGCATTGTGGCGGCGGCGGAACAGAAAAAGCTGGTGCGGCATGCGGCGGCCGGTGCGCTGCCGGTTGAGGCGATTGCCTGCTGTCTGGAACAGGCGGGGCTGACGGCGGCGGAGGTGGACGCGGTGGCCATCGCACGGCCGCTGGCGCATGGACCGGAGACGGCGCAGCATCTGGAGATCCGGCAGCGGTTTCCCCAAGCCCGGGTTGCCGTGGTGGATCACCACACGGCGCACGCGGCGTCGGCATTCTATCTTTCGCCGTTCAAGGAAGCGACGGTGCTGACACTGGATGGCGGCGGCGATTTCCGGTGCGGAGCGCGCTGGAAGGGTTCCGAGGCGGGCCTGGCGCTGGACCGGGAGTTGTATTTTCCGGACTCGCTGGGGGACTTGTTCGCCCGGACCGTGGAACTGCTGGGCATGAAGCCGCATGGCGATGAGAACAAGCTGCAGTGGCTGTCGACGCGGGGGGACGCGCGGTACCAGAGCGTGTTTGAGGAAATTGTCTCGGTTGACGCCGGGGGATGGCCGCGCTTCCATCGCGGCTGGTACGCAAGCGAGGGCGGATTCAGCGACAAGTTGTACCGCGCCCTGGGCCTGGCGGACGGGGCCGCAGTGCCCGAAGAGATGCGCGCGCACGTGGCAGCCGGCGTGCAGAGAGCCCTGGAGGCGGCCGTGATCGCGATGGCGGGCCAGGGTGAGAACCTGTGCCTGGCGGGCGGTGTGTTTGGCAATACGCTGCTGGTGTCCGCGCTGGAACGCTCCGGGCGATGGAAGAACGTCTTTGCCCAGCCGGCGGCGGGGAACGCGGGGACGGCGCCGGGTGCGGCGCTGCATGCCTGGAAAGCGGGCGGTGGTGGTGCGTGCAGCCCGCTGGCTTCGCTGAGCCTGGGACCGAGCTATGAGCCGGAACAGATCAAGCACGACGCGGAGAACTGCAAGCTGCGGTTCCGCTATCTGGCCACTGCCGGCGAGGTGATTGAGACGGCGCTGGCCCAGTTGAACGGGCACAAGATTGTGGCCTGGATGCAGGGGCGCATGGAATTCGGGCCGCGGGCGCTGGGGAACCGGAGCATTCTGGCCTCACCCCTGGATGCCTATTCGAGTGAAAACCTGAACAGCTTCATCAAACGGCGGGAGCCATACCGGAAGTTCGCGGCGGCGGTGCCTGAAGAGGCTGCGGGCGAATACTTCGAGGCGACGCCAAATGCCCGTTTCCTGGCCACAGTCTGCCGCGTGCGTCCGGCGCACCGGGAGAGATTCGCGGGGGCTCTGGTGGGTGAGGATCTGGTGCGGGTGCACGTGGTATCGCGGGAGGAGAATCCGCTGTTCCACAAGCTCCTGTTGGCGGCAGGCGACAGTACGGGGCTTCCGGTGCTGTACAACACTTCTTTCAACCTGTTCGGAGATCCGCTGGTGTGCAGTCCACGCGACGCGGTGCGGAGTTTCTACTCCTCCGGCATCGACGCAATGCTGGTGGGCCACTTCTTTTTCGAGAAGTAAGCCACAGCCTTTTCAGACGGCGGCCGCGGTCTTCAGGCCGTGGCGCTCCATCTTGCTGTAGAGGGTGGAGCGCGTGACGCCCAATAGCAGCGCAGCGCGGCTGATGTTGTTCGAACAGTTCTTGAGCGCCTCTTCGATCAGCAGGCGTTCGTTTTCATGCAGGTTGAGCGTGGACCGCGCCCGGCTGGGCCCCACATGTGCCTCACCCCGGACGGAGGGCGGCAACACGGCCGGTTCGACCAGCGAACCATTTGCAAGGATGACAGCGCGCTGCACTGCGTGCTGAAGCTCCCTGACGTTTCCGGGCCAGGCGTAGTGTTCCATGAGGCGGAGGGCTTCAGGGCTGAAGCCTTCAACCGGTTTGCGATACTCGGCGGCGAACTGATCGAGGAACTGGCGGGCAAGCAGCAGGAGGTCGCCGCCGCGGGCACGCAGCGGCGGCAAATCAATGGTGACGACGTTGAGACGGAAGTAGAGATCTTCCCGGAAGAGGCCCTGATCGACAAGATCGCGCAGATCTGTGTTGGCGGCGGCGACGACGCGGAGGTCGACCGGGACGAGCGCGGTTCCACCGACGCGGCGAATCTGGCGTTCCTCAAGGGCACGGAGGAGGCTGACCTGGGCTTGCGGAGGAAGGTCGGCTACTTCGTCGAGAAACAGCGTTCCGCCGTGGGCGCTTTCGAAGTGACCGATGCGGCGGGCGGTGGCTCCCGTGAAGGCTCCTTTTTCGTGCCCGAAGAGTTCGCTTTCGACGAGGTTTTCCGGGATGGCGCCGCAGTTGAAGGCGACGAAGGGTTTCGAAGCACGGGGCCCGTTGTAGTGGATGGCGCGGGCAGCGAGTTCCTTGCCGGTGCCGGTTTCGCCCAGGATCATGACGGTGGCGGCGGTGGGGGCGACGGCATCGAGGAGGTCGAACACCTGGCGCATGGCCGGCGAGGCTCCGGCGATGTTCGAGAAGCGGCTGCGGTCGGCGGCCTGGCGGCGCAGGCGCACTACTTCGATCTGGAGGCGGTTTTTCTCATAGGCCCCCCGGGTGACGGTGGGGAGCATCTGGAGGTAACCCAGGCGGGCTTCCTTGATGAGGTAGTCGGCCGCGCCGGCCCTCATGGCGGCGACGGCGAGTTGCTCGTTGCCCATGCCGGTGACGAGAACAAAGGGCAGGTGGGGCCAATCGCGGCGGACCTGCTGAAGAAGTTCGACGCCAGTGAGTCCGGGCAGGTGGTAGTCCGAGAGGATGACGTCGAATTCGGTGCGAGGCAGCAGGTCCAGCGCATGCTCGGCGGAGGCGGTGTGGGTGGACTGGATGCCCTCGGCTTCCAGTTCAAGCCGGGCAAGTTCGGCGTGCTGGGGGTTGTCTTCAACGATCAGAACATGCATCCGCGTGGCCGCTCAGTCTGGTGTACGCTGACAAAGTCCAATTGGTTTGAACCAACGTAGAAAGGATATGACAGTGGAAGAGAGCACGGCGCGGCCGGTTGGGGCTCTTCACCGGACACCGGACCGGCAATGGACCGGATGGGCCGAGACGGCTCTGCGGCGCGAGCAGGATTTTTCGCGCGCGATTCTTGAAACGTCGCGCGGACTGATCGTGATGATGGACACCTCGGCGCACATCCTGGTGTTCAATCGCGGGTGCCAGGAGTTGACAGGCTGGAGCGAGGAGGAGGTGCGGGGGCGGAAGCTGTGGGAGGTGCTGGCGCCGGAGTATGAACACGAGGACCGGCAGAGGCGTTTTGCGTTACTAAAGGAGGGCCGCATCTCAGGCGGCTTCGAATCGCACTGGCGTACGAGGAGCGGAGACGAGCGGCTGATTTCCTGGCAGACGGCGATTCTGTACAGCGACGATGGCCTGATTGAAGGTGTGGTGGGCACCGGGATCGACATCACCGAGAAGCGGGCGGCGGAATTGGCGTTGGAGCGAGAGCGGCAGGCGTTGCGCGATTCCGAGGCCCGGCTGGCACTGATCAACGCCGAACTGGAACAGCGAGTGGCGGAACGAACGGCCCAGTTGATGCAGATGGAACGGCTGGCGCTGATGGGGGCGATCACGGCCGGACTGGTGCATGAGGTGCGGAATCCGCTGATCACATTGAGCGGGTACCATCGTCTGGCGCGCCGGGCGATCGAAGGGCTGAAGGGCTTGGGGCCGGCGGGAGACGTGGGGGCGGCGGTGGCTCTGCTGGATGAGCGGTTCACGACGGCGGAGACGGCAGCCGGCGCGGTGGTGGACATTCTGGAGAATATGCTGGCATTCGCGCGCAAAGAGGGGAAGGTGGAGCAGCTCGACCTGGAGGGGATTGCGCGGGAGTTGCTGCGTTTGATGGGTGCGCAACTGTCAGGGATCCGCGTGCGGCTGGATACGGCGGGGATGCCGGTGCCGCTGAAGGGTGTGAAGACGCAGGTGTTGCAGGTTCTGTTGAACCTGATGACCAACGCGTGCCAGGCACTGGCCGGGGCGGAGAGGGCTGAGATTGAACTGCGCATTGAGCATGGCGGCGGGGGTTCCACGGTGTGGGTGATCGATAATGGGCCGGGTGTGGCGGAAGAGCACAGGGGTCAGCTTTTCAGGCCTTTTTTCACGACGCGGAGTGAGGCGGGAACCGGGTTGGGGTTGATGATTTCGAGGCACATCGTGGAGTCGATGGGGGGCACCCTGAGTTACCGGGGCGAAGATGGCGGCGGGGCGCGATTCGCGATGGACTTGCCCGCCGCGCGCTAGCCCGGGACTTGGGTCTTCGAAAGCCGGGTTCAGCGCACCGATGAGCCCTCTCAATGGCAATTCGCGTGCAAGCAGCCATGGTGCGTATGGAGCGCTTTGGCATGCGAGCACCGCGGTTTCTGCTTGGTGTGGTTCTGGCGGTGGGGGTGGGTGCCCAGGACAAGAAAGAGGCGGCGAAACCGGCGCCCGCGAAGCCGATCAAGATCGGTGGCGTGACGGTGACAGGAAGCATCCGGAGCCGGGTGGAGGCATTCGACTGGTTCCAGCCCGATGCCGGAAACAATGCATATGCCTATTCGGGCAATCTGATCCGCCTGGGGTTCTCACGGAAGTACGAGCAGTGGGAGTGGAACGTGGAGTTGGCAGCGCCCGTGCTGATGGGATTGCCATCGGATCCGGTGGGCCCTGGTACGCAGGGGGCTCTGGGCTTGGGGGCCAATTACTTTCTTGGGAACAACCGCAGCCGCAACGCGGGGATGGTTTTCCCGAAGCAGGCCTTTGTCCGATGGGGTGGAGCGAGCGGCAGTTCGTTCAAGGCGGGCCGCTTCGAGTTCATGGATGGCGGCGAGGTGACACCGCGGAATGCGACCCTGGCCACGGTGAAGAATCTGCGCGTGAACATGCGGCTGTTGGGCCACTTTGGGTGGACGGATGTGGGGCGAAGTTTCGATGGGGTCCACTATGCGTATTCGAAGCCGTGGGGAAACTTTACGTTTGTGGGCGCGGTGCCGACGCGGGGCGTCTTTCAGGCGGATGGGTGGGGCTGGAACCGGACGGCGTTCGGGTATGGGTCCTTTACGGCGCCTTGGGGATGGGGCCGGCATTCGGCTGAGACTCGGGTGCTGGCGTTGTTCTATGACGACTTCCGTGGGGTGCTGAAGACGGACAACCGGGCGTTGGCGGCCCGGCGTGGAGATGTTGGGAACATCAAGATCCATACGTTCGGCGGGCATACGCTGCATGCCGTTGAGTCAAAGGCCGGGACGTTCGATTTCCTGCTTTGGGGCACGGGCCAGACGGGGCGTTGGGGCGTTCAGGCGCATCGTGCGGCCGCGGTGGACATTGAGGGCGGCTTTCAGCCGAAGCGTGTGCTGCCAAAGCTCAAGCCGTGGCTGCGGACGGGCTACTACCGGGGATCGGGCGATGCGAACCCGGGCGATAACCGGCATGAGACGTTCTTTCAAGTGCTGCCGACGCCGCGGCCGTTCGCGCGATTTCCGTTCTTCAACATGATGAACAATCGCGATGCGATGGCAATGCTGACTCTGCGGCCGCACCGCCAGTGGACGGTGAGCCATGAGTTTCATTCTTTGCGGCTGTCGCAGCCGAACGACCTCTGGTATCAGGGGGGCGGTGTCTTTCAGCCCTGGACGTTCGGCTACGTGGGGCGTAGCACGGGCGGGCGGGGATCGCTGGCGAATCTTTGGGATGCCAACGTGGAGTACCGGGCGAACGCGAAGCTGACGCTGCTGGGCTACTACGGGTATGCGCAGGGTCTGGGTGCGATGCGGCAGATCTATCCCAAAGGGAAGAACGGTGCGTTCGGCTACCTGGAAGCGCTGTACAAATTCTAGACAAGATTAGGGAAACCTCATCGGGATTTAGATAAGATGAGGGGAACCTCATCGTTTGTGGTCCAGATGAGGTCACCTCAACATGTGGCTCCATGGAACAGGACTCGCCGGGCTGGCCTGGGTGGCGGCAGTGGCCGCCCAGACGCCCGACTTCGCAGGGCAACTTTATCCGGCCTTTGAACGGGCCCAGTGCCGGCTGTGCCATAGCGACAACGGCGTGGCCTCAACAACCCGTCTGCAGTTTCCTCCCGAGAACGCCCCGCCGGGCGAGGTTGAAAAGTTCTCGTACCGGCTGGTTGAACTGGTGGACCGGGCGCGGCCGGAGCAGTCCGCCTTGTTGTTGAAGCCGACGAACCGGGCAGCGCACCCAGGTGGCGAGCGCATCCGGCGGGACAGCGCCGACGAGGCCGCGCTAAGAACGTGGGTGATGTATCTGGCGAAGGCTCCACTGCGATCCGCGGCGGAGTTGCGGGCGGCGCGGGCCCGGACCAAGACCGTGATCCGCAGGCTGACGCACAGCCAGTACGACCATACGGTGGCCGACCTGTTGGGTGATGAGACCCACCCTGCGGTGAAATTCCCCAAGGAAGACTTCATTCACGGTTTTTCGAATCAGGTGGACGGGCAGAGTATCAGCCCGGTTCAGGCGGAAGCCTACGCGCGGGCGGCTGAGCGGCTGGCGCGCAATGCGTTCCGGGGAGGAGATTCGCGGGGGCTGATTCCCTGCCCTCCCTCGGCGGCCTGCCGCGCCGCGTTTGTGCGTGCGTTCGGAGAGAAGGCGTTCCGGCGCCCGCTGGCGGACGCCGAGGTGTCGCGTTACGTGAAGCTGTTTGACCAGGAGCCAAGCCGGTTCCTGGCTGGTGCGCAGCTTGTCGTCGAGACGATGCTGCAATCGCCGCACTTTCTGTTCCACCTGGAGCCCGGCGCGTACCATACGGCGAGCCGGCTGTCGTATTTTCTGTGGGACACGATGCCGGACCCGGAGTTGATGCGTGCGGCGCGCGCGGGTGAACTGAACGCGAAGCCGGGGATCGAGAAGCAGGTGCGCAGGATGTTGGGCGATGAGCGGGCGCGGGCGTCGCTGGATGAGTTCCTGGCACAGTGGCTTCGTTTCGACCGTTTGCGCGGCGCGGTCCGGGACCGCCGGCTGTTCCCGGAGTTCACCGACGAGCTGGCGGCGGCGATGATTGAGGAGACGCGGCGATTCTTCGGCGGGCTGGTGTGGGAAGACCGGTCCTTTCTTGAGTTCTTCAACGGGAGTTACTCGTATTTGACACCGGAGCTTGCCACGCTTTACGATCTGCCGGCGCCGAAGGGGCTTTGGGACCGGGTGGATTTTCCGGCGGGATCCCGGCGGGCGGGTTTTCTGGGCCAGGCGACGTTCCTGGCCGTGACCAGCAAGCCGGAGGAGACGTCACCGACCGAGCGCGGGATCTTCATCCGGGAGCATTTCCTGTGCCAGCAGGTGCCACCGCCCCCGCCCGGTGTGAACGCCACGCTTCCTATAGTAACGGATGAGAAGCCGCTGACCAACCGAGAGCGGCTGGACATCCACCTAACCAGCCCGGCGTGCGCGGCATGCCACCAGTTGGTGGACCCGATCGGGTACGGGCTTGAGCACTTCGATGCGATCGGCAAGTACCGGGCGCGGCAGGTCCTGACGATCCACCCGACGTTCGATGAGACGAAGACGAGGCGGAAGACCAAGCCCACGGTTCATGAACTGGCGATTGAGGGCGTGGGGAGCATCCGCGGCATCGGCAATTCGAGCTTCACCAGTCCGCGCGAGCTGGGCGAGATTTTAGGACGGGAGCCGGCCTGCCAGAAGTGCGTTGTGAAGCAGTTGTTCCGGTATGCGATGGGGCGGCAGGAGGAGGACGGGGATCAGCCGGCGCTGGATCAGGCGCTGGCACAGTTCCGGGATTCGCAATTCCGCTTCCGTGAACTTATAATCGCAGTAGCGGTGTCGGAGCCGTTTCTGGAAGGTAACCAATGAAAGCATTGTCCAGGCGAACGTTGTTGAGAGGCGTGTTGGGCGGGTCTGCTGTGCGGTTGGGATTGCCGCCGCTGGCGGCGATGTTCAATTCGAACGGAACGGCCTATGCCGCCGCCAGCGAGAGCCGCGCGATTCCGCCGCGGTTCGTGTACTGGTTCAACGGCAATGGCATTCCGGAGAAGTACTGGGTGCCGCGCGAGACGGGGGCGGCGTTTGAGTTCACGCCTTGCCTGGCTCCGCTGGCGCCGTTCCGCAACGATATTCATGTGATCACGGGTCTGGACAGTCCGGCGGCGCGGCTGCCTGGGCCGGGGAACAGCCATTACCCTTCGATGAGCGGTCTGGTTTCGTGCCAGGCGTACACGGGGCGCGGCGCGGGCGGGCAATCCATCGATCAGGCGATTGCGCAGCGGATTGGCGGGGAGACTCGCTTCCGGTCTCTGCAGGTGGGCGTGTCGCAGGAGTCTTTTGGCGAGGCGATTCAGCGGAACTTGAGCTGGGCGGATCGCGACCGGCCGCTGCCCCCGGAAATGCTGCCGCATCAGCTTTTCGACCGTTTGTTCGGTGTGCGCGAGCGGAGTTGGGTGGCCCGGCAGCAGAGCATTCTCGATACGGTGCGAGAGGACGCTCAGGCAGTGCGGGCGAAGCTGGGCGGCGCGGACCGCAGCCGGCTGGATGAGTACCTGGGTTCGGTGCGCGATCTGGAGAGATCGATTGCGAGCTTGCCGCCCGAGTACCGGACGGTGGTGGAGCGTCCGGCTGAAGGCGGCGACCTGCGCGACTGGCCGCGGATCGCCAAGCTGCAGAGCGACCTGCTGGTTCACGCGCTGGCTTCCGGGCAGACGCGGGTGGCCTCCTACATGCTGACCAAGTGCCAGGGGCTGGCGCGATTCCCGTGGCTGGGCCATACGGCGCAGCGGCACCACGAATACACGCACGGGCAGGTGGAGACGCCGCGCGGCATGCGCATTCTGCGCGATATCTGCCGGTGGCACGTGGAAGAGTTCGCCTACCTGGTGGGCAAGCTGAAGTCGACGCCGGAGGGGGCGGGCTCGCTCCTGGACAGCACGCTGCTTCTGTTCGTGCATGAACACGCCGAAGCGAACGCGCACAAGAACAACAATCTGGCGATGATCGCGGCGGGACATGCCGGGGGCTTAAAGACGGGCCTGCATTCGCGGCTGACGGGGACGCTGGGCGATCTCTACATCACCCTGGCCGACGAAGGGCTGAAGGCCGGCGTGGGAACGTTTCCGACGTTCGACCGCAAGCTGAGCGGCGTGGTGTAAGGCACCGGTTCACCCGGCGAGGAACGATCGCACCTCGGCTTCGAGCGCCGGGACACAGGCGGCGCCGTTGCCGCCATGAATGCTGTTTCCGCCGTCGAAGTTGAAGAACCTGGCGCCGGCCTCTTCCAGAATGACCTTGGGCGCCGCCAGATCCCACGGCGCTACTTTGGGTTCGATCCAAACTTCGCCCATGCCCGCGGCCAGGAACATGGCGTCGAGAATTCCGCCAAAGTTCCTCACGGCCCAGAAGCGGGACATCCAGGGAACCAGTCTTCCGGCCAGGGGAGGCTTCGAGATGTTGTTCAACTGGCACATGAAGAGCACGGACTCTTCAATTCGGGCCTTGCCGGAGACGCGCAGCCGTTCGGGTCCACCTGTCGCGTGCCGCACCCAGTCGCCTTCGCCGGCGGCGGCGTAGTAGAGATAGCCGAGGGCCGGGAGACAGGCAACACCAACAACGGTTTCGCCATCGGCTTCGAGTCCGATGAGATGGGCCCAGACAGGGTTGCCGCGGACGAAGTCGCGAGTGCCGTCAATGGGATCGATGATCCAGCGGCGGCCGGTGCTCGATTCCGCGGCAGCGCCTTCCTCACCGAGAATGCCATCGCCGGGGAACGCCTGGCGCAGCAGGGATGAGATGGCCCGCTCGCATTCGCGGTCCGCGATGGTGACCGGCGATTCGTCCGCCTTGGCCTCGGCGGCGACACCGCGCCGTCGATACCCGAGGGCGATTTCCGAAGCCGCGGCCACAGCCTGGCGGGCGGCTTCCAGTTCCCGTTCCCACGCCATTGGCTAGGGCTTGGCGCTCCTTTGTTCACGCGCCAGTTTGACGCGCGCGCCGTCGAGTTTCTTCTGCACCTTGGCAACTTCGCTGCTATCCTGATCGGCGGGCGCGTTCGCTTTCCACTCTTCGACGGAGCGCTGCCACTGGGTGACGGCATCCTTCAGCCTGCCCTGGCGGGCGTAGACGTCGCCAAGATGGTCATGCACCGTGGGATCCTTGGGCGCTTTTTCGATGGCTTCCTTGAGATGCTTTTCGGCTTCGTCGAGCTTGCTGAGGCGGAAGTAGGCCCAGCCGAGGCTGTCGAGATAGGCTCCGTTACCGGGCTCCTTCCCAAGCGCTTTCTGGATCATCTTCAGGGCTTCGTCGACCTTGACGTTGCGGTCAGCGAGCATGTAGCCAAGGTAGTTCAGAGCCGAGCTATTGTCCGGATTGATCTCCAGCAGCTTGCGAAACTGCGCTTCGGCGGCTTCGAACTTCTTCTGCTTTTCAAGCATCGCGCCGCGCATGAAGAGGATGCCTTCCTTCTCGTCATTCGAGGTGGAGAGTTTGTCGGCGGCATCGATGGCGCGCGCCATCTCGTCGTAGTTCCGGCCTTTTTCGTAGATCTGAGCGAGGGAGATGTAGGTGTCGCGGTCATTCTTCCCGTCGAGCAGTTTCTTCACCTCGGCCGCACCCTGATCGGCCTTGCCGGTTTCGGCGAGCAGGTTGGCCCGGATGAGCCGGACCATGCGGTCATCGGGATACTTCTTCACCGCGGCCTCGGACTCTTCGATGGCCTTCGGGTAGTCCTTGGCCTGGCGCCAGGTCTCAACGACCTGCGCGGCGGCGCGGGGCCCGGTGGAGGAGTCAAGCTGTTCGATCTGGCGAAAGGTTTCGGCCGCTTCCCTGGGCTGATCGTTCTGGCGGTAGAGTACGCCGAGGCGTTCGAGCAGAACGACGCGGTTGGAGCGTTCCCCTTGCGAGTAGCTCATGCGAGCGGTGTCGTCGACAATCGATTTGAGCAGCGACACGGCCTCGCCAGGCTTGCCCTGCGCTTCGAGCAGATTCACCTCGTTGTAGCGAATCTCGATGTTGCGCGGATCGAGTTCCTTGGCGCGGGTGGCAGCCTGCTGAGCCTCAGGCCAGTTCTTCAATTGACGGTAGATCTGCGAAAGCCGCAACTGGATCTGGACATCGCGCGGCATCTCCTCGGCCAGTTCCTTGTAGGCTTCCAGGGCTTCCTCGAAACGGTCCGCGAGGAGGGCGTTTTGCGCATAGGCCCGCTTCATCTCGGGATTGCCGGGATTCATACCGAGCGCACGCTTCAGGGTTTCCGCGGCCAGAGCGTACTCGCGCGCCTGTTCGTAGGTGGAGGCGAGAGTTACCAGAGTGCGAAGGTTCGGGCTCTTGTCGGCCACCTTCTTCAGCATTTCGGAGGCCCTCTTGCTGTCGCCCAGGTCGGCGTATACCATGGCCAGGCCTGTCAGCGCGTCTTCGTTCTCCGCGTCAAGGGCAATGGCTTTTTCGTACGCCTTCATCGATTCGGAAGAGCTTTGACCGATCTTGTGCAGGCGCCCGAGCATCACCCAGGTGTCGGCGTCGTTCGGTTCCTGCTCGGCGATCTTCTGATATTGCTCAAGCGCTTTCTTGAGCATCTCCTCGTTGACCTTGTTCTCGCGCGCGTCGCCGATCATCCGCGTGAAGATGCGGCCCAGAACGCGCCGTGCGCTGAGGTCGCGCGGATTGCGGCGGAGGGCTTCCTCGGACTCGGTAATCGCACTCCGGATCTGGCCGGATTGGATGTAGAGTTCGGAGAGTTCCTCGCTGAGGAAACCGGCTTCGGGATCGGCCTTGATGGCGGCGCGGTAATGCTCGATAGCCTTGTTGAGATATTCGGCGCGATTGCCAAAAGCCGAGGCCAATTCCGAATACAGATGGGCCATCGAAAAGTTGTAATAGGCCGCGGCTTTATCGGCTTTAGGCGCCGACTGTTGCGCGAGCAAAGCGGCCGATGCGGCCACCGCGGCACCGATCGCGCGAAAATACTTGTTCATCATCACCGGATTTCCTGAGGAATCAGACCCTGACTGCCACCTACAGTATACTCCCGATAGTCACCCTAACCCCGTCCACACCATGCATCCGACAGCCGCACGTTCGAATCCGCTGATCGCCATCGTAGGCCCCACCGGATCAGGCAAAAGCGACCTCGCCCTGCGTCTGGCCCACTCATTAGACGGTGAGATCGTCAATTGCGATTCGGTTCAATTGTACAGACGTTTCGATATCGGCAGCGCCAAGGTTCCCATGGCGGCGCGGCAGGGAGTTGCCCACCATCTGATTGATGTGCTGGACCCCGATGAGGTGTGTTCCGCCGGGGAGTATGCCCGCATGGCGCGGCCGGTGCTGGAAGCGGTGACAGCGAAGGGCCGCGTGCCGCTGGTGGTGGGCGGGACCGGGTTCTATCTGCGGGCTCTGATTGATGGGCTTGCGGAGGCTCCACCGGCCCAGGAAGGACTGCGCGCACGGCTGCGCGAGGCCAGGGCGGGGGCCGCGTGGCGGCTGTTGCGGCGGTTGGATGCGGCAGGCGCACGGAGCATCCATCCAAACGATCATCAGAAGGCGATGCGAGCCATTGAGCTTGTGTTGCACGCCCGAAGCCTGGATGGCGCGTTCGCCCGCGATCGCAATGCGCTGGCGGGATATCGCACGCTGTACATTGGGCTGGCGCCCGAGCGGCAGGATCTTGATGAGCGCATCCGCCAGCGGACGGCGGCGATGTTTGAATCCGGGCTGTGCGAGGAAGTGCGCGGCATTCTGCGGCTGGGATACAGCCGGGACGCAAAGCCGTTCGAATCGGTGGGATACAAGCAGGCGCTGGCCGTGGTGGAGGGCCGGTTGACGCTTGAGGCGGCAGTGGAGGAGACGCGCCTTCGAACGCGGCAATACGCCAAGCGGCAGTCGACATGGTTCCGCGCGCAGCACCCGGTGGCGTGGCTCGAGGGGTTTGGGCACGACGGCGCGGTGATCGAAAAGGCTACCGCGATGGCCTTGGAGTTTGTGCGGGCGGCGTCAGACGGCGAGGCCTTACGGGGCTGATCGAAACCGCTCGACTTCCGCGCGGTCGATCCTCAGGCCCAGCCCTGGCTCTTCCGGAAGCAGCCAGGATCCCCGTTCCAGGCGAATGGGGTTCTCCACAATCCGGGTCCGGAAGGGATTTTCCGACCGGTCGCATTCGATGAGTTTTCGTTCGGCAGTCAGCGTCCCCGGATGCTTCGGACGCGCGGCGTAAAAGTGCAGCGCGGCCGCCTGGCCAACGGCGGAGCCCCAGGCATGGGGCGTTACGTGAATCTGATGAAGTGAGGCGAGTGTCGCGATTTTCATGCCTTCGGTGATTCCACCGCAGGCGCAGAGGTCGGGCTGCGCGTAGTCAATGGCGCGCTTCCGAAGCCAGGGCTCGAATCCGAAACGGGTGAACTCGCACTCGCCTCCGGCAAGCGGTATGGCGATTTTCTGTTTGACCTGAAGATACCCTTCGGGATCGAGCGGGGAAACGGGCTCTTCGAACCAGGTGATGTCGAGGTGCTCAACACGCCTGCCAAGAGCCACGGCGTCCACCGGGCCATAGGCGTGGTTGGCGTCGATCATCAGCCCGATTTGCGGGCCGATGGTCCGTCTCACCAACTCGACAAGCCCGGCGTCGCGTTCGACGCCCAGCCCAACTTTCACTTTCATCGCGGTGAAGCCCTCGCTCGCGTACGTTTGAGCCTCCCTGGCGAAGCGGTGTTCCAGGGGTTCCGATTCAGAGAAATAGAATCCCGTCGCGTAACAGGGGACCGAGTGGGACTTCGCTCCACCAAGGAGCCGGTAGAGAGGAACGCCCGCCGCCTTCGACTTGATGTCCCAAAAGGCAATGTCGAGTGCACTCAGGGCTGCCACCAGCGTGCCCTTCGGTCCATAGTCAAGGCCCCGTGCATAAAGGAACTGCCACAGGTCCTCAACATCGCGCGGGTCGCGGCCCATGATCAAAGGGCCAAGGAACCGGTCAATGGCCGCGGCCACCGGCGCCGAGGCGCTGTAGGCTTCCCCCCAGCCGGTGATCCCCTCCGAGGTGCGAACTTCGACGAGGGTGGTTTCGCGATGCGTGAACCGCCACTGGGAATAGGCGAACGGCTCTTCGAGCGGGGCTCGCAGGATGAATGTCTCGATGCCGGTGATCTTCACAACGCCTCTTCCATGGTTGCCCGGGAGGTACAATCATAAACCATTGGAAGCGCCCCAACGGAGCGAGCTCCCGCTCATGGACGGACCGGGCCGTCCGGCCAACTTTTTTCGTGGCGCGGCGGAACATTTGGGCAGTTGGGCCGTATGTATAGGTGTGACGCGTTGAACAGAACACAAGCAGCGCAGTCACAGCAAATGGACCTCATCGGCCCATTCGCGGCATCCCCTCAAAAAACCGGTGGACCGCGCAGAACGACAAGGAGCAACCAGATGACTAAGAAGTTTTTCCTCGGACTCGCCACGTGTGCTTTGGCGGTGGCAACCGCCGCTGAGAGCCACACGATCAACCTGTTTCAGCCCACCGTGATCGCGGGTAAGGAGCTAAAGCCGGGTGAGTACAAGCTTCAGATCGACGGCTCAAAGATCACTCTGAAGAGCGGCCGGACCGTGGTCTCAACGGATGCCAAGGTGGAATCCGCGGACACGAAGTACTCCTCGACGGCGGTGCGGTATCAGACGGCCGGCGGCACCAACAAAGCATCTGAGATTCGCGTGGGCGGATCGAAGACCCGGATCGTGTTGTCGGAGCCGGGTTCGGCCGTGGGTGGCAACTAAAGAATTTCCTCTCTCCTGTGTGGCCGAAACACGAAAGTGTTTCCTCCGGCGGCTGATTCGGGTGCAGGACGCCCTGGGTCAGCCGCCTTTTCCATCCCCGGTTTCAGTTTTCGCCTAGGGTGACGGTGGGTTCGGCGAGGGCCGCTTTCAGTGCGGGAGCGGCGATGGCCGCAAGCGCCGTGAGTGCCAGAAGTGCGCCGGCGCCGGCGATGACAGCGGGATGGAGCGCGTGAACCTGATAGAACCAGCTGGCGAACCAGGGCTGCAGGATCGCCGCCAGCAGTTGCCCCAGCACGAACCCGGCCGGGACCAGCCGGGCGCCACTCCCGGCAAAGCGGCCGAAGACACGGGCCGGGCGGCAGCCAAGGGCGAGCCGTATGCCGATTTCGCGGCGTTGCCCGTTCACCAGGAAAGTAACAAGTCCGTTGATTCCAACGGTGGTAACAAGCACCGCGATGATGGCAAAGCCTATCACCGGATCCCGCCCGGAGCGGTGGGCAGCCAGTGTGATGCCCTGCCGCTGGGCCATGGTGTGGATATCGAACGGCGTGGACCCGGGCAGGAGCGTGGCGAACTGCCGTTGAAGCGAGGCAAGCGCGGAATCGGGCCCCAGCCACACCAGACTGAATTGCGCGCTTGAGGATTGCGCGAAGGCAAGATAGTACAAGCCAGTCGGATTGCCCGCACCCGATGGGTCCCAAGGCGAATGGAGCGGGGTACGCCCACCACCGTCATGCGGGCAGCCAGACCAGGGAAGCACATACGCTGCCCCACGGCGTTGCGCCCCGGCCAGAAGCGGTTCGCCAGACGTTCGTCGACAATCATGACCAGCGGGGCCTTTGCACCATCGCATGCCTGAGATCAAGCGCCCGGCGCGTGTCAACAACTTTGAGACACCCGGCATGGGAATTTACTGACGTTCCTCTCTGTCTGTTGGGCTGGTGTCGACCGGCTTGTTGATCCAAACCTCCGATGGCAGGGGCAAAGGCTTG
>VFZY01000149.1 GCA_016870915.1 Acidobacteriota bacterium | reverse complement strand
GGGAGAGGTGTCGAAAGAACTGCTGGAAACAGGCATGTTGTCAGTTTTCGTTTTTGTGCGATGGTCGAAAGAAGCCATCCGCAGGCACTGGCCCGCCCTCGGAAAGGGGATTCTGATCAAATCCGGCACGGGAGTGAGGCGTTGGTGTAGACTGTTGGGGTCCGGGAGACCCAAAATGGAAATCCCGGTCTGATAGGCTGTATAGCCAGGGCGAGCCAGCTTTGCGGACAGGTTCCGCCGCACTCCGCCCCACCGTTCTCAGGATAATCTCTCTTATGTCTACTGTTTCACGCCGGTCCCTCCTCGGCACACTCCTCGGGGGCACTCTGTTCGCCCAACCGCGCCGGCGGCCGAACTTTGTTCTGATTCTGGCCGACGATCTGGGATACGGCGACATCGGGTGCTACGGCTCACCCGATGTCCCGACGCCCCACCTCGATTCCCTGGCCCGGGACGGGGTGCGCTGCACCGATGCCTATGTGTCCTGCGCAGTCTGCAGCCCGTCACGGGTGGCCCTGCTGACCGGCCGCTATCAGCACCGGTATGGCCATGAGTTCAATTCCGGGCCCATTTCGCGCGAAGCGGAGGTAAACTTCGGCCTTCCGAAGGAAGCTGTGCTGCTGCCGGCTCTCCTCAAACCGGCCGGCTACCGGAGCGCCTGCATCGGCAAATGGCACCTGGGCGCCCGGCCGGGCTACCATCCGCTTGAACGTGGCTTCGACGAGTTCTACGGTTTCCTGGGAGGCGGCAATGACTTTGTCACCACCCGCACACCGGGTGCACGCGCCGTTGCGGCCGATGGCGCGGGGCCTCGCATCCCCGAGCGCCGGCAGGACCCCATCCGCCGCGGCTTCGATCCGGTTCCGGAGGACCGCTATCTCACCAGCGCCTTCGGCGCGGAAGCCGTTGATTTCATTGAGCGCAATCACGGTTCGCCATTTTTCCTCTACCTGGCATTCAACGCCATTCACACACCGCTCCATGCCACCGATGCATACCTTCAACGCTTCGCGGCTATCCCGAACGAGAAGCACCGGATGCTGGCCGCGATGACCGCCGCGATGGACGACGCCATCGGCGCCGTGCTGGCCAAGCTCCGCGAACGAGGCTTGGAACGCGACACCCTGGTGGTGTTTCTCAGCGACAACGGGTGCCCGGTCATGACCGGAGCAGGCACCAATGGCCCGCTCAATGGAGAAAAAGTCACTTACTATGACGGAGGTATCCGAGTACCATTACTAACCCGCTGGACAGGTATATTACCACCCGGCATTACTTACAAATACCCCATTGTCTCACGTGACTTGGTGCCCACCTTTTTAAAAGCGGCCGCGATTCCGCCACCAGCCGCCGCTTTTGACGGCATTGACTTACTGCCATACTTCACCGGACGGCGCACCGGCGCGCCGCACGAATACCTTTTCTGGCGGGGCGGCAAGGGGCGCGCCGTGCGGAGTGGGCCCTGGAAGCTGGTGGAGTTCGGAGACAGTTACTCGAAGCTATATCACCTCGGCCGGGATATCGGCGAGAAAGAAGATTTATCGGCCGCCGAGCCCGGCGTGGTGCGCCGGCTTCGGCGGGCCTGGACGGCTTGGAGTAACTCCATGCGTGCGCCGGCCTGGCCCGCCAGGCAGCGGAATGTTACAGTCAACGGAACCACATTGACCTGGGATTTATAACCCTGTGTTATTACTCGAACGGCCGCCATGTGGAGTCAAGCGCAATGGTTGCATTCCTCACCCGTTCATTCGACGCCGAGAGAATGCTTAGCGCCAGGGCCGGACCGCCTTCGGGCATGCGGCCGCCGGGCGCCTGCATGCGGATCATAAGCCGGTTCCGTTCCAGTTCGGCGGCCGCGTCGGGCATGCGCGCCGATTCCGGCGTTTGATCCCGCAGAGCTTCCGGGGTGGCCGAGGCGGCCCAGTCCACGGTCTTCCGGAACGCTCCGGCGACAGCGCTTGCCAATTTAGGATTTTCATCCAGCCACTTCTTGCGGGCCAGCAGGCACTGCCCGGGCAGCGATTCGGCGCCCAACGCGGCCAAGGTTCCCTCCGGTGAATAGGTTTCAGCCAGAACACGCAGTTGGGGATAGCGGGCACGCAGCAGCAACACGCCCCGAATGAGAACCACGGCGGCATTCACCTGCCCCTGTTCCACGGCGGCGATGGCGCTGGCCGCGGCGCCGATGGCGGACGTCGACACCGCATCGGCCGGTACGTTGTTTCGAGTGAGCAGGAAATTCAGGAACGCCTGCGAGGAGCCCCCCAGCCCAATCACTCCCACGTTGGCTCCCTTGAGGTCGCCAATGGAGGCGATGCGTCGGGAGGTCTTCGGTGAAACCACCAGGCTCAAGCCGGGACGCAGGGAGAGCATCAGGAACGCCTGCACATCGCGCCCCTCGGCGGCCATCTGCAGCGCCTGCTCGTAGGTGCCGGAGACCACATCCGTGTTTCCGGCCAGCAAAGCTTCCAGAGCCTTGGTATTGCTGGGCAACTCCTGCACCTCGGTGGTGATTCCAGCCGCCCGGATATGGCCCAGTTGCGTGGCAAGGCCGGGATAAAGATCACCTGGAAAGGACCCGATGCGAACGTGCGTGGGCGCCGGACTGGAGCATCCAATGAGGAAAGCCGCGGCGGCCAGAAGGGCGAGGCGCATTCCTTCGATCTTAGCGGACTCTTCCCACCAGGGACCCCTACGCCAGGACTGGTAAGCTGGAGGCCGTGTTCACCCGACGGCGTTTTGCCGGCCTCACCGCTTCCCTGCCCTTCGGTTTGAGCGGCCAGTACGAGGAGAGCCGCGGAGAAACACCCTGGGTTCCCTCGCCGGATGAGGTGATCGAAACGATGCTCCGGATGGCGAAGGTCACCCGCCGCGATACGGTGCTCGACCTGGGCTGCGGAGACGGGCGCGTGGTGGTGATGGCGGCCCGCAAGTTCGGAGCCCGGGGCATCGGCATTGATATCGAGCCCGAACGCATCCGCGAGTCGCGCCAGGCCGCGCGGGTGGCCGGGGTATCGCGCCGGGTTCGTTTCATCGAGCAGGACTTCCACCACGCCAACATCTCGGGTGCGAGCGTGGTCACCATGTATCTGTTCACCGGTGTGATGGCGAAGTTGAAACCCAAGCTGCGCGCGGAGTTGAAGCCCGGAACGCGCCTTGTGGCCTACCAGTTCAACGGCATGGGCGACTGGGCGCCCGACCAGGTGGACCGGTCGCACAAGTACCCGGTTTTTCTCTGGACCGTGTAGCGTTCCGGCCACGGTGTCAGAATGGAAGTTCCCCCGATGCCCGATCCGGCAGGCGCCACCGCCATCGTCACCGAAAAACCCTCTGTCGCGCGGGACATCGCGCGCGTGGTGGGCGCCACGCAGCGCGGCGACGGTTACATGCACGGCGGCGGCTTTATTGTCACCTGGGCGGTGGGGCATCTGGTGCATTTGGCCGAACCGGCCGAGATGCGCCCCGAGTGGAAGGCCTGGCGCGCCGACCAGTTGCCGATGCTGCCGCGCGACTGGCCGCTGGTGATCTATGACCAGACCAAGGATCAGTTCTCGGTGGTCAGCCGAATCCTCACCTCGCCCAAGGTGGCAAGCGTCATCTGCGCCACCGACGCCGGGCGCGAAGGCGAACTGATCTTCCGCTACATCTACGAGGCAAGCGGGTCCGCCAAGCCGGTGCGCCGGCTGTGGGTGTCCTCGCTCACGGCCGATGCGATCCAGCGCGGGCTCGACACGATGAAGCCCGGCGCCGACTATGACCCGCTGGCCGACGCGGCCCGGGGACGCAGCCGGGCGGACTGGCTGGTGGGCATGAATCTGTCGCGCGCCTACAGCCTGGCGCTCGATGAAAAGCTATCGGTGGGCCGGGTGCAGACACCGACGCTGGCCATGGTTGTGGATCGCGAACTCGAGATCCAATCCTTCATCCCGGAAGACTATGTCGAGGTGATCGCGACGTTCTCGCCGGACGCCAAGGCGAAGTACAAGGGAACGTGGTTCCGCCACCCGGACCGCGATGCCACGCGGCTTCCACCGGAGGGCGCACAAGGCGGCGAGGAAGCGCCGGTGATCGCCGCGCGCGCCCTGACAGGCCGGGCGCGCGTCGATTCGGTGACCCGCGAAACCCAGCGCATGGCGCCGCCACTCCTCTACGACCTGACCGAACTCCAGCGCCATGCCAACCGCCTGTATGGCTATACGGCCCAGCGCACGCTCGATCTGGCGCAAGCGCTCTATGAGCGGCACAAGCTGATCAGCTACCCGCGCACCGACAGCCGCCATCTTTCACAGGATGTGGCGCGCACATTGCCGCGCGTGCTGGAAGCGGTGAAGCCGCGCTATGAAGGGCTGATCGCGCCGGGCACCGGCGAGCGGCCGCTCGGCCGCCGGTACGCCGACGACACCAAGGTCACCGACCACCATGCCATCATCCCCACGCACACGCGGCCCAACCTGGACAATCTGGCCCCGGATGAAGCCCGGATCTACGATCTTGTGTGCCGGCGCCTGCTCACCGCCTGGCATGGCGATCATGTCTCGGCAACCACCACGGTGATCACGGTGATCGCCAACGGGGAGACCCGGGATCACTACCAATCGAGCGGTACGACGGTGATCGAGCCGGGTTGGAAGGTGCTCGACATCGTCACCGAGAAGAAGAAGCGCAAACCCGGCACGGCTGCCGGCACGGCATCCAGTGAGGACGAGGGCGGCGAGGACGGGCAGACCCTGCCGCCGCTCGAAGAGGGGCAGCCCCAGCAGGTTCTGGATTGCCAGGCCATACGGAAAAAAACACGCCCGCCCAAGCGGTTCACCGAGGCCACCCTGCTCACGGCCATGGAGACGGCCGGCAAAACGCTGGATGAAAAAGAGCTCTCCGACGCGATGAAGGAGTGCGGGCTGGGCACCCCGGCCACGCGAGCTTCCATCATTGAAGTGCTGCTGGCGCGCGAGTACATTGAACGCAACGGAAAGAGTCTGGCGGCCACCCAGAAAGGCATCCGGCTCATTGATGTTGTCCACCCGGAGGTGAAGAGCCCGGCGATGACCGGGGCCTGGGAACAGCGTCTGCAGGCCATTCACCGGGGCGGCGCCCGGCTGGATCCATTTATGGAAGGGATCGAGGACTATGTGCGTGAGGTGGTGGGGAAGGTATTGAAGAGTCCCTCCTCGGCGCCGCGCGTGACCCCGCCGCCACCCCGGCCCATGCCTCCCCCGCCGCGCCTCCGCCAGACGCCGCCCGGCGATCAGCCCTTGCCCGCGGGCGGGGAGAGTCTTGACGCACTGCTGCGGGACCGGTTCGGCTACCCCGGTTTCCGGCCAACCCAGAAGGAGGTGTGCCAGGCGCTGGTGGCGGGCCAGGACGTGCTGCTTGTGATGCCTACCGGCAGCGGCAAGTCGCTTTGTTACCAGCTCCCGGGCATCGCCCGCGGCGGAACGGCGTTGGTCATCAGCCCGCTGATCGCGCTGATGGAGGATCAGGTGGGCAAACTCGCGGCCATGGGGTTTCGCGCCGAACGGATCCATTCCGGGCGCGACCGGGCGGCTTCACGCCAGGTTTGTTTCGACTATCTGAACGGCGCTCTCGACTTTCTGTTCGTCGCCCCGGAGCGGTTCCGGGTGCCGGGCTTCCCGGAAATGCTGGCGCGGAAAAAGCCGGCCCTGATCGCCATCGACGAGGCGCACTGCATCTCGCAATGGGGACACGACTTCCGGCCGGACTACCGTATGATCGGCCAGCATCTGGACGGCTACCGCCCGGCGCCCGTGGTGGCCTTGACGGCCACCGCCACCCCGATTGTCCAGCAGGACATCGCCTCGCAACTGGGCCTGGCCACGGCCCGGCGGTTCATTCAGGGCTTCCGGCGGGATAACATCGCCATTGAAGTGGTGGAAGCGGCGCCGTCACGGCGCGCCGAACTGGCCTTGGACCTTCTGGAAGACCCGGATCGCCGGCCGGCCATTGTCTACGTGCCCACGCGGCGCGAGGCCGAATCGCTGGCCGGTGAACTGCGGGCGCACTTCCCGGCGGCGGCTTATCATGCGGGTCTGGAGGCCCGGCGCCGCGACGAGGTTCAGACGGCGTTCCTCGAAGGCCGCTACCAGGCTATTGTCGCCACCATCGCCTTCGGCATGGGGATCGACAAGCCGGACGTGCGGACGGTGATTCATACCGCATTGCCGGGTAGCGTCGAGGCGTACTACCAGGAGATCGGACGCGCCGGGCGCGACGGAAAGCCGTCGCGCGCCGTGCTCATGCAAGGGTACTCGGACCGCCGCACGCACGACTTCTTTTTCGACCGCGATTACCCGGAACCGGACGTGCTGGAGCGGATTGCGCGGCTGCTGGACCAGGAGCCCAAGGCCAAGCAGATGCTTCTTCGTCAGGCTCGGCTGACGGAGGAGGTGTTCGCACCGGCGCTTGAAAAGCTGTGGATCCATGGCGGCGCGGTGGTGGATTACGCGGAGAATGTCAGCCTGGGGGAGCCGGGCTGGCGGGAATCCTATGAGGTGCAGCGCTCGCAAAAACTGGCCCAGTTGGATCAGATGCTGCGGTATGCCCAGTCCAACCAATGCCGGATGACCACGCTGGTGAGCCACTTCGGGGACTTGAGCGATGCGCGCACCCGGTGCGGCATCTGCGATTTCTGCGCTCCCGATGAATGCCTGGCGCAGACGTTTCGCCAGGCCACGAAAGCCGAACGCGAAGCCGCCCGGAGTACGCTCGCGCTGTTGCGAGCCGTCCCCGGGCAGACGCCGGGCAAACTGCATCCCGCGGCGTGCCCGGATGGCGGGTTGGACCGTCGCGAGTATGAACGCCTGCTGGGCGCCATGTCGCGCGCGGGCCTGCTTGAGTTGCAGAATGCGAGCTTTGAAAAGGACGGCCGGCGGATCGACTTCACGAAAGTGAACATCACGGCGGACGGACGGGCCTTTGACCCCGGCGCCACCCCGGAACTAACGATCACCGAGACGTTCGAGTCGCACGGGAAGGCGGGCAAGGCGAAAGCCCGGAAGGCGGCGCCCAAAACCAAGGCCAAGGCCAAAGCCCAAGCCGTGGGGCGGAGCGAACCGGACGTGGTGGAGCTCAAGCCCAAGAAGCTGACGCCGGTTGAGAAGCAGACGGTGGAAGCGCTGAAGGCCTGGAGATTGGCGGAAGCCAAGCGCCGCCAGGTCCCGGCGTTCCGGATCCTGACCGACCGGACACTGGAGGCGATCGCGGAGGATCTGCCGGAGACGACAGCGGAGTTGCTCGCGGTGCCGGGCATGGGGCTCAAGACCGTCGAGACGTATGGTTCGGCGATTTTCCGGATTCTGCATGAAAAACGCTAGAAGCAAGCCGCGCCGCTTATCGGAACGGGGTTGTATCGGATAGAAAACGGCTGCTGAGGGGGTTTTCCGCTCGAAAACGGCTATACCTTGCGGTTCTCGCCAGTGATCTCGCGGTACAGCCAGGTGCGGGCCATCAGCCAGTCGCGCTTGGCCGTGGGGACCGAAATGCCGAGAATCTCGCCGATCTCTTCGAACGACAGCCCGCCGAAAAACTTCAACTCAACGATCCGGGCCTGCCGCTCATCCAGTTCACGAAGCGCGTCCAGGGATTGATCGAGCGCCACCAGGGAGACCATGTCCGAGTTACCGGCTAATTCGACATTTTCAATGCCGACATGGACCACACCGCTGCCGCGTTTCTCGCGCGTCCGCTCACGGACGTAATCCACCAGAATGCGGCGGATCATGTTGGCGCAAACCGCCATGAAATGAACACGGTCCCGCCAATCGACCTCCACGCCGGTGGCAAGCTTCAAGTAAGCCTCATTCACCAGCGCTCGCGCTTCAACGGTGGGGCTGCCGCCGTTCATTCGCTCCAGATGATACCGGGCCACGCGGAGAAGCTCCTCGTGCACGTGCGGCATCACCTCATCCAGAGCCCGGCGGTCGCCGGACCGCCATTGGTGTAACAGCAGCGTGATGGGCGGCGTTTCGCTCACTTTTCCTAAGTCCACTTTAGCGCATGTCACCGGATACCCGGACCATTAGAACGGTACTGCATGAAAGTTTACGAGTTCTGGTATTTCTAGGAAACAAGTGGTTGCCCATCCGTCTATCACATAGATTCTATTGTGCTTACTGGATCAAGACCACGTGATCGCCAGTTTCGGCGCACCTCGTTTTTCCCTTGGCATTCATCTGTTGGCCCGAGTACACTCGTTAAGTAGGCAGCGGGAAGTGTACGGAGGCCCCACGCTGCACGGAGGAGTGTGTCTTGACAACGGATCGCTGGAGAACCCTACGGGATCTTTTCGATGAGGCCAGCCGTCTGGGCCCGGTGGGCCGGACCGCATTCCTCGACCAGCACTGCGTCAACGACCCGGCGCTCCGCCAGGAACTTGAATCTCTTCTAGGACTTGTGGAGAAGTCGGAAGAGTTCCTCGAAACCCCTGCCCTGCAGCAGAATTTTTCTTTCGCCGCTATCCGCGTGGGCCAGACCATGGGGAATTTCCGGCTTGTCCGCTGGCTGGGGCAAGGTGGCATGGGAACCGTCTACGAGGCTCAGCGTTTATCCGAACCGCACGACCGGGTGGCCATCAAGATCATGCGAGGCCTGGCGGATTCCCCGCACCTGCTCCGGCGGTTCACGCACGAACGCAAGACACTGGGCGCGCTGGATCATCCAAACATCGGCCGGCTGCTCGATGGTGGCACTTCTCCCGAAGGCCAGCCGTACCTGGTGATCGAGTTCGTCGATGGCCAGCCGTTCGACCGCTACGTGCGGTCGAACGAAGAGCTGGGACAGGCAAATCATCTGCGGCTGTTCGCACAGCTTTGCGAAGCCGTGCAGTATGCGCACGAACAGAAATGCCTGCATCGCGACATCAAACTCGGCAACGTGCTGGTGGACCATTTCGGCCGGGTGAAGCTGCTCGATTTCGGCATCGCGAAGATGCTGGACGACGAGACCCTGCCGGCGATGACCCGCACGGCGACCATGGTGCGCATCCTCACGCCCGAGTATGCCTGCCCGGAGATGCTGCGCGGCGGACAGCCCGCCGTGAGTTGGGATATCTACTCGCTGGGTGTGATGCTGTACGAACTGGTGGCAGGGACGCGGCCGTATCATTCGCCCTCCACGTCGCTCGAAGAGCTGATCAAGCACATTGACCGGTCGGAACCCGATCCCCTGCCCCCGGGCACACCTCGTGCGTTGAACCGGATCATCCGGAAAGCCATCCACCGCGACCCCGCGCGGCGCTATCAGACAGTGGCCGGGTTGCGCGAGGACATCCAGCGCTATCTCACCGAGCAGACGGTTCTGGCACGCCCCGACGGGTGGGCTTACCGGATCCGGCGCTGGACGCTGCGGCCATCCTCGCGGTGGATTCTGGCCGGTGCCGCCATAGCCGCCGCCGCGCTGGGTCTATCGGCTTACATCCATGACCCTTGGCGGGAAGGAGTTCTCTCCTACCTGCGGCCGGTCCCGGTGACGCGCGTGTTCGTGGCGAGCATGGCGGCCTCGGAGATTCTGCCGGAGCGGCAGGCCGTGGCGGCGGAATTGGACAGCCTTCTCCGCGCGGAGCTGCCGGTGACCGGAGTGCTGATGCCGGTGGAGCGCACGTCTGTGCTGCCCGCGCGCAATCCGACCCACCCGGACCGCATTCCGGACGAGGTTCTGCGGGCTGTCCGCGATGAGGCCGGCGCGCTGCTGGTGACCACCTTTTTTACGTCGCATGACAGCACTTCCGGGCCGAAACACCCAGCCGGCAGCCTGGAACTCAAGACATGGCTGGTGGACAGTTCGGATGGCCGGCTGCTCGCCAGCACATCGACGCAGGGGGCACTGGCCGAAAAAGAAGCCTTGGCGGCACGGACCGCCGCGGCATTGGCCCGCACCATGGGCGGACCCAGTTTTCTGGCCCGGGCCCGCCGTTCCCCTCATCGGGACGAAGCGGCTCAACTCTATGCAGACGGGCGGCGGCGGCTGAAGCAATTCGATCTCACCGGCGCCCGCCGCCAACTGGAACGCGCCGTCAACCGGAATCCGGCGCATGCCATGGCCCATGCGGCTCTTAGCATGACCTTGACACGCCTGGGTTACAGGCATCTGGCGGAGCAGGAGTCCCGGCAGGTGGTGGACCTGGCGCGGACGCTCGGCCCGGTGGAGCGTCTGGAGGCGGATGCGGTTCACTACCAGGCCGTGGCCAACTGGAACGCCGCCGTCGAGGCTCGCCAGCGCCTGGTGCATCTGCTGCCCGCCGACGCCGAGCAGCAACTGGCCCTGGCTGAACTGCTGATGCGCGCCAACCGGCACGGCGAAGCCGGGGCGCAGGTGGCTGCCGTGCGCCGTCACACGCCGGGGCTTCACGCCGATTGGCTGGCCCTACAGTTGGGACAAAGCCTGGATACCGCCGCCTTCCTCGATTCGGTTCGCGCGGCGGGGAGCCCGCAGTGGACGGCCGATGTCCTGGCCTGTCTCGCCAACCAGGCCATTGACCGGAACCATGGCGAAGCCGCCCGGCCCCACATCACCGAGGCGCGATCACTTTATGAGCAGACAGGCGACCGTCAGGCGCTCATCCGGCTGCTGATGCTTGAAGGCATGAGCGAACTGCGTGAGGGCCGGCCGGCCGCGGGCATCAAGCTGTTCGAACAGGCGCTGGACCGTATTCCTTCGACCGGCCTGGACGAGGTGGAACAGGCGGTTCAGCTTCAATTGGGTCTGGCGCACAGAGCGGCCGGCGACCTGGCGGCGGCCGAACGAGCCTACTCACGCGGTCTCAGCGTAGCCTGGCAAGCCGAGCTTCCGTTCTATCTGCGCAACCTGATGGAGGAGTTGGCGGCTGTGCAGCGCACACTGGGGCGGCCGGCGCAGGGGAGCAGGAAGCAGTCATGAACGCCGGCGCCCCTCAGCCCCAAACCTCCGACCCGCGGGCGATCACCAACCCCGGCAGCCGGATGATCGGCCCATACCGGCTGATGCGGCGTCTGGGCGCGGGCGGCATGGGATCCGTATTTGAAGCCATTCACGAGACCACGGAGGTCAGGGTGGCCCTGAAGGTATTGCGCGGGAGCACGGAGAACCCGGACTGGGTGCGCCGGTTCCGCGTCGAGCGCGATACCCTTTCGCGGCTGTGCCACCCAAACATCGCCCGCATGCTCGATGTAGGCCAAACCCAGGACGGTGACTACTACATCGTCATGGACTTCATCGACGGCACACACCTCGATGCCTGGGTGCAAGACACCAAACCGGACCTCTCCAGGCTGCTCGAACTCTTCCACCAGCTCTGCCTGGCCGTGGAGTACGCCCACAGCCAGCGCGTGCTGCACCGCGACCTGAAGCCAGCCAACGTCCTGGTGGATAGCGAGGGGCAGGTGAAGCTGCTCGATTTCGGCATCGCCAAGCTGGCCGACCACGATTTCATCGAAGCGACACAAACGCGCACCGCCTTGCGCATGCTATCGCCGGCCTACTCCAGCCCTGAACAGTTGCGAGGCCAGCCGCTGGACGGCCGCGCCGATGTCTATGCCCTGGGCGTGATGCTCTACGAGATGGTGTCAGGGGAACGGCCTTACCGGCTGCCCAACAGCGATTACACCGCCATGGCGGAGTACATCCAATCCACCGACCCCGGCACGCTGTCGGACACGCTGCCGGAGGCGGTGATCCGGATCATCTACAAGGCCTTGCATCCCACTCCCGAACGGCGCTATGAATCGCCCGAAGGCCTGGCCAGCGATATCGACCGCTATCTGACGGGCCGCACCGTCCTGGCGCGTGCCGATTCCCGGATCTACCGCCTGCGCCGGCAGATGTCGCGCAACAAGCGCCCGAAGATCCTGGCCGGCGCCGCTGTGTTGGCCCTGCTGCTCGGCTGGGCGGCGTGGAATCCCTCCCTGCGGGTCCCGGCGCTCGCCTACTTCCATTTGAATAAGACGCTCCGGATTGAAACCGGCAATCTGCGGCTGGTCTCCACCGATCCCGGCCCGGGCGGCAACGGTGTGTTCACCGCGACCCTCCTCAGCGAGATGACCGCCGCGGGCGTCTTCGAAGCAGCGGCGCGCGGCGACTACGTGATCACCGGCGGATTCTACTCCTCGGACCAACAGCCCGCTTCCCTGGTGCAGATCAACCTGAATCTCATCGAGAAAGCCTCCGGAACGGCAGTGGCAACGGCGGCCGAAACAACGCCGCTCGCCGAATTCAACGGCGCCGTGGCGCGCATCCTTTCGCGCTGGGCTCAGGATCTGGCGGGAGACGATTATCTCCATCTTCCCGCCCGTCCCCAGGCGCAGAAACTTCGGATCAACGGCCAGACACGCTTTGCTACGTTCGATTTGGCCGGGGCACGAAACCTCGCCTCGCGCGCTCTGCTCGCCGCTCCGCGGGATCCCCAGGCGCGAGCCCTGCTGGCGCGCGCATTGGACGGCATGGGGCACGTGCAGGAGGCCCTGCGGGCATCCGAGCTGGCCCTGCAATTGGCCCGGGCTCAGGGCCTGGACGGCATACCACGCTGGGAGGCGGAGGCGGCGCACGCCGAATTGACCGGCAACTGGACCCTGGCGGCGGATCTCCGCGTCAAAATGGCTTCTCAGCGCGTCGACACCGCATCCATGATGTGGCTGGTCGAGGCCCTGACTCAAGCGGACCGGATGGACGAAGCCGAACGGTACCTGAAACAACTGGAACAGGACTGGCCTTCCGACAGCCGCGGTGTGCTGGAGGTGGGCATCGCCGAGGTGGCCCGGCGGCGCGGCCAATGGCCGGTGCTGCTCGACGCCGCCCGCCGCATTTCGGCCCGCGGCGAACAAACCGGCAGCCTGCCGTTCATGGCCGAAGGACAATCGTTTGAAGGATCCGCCCTGCGCCGCATGGGTGATCTGGCCGGCGCGGCGGCGCGGTTCAGCGCCGCCCACAGCCTCTTTGACCGTGCGGGCTACCGCGCCCGGGCAGCCGGCATGCTGGGCGAACTCGGCGACACCCAACTGGCGCGCAAACAGCACGAGGCGGCACTGGCAACGCTCAACAGCGCTCTGCGGGCCTCCATTGAGGCGCACGCGCCCGATGTCGAGCAATCCGTCCTGTTCAAGATCGGCCGCCTCCAGTGCGCACTCGGAAAACTCGAGGCCGCCCGCGGCTCTCTGGCTCGCGCCCTGGCACTCAACCTGCGAGCGGATGAACGCAACGCCCGCCTTTCGCTGACTCTGGGCAAGATCGCCTGGCAGATGGGCGATACCCGCGAAGCCGGCAAGCGCTTCGCCGACTCGCTCGAATACCAGAAGGGCGCCGCCCGCCGGTTCAACCCGGCCGAAGGAGCGCTCCGGCTGGGCTTGACTCATTGCGACGCGGGCGAACCCGGTGAGGCCCTCCGCCAGACCGCCCAGGCGGGCCCCTACGCCCTGGCCCTGGAAACCTGCGCCGGCATCGCCGCCGGCCGCACCGCTGGACTGGAAGACAAGCTGCGCACCGCCATCAGTCAAACCCGCAAGACAGGCCTACGGGCTCTCTACAACTACTGGCTGGGCGAGTTGATGCTGGCCGAGGGCCGCCCCGCCGAAGCCGAAGTGCCGTTCCGCGACACATTGTCCGCGGACGAAGAGGACGATAATCCGGTGCAAACGGTCCACGCCCAGTCTTCGCTCGCCATGGCGTTCGTGCGGCTGGGACGCCATGCCGCCGACGACGGCCTCATCGCCGCTGCCCGGCGAAACGTGCCCGGCCCGCAGTTTGCAGCCGATTCCCTGCTTCTGGACCGCGCCCAGGCCTATCTGGCCTTGGCCCGCGGCGATGCGAACGCCAGACGATTGATGGAAGATGTCCGCGAACGCGCGGACAAACTCGATTGGCGCACACTCAGCCAGGAAGCCGCCGCCGCGCTCGACGGCAAGCTGTAGACATCCCGGGATTTGACAGTGGGTGCCGCGGTGCGGTGCAATTTAGGCACGATGCGTTGCATCCTGCTGGCACTGCTCGGCTCACTTTCCTCCCTGGCCCAATCAATCACTGGATCGGTGGGCGGCGCCATCACGGACCCAAGCGGCGCTGCCATCGCCGGAGCCCAAATCAAACTGCGCAGCGCGGCCACCGGCATCGAACGCACCGCGTCCACCAATGAAGCAGGGCGCTTCTTCTTCGCCTCCTTACAGCCCGGCGGCTACCTGCTGGAGGTGGAGGCCCAGGGCTTTCGAAGACTCGAACGGAGCGGCATCAATCTTTCGGCGGCGGAGACGTTCTCCGTCGGTGACCTGAGGCTGGAAGTGGGCCAGGTAACCGACTCGGTTGAGGTCCGCGAGCAGGGCGCCGTCGTCCAGACCACCACCGCCGAACGCGCTGGTGTGCTCACCAGCTCTCAGGTGGAAAATCTCGCCTTCCGCGGCCGCAGCGTCACCTCGCTGGTCTCCCTTCTGCCCGGCGTGGTCGATCTCGATGACCCGGAACAGCTTGCCACCAACTGGAACTTCAACGTTCAGGGCAACCGGCGCAACTCGAACAACCTCACCATCGACGGCGCCTCCGTCAACGCTATCGGCAATAACTTCAACGCCGTCGTGTCGGTGTCCATGGACGCGGTGGCCGAAGTGAAGGTGCTGCTGTCGAACTACTCCGCCGAATACGGCCGCATGTCGGGGGCCAACGTCGCCATCGTCACCAAATCGGGCACCCGCCAGTATCACGGACTGGCGTCGTATTTCAAGCGCAACGAAGCGCTGAACGCCAACGATTTTTTCAATAACCGGCTGGGCCGTCCGCGCCCGCGCTACCGCTTCGATACCTGGAATTACCAACTGGGCGGCCCGGTGGCAGTCCCCGGCCTCTGGCGCGGCGCCAAGGAGAAGCTCTTCTTCTTCTGGAGCCAGGAGTTCTGGCCGCTCACCGTGCCCCAGCCGCTCACCCAGCGCACCGTGCCCACCGACTTCGAACGGCGCGGCGACTTCTCACGCACACTCGACCTGAACGGCCAACTGATCCCCGTCCGCGATCCGCTGGCCAACCGCGCCCCGTTCTCAGGCAACATCGTGCCCCCCTCGCGCGTCGACCCCAACGGCCAAGCCCTGCTCCGTGTGCTGCCCCAGCCCAACTTCCTGGACCGGGCAATTTCCCGCGGCAACTACAATTACCTCTTCCAGGATGAGCCCAAGGTACCCAAGCGCACCGACACTCTCAAGCTCGACTGGAACCCCAACGCGGCGAACTTCTATACCTTCTCCTACTCAAGCCGCGACGACATCAACGACGGCAAGGTGGGCATTCCGGCCGGCGCCGGCAACTACGACGTGGTCCGGCAGCGCAGCGTCAACAAGGGCAAGCTGTACCTGGCCCGCTACCAGCGCATCTTTTCACCAACGCTGATCAATGAGTTCAACGGCAGCTACTCCTCACGCCCGCTCAACAACGAACTGGCGCCGGAGGACCTGAAGTCGATTCAGCGCGAAACCATCGGCTTCCGGCTGGGCCAGTTGAAGCCGGAGAACAACCCGCTGGGCATCATGCCGAACACCGTCTTCGGCGGCGTGCCCAACGCGGCCCAGGTGAACTTCGACGGCCGCACGCCGCTCACCACCACCCACGAGATCATCTCCATATCGAACAACCTCACCAAGACGTTCACCGCGCACACGCTCAAGTTCGGCTACTACTTTGACCGCCTGTGGGCCGAAAACCAGGCCACCGCCGGCGCCTTCAACGGCAGCTTCAACTTCTCGCGCAATGTGAACAATCCGCTCGATGCCGACTACGCTTACGCCAACGCCATCCTCGGCGTGTTCAATCAGTACGATGAGCCCACCGGCCGCCCCTTCCCGGTCAACATTGCGTCGAACACCGAATGGTTCGCGCAGGACACCTGGCGCGCATCGAAAAAACTCTCCATCGATTGGGGCGTGCGCTTCCACTGGCTACCCCAATCGCGCATCGAAGGCGACCGCCTGGCCGGCTTCTGGCAGCCCGCCTACGACCCGGCTCAGGCCGTGCGCCTCATCGAGCCCTTCACCCAAGGCACAACCCGCGTGGGCCGGAATCCGAACAACGGCCAGATCGTGCCTGCCACTCTTATCGGGGCCATCGCGCCGGGCCGCGGCAACCCGGCCAACGGCATGATCTCAAGCGTCACCGATAGCAAGGTGCCCGGCTCCCTGATGCGCAACCCCGGCATCCTCGCCGGACCCCGTCTCGGGCTGGCCTTTGATCCGCGGGCGAACGGAAAAACCGCCATCCGCGCCGGCTTCGGCATGTTCTATAACCGGATGTCGCATGGCGTGGTGCTCACCGATTACTCCATTCAGCCGCCGCTGGTGGACCGGCCCACCGTGTTCTTTGGCACCATGAGCGGACTGCGGGGCTCAACCGGCACTCTGTTTCCGGCCAATGTGCTGGGGCTCGATCTCAACGCGAAAATCCCGCGGGTGATGAACTTTTCGCTTTCCGTGCAGCAGGACCTGGGCTGGAACACCATTCTCGACGTGGGCTATGTGGGGTCGCTGGGCCGGAACCTGCTGTGGCAGCGGAATCTGAACGCCATTCCGTTCGGACAGAACTTCCTGCCCCAGAATCGCGGCCTGCAGCCGGCATTCCTGCGCCCGGTGGTGGGCTATGGCGATATCTCCATCCGCGAGCCCGCCGGGTCGTCGAACTACCATTCGCTGCAGGTATCACTGAACCGCCGCTTCGCCCGCGGGCTGACGTACGGGGTGGCTTATACGTGGTCCAAGTCGCACGATTACAACTCGGACGACGGAAACCAGGTATCGGCCCTGGTGCCGGTGCGTGTGTGGAATTACGGGCTTTCCACCTTCGACCGCACCCATGTGCTCAAGGCCAACTGGCTGTACGATCTGCCGAAACTCAGCCGTGGGCCGCGGGCGGCGCGCTGGGTACTGGATGACTGGCAGTTCTCGGGCATTCTCACCGTCTCTTCCGGCCCGCCCACCGGCATTGGATTCGGGCTGGTGCAGGCGGTCGATATCACCGGTTCGCCCACCGATGGCGCGCGGATCGTGGTGCGCGAAAATCCCGCGCTGCCACGCGGCGACCGCACCTTCGACCGCTACTTCCGCACCGATGTCTTCGCCCCGCCCGCCGTGGGCACCATCGGCAACGCCGCCCGAACCCAGTTGCGGGGCCCGGGGATCCACACCTGGGACCTGACGGCGTACAAGAACTTCCATACCCGGGAACGGTTCCGCACCCAGCTGCGGGCCGAGTTCTACAACGCCTTCAACCACACCCAGTGGTCGGCGCTGGACACCACGGCAAGGTTCGATGCGCAGGGGCGGCAGGTGAATGGGCTGTTCGGCCAGGTGATTGCGACGCGGCCGGGGAGAAGGATCCAGCTCGCGTTGAGGGTGAGCTTTTAGTACCCCCGTCAAGCCAAATAAGCAGGTAACCGAAATTTTCCAAGCCGGGGTCGTTGTGCCAGCTAAAAAAGTAACCGTAGGCGCTGGCGTTGTGGTTCCTTTCGTAGAGTGAGAACGATTCCCTGGGGGTC
>VFZY01000148.1 GCA_016870915.1 Acidobacteriota bacterium | reverse complement strand
TCAGCCGGAAGGTTGGATCCTGCGAGAGCCGCTCGGCATCGTTGACATCCTCGTAGCCGGCAATCCGGCTGTAGACGGACTGGCGCAGTAGGTCCGCCAGCGGAAGCTGGGTATTCTTGCCGCGCCGTGAGTCAGTCAGGTGTTGGGCAATGAGAGCACCGAAGCCCAGCCGTTCATCCAACTCACGCACCAGGATCAGACCACCATCGGAAGTAACGCGCGATCCCTGGAAGTCGATCTTGAGAAGGCCGTTGAACGAGAGCTGAAAGGGCTGGTTTTGTTTGTCACCCATTGGGTGCTGTCCTCCGCAGGGGTCTTCGCTGCCTTCAAACCCCTATCGATATTGATGCGGACGAGCATCCAGGAGATTCGCACGCGCGGCTCAAAACGGAAATGTGGGATCAATCAATTCCTGTGGATCAAACCCTCGCTCACGCCCCGCCACCCTGGCTCGTGGCTTCGTTTCTCGCGGCTTGAGCTTCGATCCCACTCCATAAACCCCAATCCAATGGTTCGCAAACCGCAGCCCCGCCTGCGGCGACACCAACGGCATATGGCAATCCGAGCAGTTACTCGAGCACCCCCTCGGCGCCACCCCATGGCACGCCGAGCACTCCGCGTTGGCCCTCGCTTGCACGGCCTGCCCGGATCCATGCGGCTGATGGCAGGTGAAACACGTAAGCCGCCCGCGGCTCTTCTGGAAACACTGGCTCTGGCTCAAGTAGACCGGTTGGTGACGAACGTTCCAGGCGTAGTTCCAGTCGATCGCCGTGCCAGGCGCCGCCGGCGGCCGGTGGCAGCGGCCACACTCAACGTTAAGAGCCGCCGCCGAAAGCCGCTTCGGATTCGCGATGTTCAACCGCGAGGGCCGCGCCGCATGCAGGCTCCCCGCGCCATGACAAGCCTCGCAGCGAACACCGGCTTCGGCCACCGCAACTGTGTTCGCTGAATCCAGCCGGACACCGCCGGTGGAATGGCACTCAAAGCACCCCGCGATCCCTGCCTTCGGGTCGCTTGTCTTGTACAAGAGCCCCGATGCCTCCACCAGCGTCGAGACCCGCCTCTCGCCCTGGCCCGGTGTCACGCCCAGCCCGCCCAGCCGTGTGTAGAAGCTCAGCCCGTGCTCGACATGGAACTCCTCGTTCACCCGCGAAACAAACGTCACAGCCTGAAGTCCCGAACCAAACGCCCACTCCACCGGCAGCGCAATCGTGTCCACGCCGTCACCCCCGCGAAAGGCAGCGCCGTCAAACGTGAAGCGAAACCGCCCGTCGCGCGTGGCGGACTGCCCCGTGAAGCCGGAGCGCAAAGGATGGCTCGCCGGTCTGTGCAACGCATTGGCATGCGGCGACCCCGCCTGCGCCGCCGCTTCCCGTGGATGGCACCCGGCGCACCGCGTCCAGCCCGTGAAGTCCGCGGCCAGAGCCAGAATGGCTGCCACTGCGATCATCGCGCCCCACCCGCGCGCCGGATGCCGGGCACATCGATCACCGCGTCATCCGAAGCATTCTCCACCGCATTCACCAGGGCCAGTGCCATCTCCCGCAGCGTCACCAGACCCAGCCGCAGCGCCCCCGCACGAACCCCTGGAACCTGCGCAGCCAGTTTGTAGAACGGCAACAGCACATAGGGCCAGCGATGCCCCGGCCCCAGAACATACCAGGGCCGCAGAATGGTGCGCCGAAGTCCACTCGCCGCCAGATACTCCTCGCAGCGGATTCGTGTTGCAACATAGGCCTTCATCGACGGCGCCGGATGCGCCACGCTCAGGTAAACGAAGTGAATTCCGGTACCGGCCACCGCGTCCACCGACGCGCGAAGCGAAGCCTCATCCACCCGCACAAACTCGGCCGCCTTCCACGGGGCCGGATGCGGCGTCCCCACCAGTTGCACCAGCACTGTCGCCGTCCGCGCCCGCACCGCGAATGTGCGCGAGTCCAAGGCATTGCCTTCCACCGTCTCCGCGCCCGCCGGAACCCGCCCCGCCGAACCCGGCCGCACCAGCGCTATCACCCGGTGCCCCCGCGCTACCAGCAACGGGATCAGCGCCCGGCCCACGTATCCTGTCCCGCCCGTGATGAAGACCGTTTCCGGCATCCCGGCCATTGTAGCCCGCGCGGCGCAGCCGATCACGGCCAGTAGACTGAAGTCCATGAGAAGTGTCGCAGCGCTTCTGCTCGGATCCCTGGTTGCCTCCGCAAAGGCCGCTCCGGCGCGGCTCCAAGCGTCCAGGAACGCGCAACCCAAACCAGAGCCGGAAGGAGTCCGTCTTGCGCGGTGTTTCCTCAACAACGTTTCTGCGCTGTGACACCGATGGTTGGAAACTCAACCGCGAAAAGAACCCTCAGTGAATCGTCGCGATCATCCTCTCACTCCCCTTGCGGCATACCAGCCCGTTGCGGCAAACCCGCAACGAACGCAAGGCAACGCCGCACGGGCAACTGCGGATATTGCGGAAATCTCGAGTCCTCCAACGCGTGCAGGCACCGGTAATACACAGGACCCTTCGGGCTCGCGATCATCAGACACCGGGCGCACCGCTGGCACAGCCCCGCGCCCGTCTCCATCACTTGGCCCGCTTCAGGTCTTCCGGAAAAACAAAGTAGCCGTCCGGCGGCCGGAAGAACTCCTGGCAGGTCTGCAAGCGCCGCTTCAGGTACCGGCTGGCAAGCTGCCGCGGCCCCGGGTCCACATCGATGTCGCAGCAGATACCGTGCAGGTAGAGCGTCATCGTATCGACAAACGACTGCCGCGCGTACTGCTGGAACATCTTCGTATCCACCCGCGGACCTGCCGGGCGCCGGCGCAGTTGCTCCTTCAACTCCCAACTCGGCTCGTCCACTTCTCCGTGGACGTTGCGGCTCAACTCCTCCCGCAGAATGGAAAAGTAGTCGATCGCGAAAGGCTCCGGCAGCCGGTTTGAGATCAGCGTGGCAACCGCGTTGTAGAAGTCGTAGTGATAGTCCGACGTCTCCCGGTCCTTGATCGCGATCACCACCACCGCCCCCTCGCGCTGATGGATGATCACCTGGTTCCATCGCTTCCCCTCCGGCGGTGGCTCGGTGGTCATGAATTCTCCCCCCCGCTTGCCGTTCAGCCGCTCGATGAAGGGTACCAGCACCAGCACGATCTTCGGAAGCAACTCGCGCACCGCCTGCGGAAGCGCCCGGTCCGGATCCTCCACGTACTCCTTCACATCCTCATCGGAAACCGGAGGACCCGCGAAGAAATACGACAGCCGGTCGTTCAGCGGAACCGCGCTGTCTAAAAGCGGTTTGACAAACTCCGTGAGCGGCTGGCGCTGGGATCCGTTCGAAGACTTGGACCCGTGGGCCGAGGAGGAACGCATGGACCGCATTTTACCGGATGACAATGTTCACCAACTTCCCCGGCACCACAATCACCTTCATCACCTGCCGGCCTTCCAGTTGCGGCGCTACCTTCGCATCCTCAAGCGCCATGCTCTCCAGAATCTCGCCCGGCGTCCCATGCGCGGCCAGAATCCGTGCCCGCACCTTGCCGTTGATCTGCACCACCACCTCCGCTTCATCCTCCCGCGCCAGATCTTCGTCGAACACCGGCCACGCCTGCCGGAACACCGGGCCCTGATGGCCCAGTTCCTCCCACAACTCTTCCGCCATGTAAGGCGCCAGCGGAGCCAGCATCAACACCAGCGTGTTCAGTACGCTGCCCATCGAGGATCCGGTCATTTCGCCTTCCACCAGATACAACTCGTTCACCAGTTCCATCAGCGCCGCAATCGACGTGTTGAAGTGCCAGCGTCCGTCGAAGTCCCCCGTGATCTTCTTCAGCGTCTGATGCAGCTTCCGCAGAGCCCGCCTGTCTGCTGCCCCCGGCTCTCCCGCCACCCCGCGGCGATCCACGTTGCGCGTGACGAACCGGTACACGCGGCCCAGGAACCGGCTCTGCCCTTCAACCGAGGAGTCGTTCCAGTCCATGTCCTTTTCAGGCGGTGCCGCGAACAGTGTGTAAAGTCGGCACGTGTCGGCCCCGAACCTGGCCACAATCTCATCCGGGTCCACCAGATTCCCCAGCGACTTCGACATCTTCGCCCCGTCCTTCAGGACCATGCCCTGCGTGAACAGATTCCGCGCCGGCTCGGCATTGGAAATCAGGCCCAGATCGCGCATCACCTTCGTCCAGAACCGCGAATAGATCAGGTGCAGAATGGCGTGCTCCACGCCGCCAATGTACTGGTCGATCGGAAACCAGTAAGCAATCCGTGAACTTTCGAACGGCGCTCCCGAATTCGTGTTGTCGCAGTACCGGTAGAAGTACCACGATGAGTCGATGAACGTGTCCATCGTGTCCGTCTCGCGCCGCGCCGGAGCCTGGCAGCGCGGGCAAGGCGTGTTCACGAACCCCGCATGCGACGCCAGCGGCGAATCGCCCGCTCCCGTGATCTGGACGTCCAGCGGCAGCCGCACCGGCAGTTCGCTCTCCGGCACCGGCACAATGCCGCAAGCCTTGCAGTGCACCACCGGAATCGGTGTGCCCCAGTAACGCTGCCGCGAAATGCCCCAGTCCTTCAGCCGGTACGTGATCGCCGATTTCCCAAACCCCTTCTCCGCCGCCATCGCATTCATCTGGCGGCGCGCCTCCGCCGAAGGCAGACCCGAAAACGGTCCGGAGGATTCAACAATCCCCTCGTCCGGGAACGCCGACCCCACCACCAGCGGCAGAATATCGTCCACCGGCCGCACCACCGGCCGCACTTCAATGCCGTACTTCGTGCAGAACTCGAAGTCGCGCTCATCGTGAGCCGGCACCGCCATGATCGTGCCCGTGCCGTACCCCATCAGCACGAAGTTGCCGATCCAGATGGGAACCATCCGGCCATTGAACGGGTTGATCGCGTAATGCCCCGTGAAGAAGCCTTCCTTGTCAAGCTGCTTCGGATCCTTGCGTCCCGGGTCGTCGATAATCGACTTCAGACGAGCCTTGTCCTCTGCCCTCACCAGCGCCGCCGCCATCGGATGCTCCGGCGCCAGAATCACGCACGTGGCGCCGAAGATCGTGTCGATCCGCGTCGTGAACACACGCAGCGTGCCCCCGCCCTCCACCTCGAAATCCACCTCGGACCCTTCCGACCGCCCAATCCAGTTGCGCTGCATCGTCAGCACGCGCTCCGGCCATCCGGCCTCCAACTGCTTGATCTCATCCAGCAGCGCGTCCGAATACGCCGTCGTCCGAAGGAACCACTGCTCCAGAGCCCGCTGCTCCACCGGCGTCTGCTCATGGCGCCAGCAGCAACCCTCCACCACCTGCTCATTCGCCAGCACCGTCGCGCACTCCGGGCACCAGTTCACCAGCGAATCCTTGCGGTACGCCAGATCCTTCTCCAGCATCTTCAGGAAGAACCACTGGTTCCAGCGGTAATACTCCGGCTCGCATGTCGCCACCTCGCGAGCCCAGTCGTAGCTGAAGCCCAGGCGCTTCATCTGCTTCTTCATGTGCTCGATGTTCGAAAGCGTCCACTCCCGCGGTTGGCGGTTGTTCTTGAGCGCGGCGTTTTCCGCCGGAAGGCCGAATGCATCCCAGCCCATCGGGTGCAGCACATTGTACCCGCGCATCCACATGTAGCGAGCCAGTGCGTCGCCAATCGAGTAATTCCGCACATGGCCCATGTGCAGCCTGCCGCTCGGATACGGCAGCATTTCAAGCACATAATACTTGGGCCGCGTCGCATCCGCCGAGGCCTGATACAGGGCCGGATCTTCCCACCGCGCCGCCCACTTCAGTTCGATCGCGTTGGGGTCATAGGTCTTTTCGGGCATAGATTCCTGAGTGCAGCGATATTTCGAAGGCCGTCGCCCGGCTCATCCACCGGCGTTTCGAGAATGAACGCCTTGTCCCGCAACCGGTCGTGGTGGAGAATCCGGCGAAAGCCCTCTATTCCAATATGACCTTTTCCGATGTGCTCGTGCCGGTCCACATGCGATCCCAACGCCCCGCGTGAGTCGTTCGCATGCATCACGTGAACGTTCGCCAGCCCCAACTCGCGCTCCGCTTCGGCCATCGCCGCTTCCAGCCCCGCCTCCGTCGCCACGTCGTATCCCGAAGCCAGCATGTGGCAGGTGTCCAGACAGTACCCAATCGCCAGGTCCGTGTGCGGACCCGCCAACTGCCGGATCAGAGCCAGTTCCCCGAACCGCCGCCCCAGTGACGAGCCCTGTCCCGCCGTGTTCTCAAGCAGCAGCATCAAGCCGTCCGTCCGCAACCCCTGCGCCGCCTCCACCACACCCGCCACAAATGCCACCAGACCCTGTTCCACCGTCTGCCCCTTGTAGTTGCCGGGGTGCGCCACCAGGTACTCCACCCCCGCCATCACCGCGCGTTCCAACTCCCCCCGGAATGCCGCCACCGACTTTGCCCGGATGCCGGCATCCGCCGACGCCAGGTTGATCAGATAGTTGTCGTGAACCACCGCCGGGTACAGCCCGTGTCTCTCCCGCAGTTTCTTGAACTGTGCCACATCGTCCGGCCGTGGCGGTGTTCCGCGCCACATCCGCGGGCTCGACGTGAACATCTGGAACGTGTCCACGCCCAACTCCGCCGCTTCGCGAGCCGCGTTCGCCAGTCCGCCGGCCGCCGAGGTATGAATGCCGATCCGCAAGCGGCCATCGTAACAAAGCGCGCCGCGCCCCAACCCTATCCAGTAAAATCAAGGTTACCCATGGGAGTGAAGGAGCGTCGCGCCCGCGAGCGCGAGGAACTTCGAACGCGAGTTCTCGAGGGCGTCAGCAGCCTCTTCGTTGAACAGGGCTACGCCTCCGTCACCATCCGAGCCATCGCCGAACGCATCGAGTACGCCCCCTCCACCATCGATCTCGATTTCAAGGACAAACCCCGCCGGGATCACCACGCCATGATGGCCTCAGGCATGGCCGCTTTCGGGCGCCTCTGCTCCATGCTCCACGGCATCACCAGTCTCCTTATCATGCGCTGGCCCGAATGCCCCTGGGTGGAGCGTGAACGGCTCGTCCCGTCCACCATCCATCGAATCCTGCGAGCCGTTGAAGCGCGTCCCCAGGAGGCGGGGCCATGAATCGCGAATACCATCAGTGGCACGCCAGCGGACTCGGCCGACCCATGGAACTCCTCACGTTCGGCCACGGCGGCCTGCCCGTGCTCGTCTTTCCCACCTCCATGGGCCGCTTCTTCGAGTTCGAGGACCGCGGCATGGTGGATGCCCTCGCCGGCAAGATCGACGCCGGCTACATCACCCTGTTCTGCGTCGATAGCGTCGATTCCGAAAGCTGGTACAACAAACAGGTTCATCCGCGTGCCCGCCTCCAGCGCCACGGCGAATACGAGCACTACCTTCTCAACGATGTCCTCCCCCTGATGCGCGGCCGCTCCGGCCGGGACCGCATCGCCGTCGCCGGCTGCAGTTTCGGCGGCTACCACGCCGTCAACTTCGCCCTGCGCCACCCCGGTCTGGTCACCAAGGCCGTCAGTCTGGCCGGAGCCTTCGACATCCGCCAGTTCGTCGCCGGCTACTACGACGACAATGTCTACTTCCACAACCCCGTGGACTACGTCGCCAACATCAGTGACCCCGGCTTCTTCCACCACGTCCGCAACGGCTTCGATCTCGCCCTCGCCGTCGGCGATGAAGACATCTGCCTCGGCGGCAATTACCACTTCGCCGGCCTTCTCGGCCGCAAGGAGATCCCCCACCGCCTCGACGTCTGGGGCAACGGCACCCGCCATGACTGGCCCTGGTGGCGCGCCATGATCCCGAGCTACCTGTAACCCCCCCACGCCCGCCCCAGGCATATGGCCAGAAAGTCCCATTGCACCTGCCCGCCGGATTATCTACACTGAGGACGGGTTCCTGTCACGGGCCCTGCTGAACGGCCGCCGCTCTGCCGATATGAAGAATTAAGGGTTGCGAGCAAGTAGCATGAGAATCAACGACTATAACCTTCCCCCGGACGCAAGTCTGGGAAGCGCGGGTGCCGCGAGGACCTCGGGCGTGGACAATTCGGAGCAGAACGGCCGGAACGGAAACGCCACCGGTTCCCGGCCAACCGACTCTGTCGGCCTCTCCAGTCTCAGTCAGAAGCTGAACGTAGAGCAGCCTGAGTCGGCCGAACGGCAAGCCAAAGTGGACCGGCTTCGCGCCGCCGTCGCCAACGGCTCCTATCACGTCGATGCCGCCCAACTGGCACGCAGCATCGTCGACGACACCATCAGGCACTCCTAGCCAGGCCGGCAACGGCCGGGGCGGCTTGGATTCCAGGCAACACCGCCGCCCCGTGTCCGCCTTGCCGGCTGCTCAAAAGGTCATGAACCCGCCATGAACCATCCCCTCGACGAGGCCATCGGCCGGTTAACATCCGTCTGCGGCCTCCTCACCGCCGCACCTGTCTCCCAGTCTTTCGACGACGCCATTCCTCTGCTTGAAGACGCCAGGGCAAGACTGCAAGCCATCCTAAACTCGGGCGCACCGGAGGCCGATAGTCCTCTAGCCAGGCTTGGGCTCGATGAACCGGAAAAACTGCGCGAACTCGATCTTGCCGTCGCCAGAGTCACCGCTCTGGCCGGCTCCGCCGCCAGCTTCATCGCCGGCTGGGACCTGCTTCGCAAGGACATTCCCAAACCCGCGCCATCCGTCTCCATCCAGGCGTAAACCCGCCCCCGGACCCACCAGCGCCCTCACCGGAGGGCGCCATGAGTAATCTCTTCGCCTCCCTGGTCACCGCCGCCGACGCGTTGAATGTGTTTGAGCGCGGCCTCAACACCGTCCAGAACAACATCCTCAATGCCTCAACGCCCGGCTATGCCAAACAGCGCCTGACGCTGGAAGCCCAGCGCTTTGAACCCCACATTGGCACCATCGGCGGCGTGAGAGCCGGCCCAATGTTCAGCTACCGGGAACGGTACGCCGAACTCGCCGTCCGCCGCCAGTTTGAAACCTCGGCGTTCTTTGGCCAACGGGCCGACAGTCTCGCCCGCATCGAATCCGTCTTCGATGTCAAGGAAGGTTCCGGGCTTCCCGCCGCCCTCAACAGGCTCTTCCAGAACTTCTCTGAGCTTTCCGTTGCGCCAAACAACCTGGTCAGCCGCCAGGTGGCCATCGACAGCGCCAGGGACCTTGCCGCCCAATTCAACCAGAGCGCCCGGAACCTTACCATCGCCGGCAGCAGCACCAAGCGCGAGATCGATAGCACCGTCGCGGCCATCAATGAGATTGCCGGCCGCATCCGGGCCATCAATCAGGAGCGTCACCAGAACGCTGTCGCCCCCTCCGAGGCCGCGAGCGACACCGCCATCCACAACCTCCTCGAGGAACTCTCCAGCCTCGCCAACTACACCGCCATCGATCAGCCCGACGGCTCAGTCAGTGTCTACCTCGGCGGCCAGACACTCCTCGTCGTCGGTGACCGCTCGTACAAAGTCGAGGCCGGCGACTACAACGGCGCCAAGACCGTGCTCGACTTTCAGGGCAACGAGATTCAAGGCACGCTTCAGGGCGGCAAGCTCGCCGCCTTGCTCGACTATCACAACCGCCTGCTCCCCTCTTACCTGGGTGACCTCAACACCATCGCCAAGTCGCTCGCTGATAACGTCAACACCACCCTCAGCCTCGGGCTCGACCGCGATGGCGGCCCCCCATCCACTGACCTGTTCTCCTACAACGACACCCACGGCGCCGCCTACACCCTCGCCGTCAAGCCCATCCTCCCCGAACAACTGGCTCTCGCCCTGCCGCCGAATCCGGGCGGCAACGGCAATGTCCTCAAGCTCGTCGACCTGGGGCAAGCCAAACTGATCGACGGCTTCTCATTGACCGATTTTTACGGTCTCCTCGGCGGCCGCGTCGGCAGCGATCTGGCCACCGCCCGCGAATCCGATGTCACCCAGGAACAGTTCCTCAACCAGGCGCGGTCCCTCCGCGCCGACATCCAGAACGTGTCGCTTGATGAGGAAGCCGCCTACGTCATCCGGTTCCAAAAGGCCTACCAGGCCGGCGCGCAACTGATCAAGACCATCAACGAGATGACCGACGCCATCTTCAACACCGTGAGGTAACCATGACTCTGATTCGCAACGCCGACCCCGCCGATGACCGCTTCCTCGCCGCTCTCGACCGCGTGAGCCAGCGGGCCCGCCGGGCGCAGAACGAACTCATCACCGGCAAACGCCTCTTTGATGTCTCCGACGATCCCGATCAGGTGGCCGATCTCCTCCAGGTGCGTGCCGGGCTCGCCGAAACCGCCCAGCACAAATTCAATCTCGGCCGCATCCGCACCGAAGTCGATAGCGCCGAACGCGCACTCGATTCCGCCGTCAACGTCATGGAGCGTGCCCGCGTCCTTGCCTCCCGCGGCGCCAGCACCGCCAACACTGCCCAGACACGCCGCGTCCTCGCCGCCGAAGCCGCCGCTCTGGTTGAGCAGCTCGTCATCATTTCATCCACGCGCGTCGAAGGCCGCCACATCTTTGCCGGCGATCTCGATCAGACAGTCCCGTACATCTATGACGGGACGCTGCCCTTCCTGGTCAGCTCCTACGGCGGGTCAAAATCCACCCGCCAGGCCATCCACCCGGGCGGTACCACCTTCGCCATCTCGAAGAGCGCCGATGAGATCTTCGACAACCCTGACGCCACCCGCAACGCCTTTGGCGCCATTCGAGGTCTGCGCGATGCCCTGCTCAACAACGATCAGGTCGGTATCACGGAGTCCATCAACAACATTCAGACCGCCACCGAACACATGAACATCATGCAGGCCTTCTATGGCGTCGTGCAGGGCCGCGTCCAGCACGCCAACGATTTTGCGCACAAAGCCGAACTGCGCCTCAGCACCCAGCTTGCGGGCATCGAAGACGCCGATCTCATCAGCGCCAGCGTCCGCCTTCAGCGCGCAACCACCGAATCCGAATCCGCCCTCCTGGCCAAAGCACGCTCCAACCGTCAGAATCTGTTCGACTACCTGGCCTGATCCCCCCGCGCGCCGCCCAGAACATGCCGGACCATCATCGCCCGGTAGCTCTCCACCCCATCGCCCGTCCACCCCGGGTCCTTCGCCTGCTCATCCCATGACCGCAGCCGCAGCACATCCCGAAGCCGCTCCCCCTCCGAAAACCGCTTCGCCTCTTCCGCCGTCATCGCCCCGCCCTGCAGCCGCAGTGTCTCCGTGCTCGCCTCGCTCAACCGTGCCCCGTACGCCGGATTCACCGCCACCAGATACCTCTTCGCGTCCACATGGCCCCCCACCAGCGATGCCACCCGTGCACTGAAGCCCAACCCCAGCAGCCACGCCTCACCCGTCGCGTCATGGTTCACCACGCCCACCCGCGCATCGCGCACCGAACCCGGCGGGTCGATCAGGTGCCCGATGTCGTGCAGCAGCGCCGCCAGAATCAGTTCCTCATCCGCTCCCGCCGAGCGTGCCAGATGGGCACACTGCTCGGCGTGGTGAAGCTGCGAAACCGGCTCCCCGAAGTACTCCTGATCCCGCGATCCCGCCAGGAGCGCGATCAGACCATCCGCAACATCCTCAGCGGACAAAGAAGAAAAATCGGGAGCGCCGCGCATTCCCTCATTGTGCATCACCGCGCCGGCTCTGTCGCAAAATCCAGGTTGAAACCGTTTCGGCCCGCCACCGGCGAATCGCCCCCGGGCCTCCCCGCCGAATCGTGACAAGCCAGCATTGCGAAGTGCCCCTTGCCCGCCCACTCCCCCTACAGCTTCAACTCCCACCCCTTCCGGAACACCGGCTTCACCAACTGATTCGCCTCCGCGCTGTTCGTGAACCGCAGATTCCGGCTATCCCACTCCAACTTCCCCGGCACCCGGAACGCGATCACACCCAGCAACATCCATTCCGTATAAGGACCCGACACACCAAAGTTCGAACACGCCGCATCGCCCCCCTTCGCCGCCCGCACCCAATCCCGCATATGCCCCGGCGACCGCGTCAACAACTGCGGCGGCAACTCAAACTCCTTCCACCGCGAAGCCGGCAGCAACTGCACACCCTCCCCCCGCGACACCGTCGCCATCATGCCCTTGCTTCCCACAAACACCGCGCCATTGCCCGTCAACACCCCCGCAGCCAACGGCGCCCCGGGCTCCCCAAACACCTTCACTCCAGGACCACCCGCACCCTGACGCGGAGCACCCGGATCCCGCCGCCGCCCAGCCCCTTGCGCACCAAAGAACCCACCGGCCCCGCCGCGCGCCGCCGTCACCCGGCCCTTGTCCGCCAGATTGTCGCTCGCCGGCAGCAGCATCTCCTCCTCCAGCCCCTTCGGCCGGAACGCATCCGGATCCCCCGGCCGCGCCGAATCGTGCCAGTACACCGTCACCGGCGGCATGCCCCCGCGCGCCGGAAACTCAAATCGAATCGTCGCCGATGAAGGGAACGTCCACTTGCTCGGCTCCGTGAACCGCACCATCTCAACGCTCGTGGGAGCCCCAAGCTGCAGCGCCAACTGCACCGGGCCCATCGAGTGGATCCCCCAATTCCCCAACTGCCCCGTGCCGAAATCGAAGTACCCGCGCCAGTTGTAGGGCGCATAATGATCCGGCGCATACGCCCGCATCGCCGCCCCGCCCAGCCACAGGTCCCAGTTCAGATTCGACGGCACGGAAGCCTCGCCCGGCAACTGCGTCAAAGACGTCGGGTGCGTGCCCGGCGAAGACGCCACATGCACCTCCCGCACATCGCCAATCGCCCCTGACCACACAATCTCCGCCGCCGTGCGGATGCTCTCGTGCGAATACCCCTGATTGCCCATCTGCGTCGCCACTTTGTACTTGGCCGCCGCATCCGCCATCAGCCGGGCCTCCCACGGCGTCCTCGTCAGCGGCTTCTCCAGATACACATGGATCCCGCGCTGCATGCAGGCCAAAGCCACCGTGGCATGCATATGATCCGGAATCCCGATCGTGCACGCATCGATGTTCTTGCCTTCCTTATCCAGCATCACGCGGAAATCCTGATACTTCGGCGCCTTGCCGAACTTCTCGAAATTCGCCGCCGCCCGCTTCTCATCCACGTCGCACAGAGCCACGATGTTCTCCGTGCGGGCGGCGTCGTTCAGAATCACGCCACCCTGCCCGCCGCAGCCCACCGCCGCGATGTTCAGCTTCTCATAGAAAGGCTTGTACCCCAGCGCCCGCAGCGAAGGAACGCTGCCGAAACCAGCTTGAGGAACGGCGCCCGCCAGCAGCGGGCCGTAGAAGAAATGACGCCGGGAAACAGACATCGTGACGGTTGAGACTCCTTCGTTCCAGTCTACTGAACCGCCACCTCCACCTGATTGCTCGCCACGCCGCCCTGCCGCACCACCAGAGGCAGCGCGCTTCCAGGAGCCATGTTCGCCGGCACCTGCACGTTGATCTGATAAAGGCCCACGAACCCCGGCGCCAGCCCCGCGAAGGTGGGCGTCAGCTCCATCCCCCGCAGCACCACCCGAACCGGCTCCCGCGTCACCTCCAGGTTGCCCTGACGCACCGTCGCCCCCAGGCCCGTCGTATACAGAATCAGGAACTGCCCCCGCCGCACCGGATTGAGCGGAGCGTTGATCGAACCATCCTGCAGCGTGATCGCCCCCACCCGCGGCCCCAGCAGAAACACCGCCGGCGCATTCGCCGTGAACATCACCGCCTGCTCCCCGGCCCCGTAAGGCGACCGCACACGCACCGCCTGCGCGCCCAACGACACCGTCGCCGGAACAAACACATTCACCTGGAACGGCGATTGGAACAGCACCCGCGCCGCCACGCCCCCTACCTCAACCGTCGTCGCGGTCCCGGCCGCGGCCAGCCCGTTGCCAAAAATCGAGATGATGCTCCCCGGCGCAACCCCAGGCTCGAAGCTCGCGCCATTCACCACGCTCGCCGTCGTGAACTCCACCGTCTGCGGCCCAATCGCCCATCCGCCGCCCTGCCTCGATACGCGGAACACCGCCCCCTCGCTGCCCGAAACCTCAATGCGCTGCGGCGGGTTCGCCAGACTGTTGAACGCCATCCGGAACGCACCCGTCTCACCGCCCGGCGCCAACTGATACAACTCCTCCACCCCCGGGCAGTACCGCACCCGGAACATCCGCACCGGAGCCGTCAGCGCATCCGTCATCGCCGCATCGCCCAGCGCCAGCGTGTCCGGCCATTGAAGCACCAACGCGCAGGTCATCCCCGGCGACGCCAGGTCGATCGCCGCATTGCTGCTCACCACGAACCCCGTCCCCCGCGGCGGCCGAGCCACAATCCGGAACGCCGATGCCACCGTCCCCCGGAACATCCGGCCCGACGCCGTAAACCCGTCCAGATACTCCGCCAGCTGCGTCCGGCCAAAGCTCGGGTCGAACACCTGCACGGACCCATCCGCGCCCACACCCGTCGCCACAATGAAATGCGCCCCGCCCGGCCCCCCATTCACCATCAGCTCCAGCGCCAGAATCACCGGCGACCCCGGGCCCACCGCATCCCGCAAGCTCCCCAAATCCCCACGCTGCACCACCACATCCGCGCCGCCGCCCGCGAACCCCGCCACCCGCCACGGGTTCACCATCGGGTCCATCCCCCCCGGCGCCGTCAGATAGCCATCGCAGATCTGCACACCCTGGTTGTCGATTCCGCACACGTTCCGCAGATACTGCCCCAGCAGCGTCGGGTCCGCCAGACCGTTCGGTTGCGGCAACTCGCCGCGAATCTGCAGCAGCCGCAGCACGCTCGCCGCCGCCGCCACAAACGCGCCCTTGGGCGACGTCTGCGTCAGACGCGGGAAATTCACCACCGCCCCGGCCGATGAGAGCGCCGCGAACGTCACCACTTCACGCCCCGCCGCCGCCGTCACCAGCACCGTCGATTCACTCGCTGGCAGCCGCAGCAGCGCGCTCGCGAAACCCTGCGCATCGCTCACCGCGGACGGCTCCAGCACCGTAGCGCCCGGCGACGCCGTGAACCGCACCGGATAACCCGCCAGCGGCACGCTGTTCTCATCCAGCACCTGCACCCGCAGCGCCACCGGCAGCACCGCCCCCGGCACCCCCGTCTGATTGTCGCCACCCGACTTCCGAAGCAGCGGCCGCACATCCGTCAGCGCCCGGATCTCATACGATCCCTCAGCCGCCCGCCCCTGCGCATCCACCGCCCGCAGTGTCACCACACTCGACCGCGCATTCGCCGCCACCACCGCATCCCACGCAAACGCCCCATTCGGCGCCCCCGTCTCAAACTCCGGCTGTCCCTGCCCGCCGCTTCCCCCAAACGTCACCCGCAACCGCGACCCCGCCGCGAACCCGCCAATCGCCAGCCGCACCCGGTTCCCCGCAATCGCCACCGGCGGCGTCGCCGTAATCACCGGCCGCCGCTCCTTCCGCGTAATGTCCACCGAAGGCCCCGGCGGCGTGTACTCAGCCGACCCCCCCTCAAACTCCTGCTTCCGGCGCCCCGCGTTCTGGAACTCGTCGCTCAGCGGAATCCCCAGCGCGCCGTTCACGCCGCCCTCCGCCGCAAATGCCGCCGCCACCGCGCCCGTCACCGGATACGCGCGCCCCGCCTGCAATCCGCTATCGGCCGCCACCAGCAAGCCGCCGCGGAACGCCTGCGCACTGCCCGTCGTCGCCGCGAAACTCAGGAACGCCTCGGCCGCCGCCGCCGGAGATCCCATCAATCCTGTCTCATACCCCAGATTCGCCCACCGCGCCAGAATCGCGCCCGAAACCACCTGCACCGGCTGCCCCGCCAGAGCCCCACCCTCGAACAACTGCCGCCCCTGCGCCGTCGGGTCCGAGATCGGGAACCCCAGCGCCCCCCCAGGACCGCCCTGCATCTCCCACGCCGCCAGCAAAGCCCCCGTCAGCGGATACGCCAGCGCATTCGACTCCAGCTTCGCCAGCACCACCCGCGACCCGCCCGCCGCCACCATATCCTGCACATAGCCGTTCCCCGCGCGCCGCACCGGGTTCGCCACCGGCGTCTGAATCGCCAACCGGTTGCGCACCACCGCGTCCTGGAACGCCTGCTGGATCGCGGCCGCCGGCGACCCCTCCCCAACCGCGCAGCACGAAGCCGACACGAACACCGCCAGCCCCTCGCTGCTCCTGCCCTCGCTCGTCGCCGTGATCGTCGCCACGCCCCCCGCCACCGCCCGAATCGCCACCGTCTGCCCCGTCCCCTGAATCACCGCCACCCGCGAATTCGACGTCGTCCAGAAGATGTCGCGGTTCTCCGCCGGCTCACTGTCAATCGTGAACGGAAACGCCGTCACCGCCTGCGTCTGCCCCGGGCTCAACCGGATGCTCGGCGTCGTGATGCTCAACTGAATGCTGCCCACCTGCTTCCGCAGCACCGGACTCTGCCCCTGGCGGTACTCAATGCTCCCGCCCTCAAACGTCTGCCGCCGCGTCGTGCCGCCCCCCGCCAACTCCTCCGTCTGCGGCAACCCCAGCGACCCCGTAAACCCCCCAATCCCCAGATAAAATCTGTAGATCGGCTCCACCACCCGCAGCAGCCGCCCGCTCGCGTTGCCCGACGTGATGTTATACAGCGCGCCGGCCAGGTACGTCTGCACCGTCGCCGTCGTGCCCTTCGACGACGTCACCGCCGCCTCCGTATTCGTCGGCGGACCCAGTCCCCCCACGCCCCCCAGCGTCAGCCACCGCGCCTGAAACGGATTCCGCACCACCATGCTCGAAGCCGTCGTTCCCGGAACGTTCGTCCACACAAACAGCGTCTGGTTCAGATCAAAGCTCTGATGGATGCAAGAATTCGACAGCATCGCCGGGCACGTGTTCGTATCCTCAATCGGATACCCCGCCTCCCCCGCGCCCACCGCCTGATAGTACGTCCACATCGCGGGAATCAACTGGTACCCCGGCACGGCCGTCGCCGTCGCCGCCGAGCCCTTCACCACAATTGCGTACTTCTGAATGCGCAACGTGTCGAAAAACTCCTGCACAAACCCGCCCTGGCCCAGCGCCCGCACATCCGCCACCGGAGGCAGCGACACCAACTGGGCAAAGCTGCCGCGATTGTACCTGTCCACAAAAGCCTGCCGGATGTTACCGTTGGGAGCCCCCTGGCCCACACCGGTCTGAGCAAACCCAACGGGCAAAATCAGGGCAGCAAGAGCGGTCACTCGAAAAATACACATGAAGACCCTTATTCTAAACCCACCAGACCGCCCGGAGTCGCAAGGGTGGGAACCGCAGCCACCACACACGCCCACCAACCGCACCCGCCAACCCCCAACCACGACCCCCACAACCGCGACCACCAACTGCAACCACGAACCGTGACCGTTAACCGCAACCACCAACCGCGACCACCAACCGCGATCACGAACCGCAACCACCAACCACCAACCGCGCCCGCCAACCCCCAACCACGACCACCAACCACGACCACCAACCGCGCCCGCCAACCACCAACCACGACCACCAACCGCGACCACCAACCACGACCACCAACCGCGACCACCAACCACGACCACCAA
>VFZY01000147.1 GCA_016870915.1 Acidobacteriota bacterium | reverse complement strand
CATTTTGCCGCAAATTTCTGACCGAGACACCCGCGGAGGATCCGCACGAGTCATTTCGAGCTTGTCCGCGGCGTCAGTTTGGGCTGCGATCAGATGCCGTGAGAAAAGCGGGCTAACCGACGGGAAGTTATCCAGGAACTCATTCAAGCTGTCGCCGGCTTCCAGGTAGTCGATCAGGGAATCGACTGGCACGCGGGTTCCCCGAAAACAAGGCGTTCCGCCGAGTACTTCGGGATTGCTGACGATGACGGATTCGAATCGCAAGGAAGCCCCTTGAGCTTCAGTCTCCCAGGAATCGCGTCCTGCCCGGCCGCAGTGGGGGGTTACTGTACGCGGATCTTGGCGCGTTCCTGCTGCACCAGCTCGTCGAAAATGGCGAGCACCTGCTTGCGGTACTGATAGACCTGCATGAGGTTGTTGCGGAAGGCTTCGTAGTGCGGGGCGTGGCGCCATTTGTCGGCGACGGAGGGTGGAACGTCGATATCGCGGCGCAGGGCTTCCGCCGAGTGGCCGCGCAGAAAAAGGCCGTAGAACATGGCCGCTTCCCGCTGGGGCGCCAACGGATCGAATTCGTCCCGGTTGCCGAGCAATCTCATAGCCGCGAAATTGCCAGTATAAACAGACGCCTTGGTCATGGCAAGGGTTTTCCTCGAACGGGTTCTTTCGGCGGGTTGGTGGACCGGCCCACTGCGCTTATCGGCAGATTTCCTGACGGAAAGATGCGGGGGCCGCGTCACACGGTACCCTGAAAGTTGGAACCCGCACTTCGTTTCGTCAATGTTTCTAAAGACTATCTGGCCGATGGCGCTCGGGTTTCGGCCCTGAACGGCGTGAATCTGGAAATTGGACCCGGACAGTTCGCGGCGCTGGTGGGGCGCAGCGGCTGCGGGAAGTCGACCTTGTTGAATCTGGCCGGAGCGATGGATTTTCCCACGCACGGCGAGGTGTTCATTGGTGGAGAGCCCACCTCAGCTCTGGACGACGCCCGGCTGACCGCGCTACGGCGCAGGCGCATTGGCTTCATTTTTCAGAGCTTTCAACTGTTGGGTACGCTGAGCGTGGCGGAGAACGTGGAGACGCCTCTGCTGCTGGCCGGTGAGCGCAACGCCCGTGCGCGGGCCCTGGCGGCGCTTCGATGGGTGGATCTGGAGAATCTGGCCGGCCGCATGCCGCATCAACTCTCGGGCGGGCAGATGCAAAGGGTGGCGATTGCGCGGGCCCTGGTTCATGAACCGTCGCTGATTCTGGCCGATGAGCCCACCGGGAATCTGGATTCGGCCACCGGCAATCTGGTGATCGGCGTACTGCGGCGGGTGGCCGCGGAGAGGGGCGTTACCGTTGTGATGGCGACGCACAGCGCCGAATCGGCGGCGGCGGCCGATTTGACGGTAAGGTTGCGGGACGGGCGTGTGGAAGAGACGGCGGCGCGGTAGATGGGTTGGGGCCTGATCCTTTGGAGAGTTCTGCTGCGGCCGCTGCGCCGTGAGCCTGCTCGCGCCGGGTTGACGGTGTTGGCGGTGGCGCTGGGGGTGGCGGTGACGCTGGCCATCGACCTGGCGGGAGAGGCGGCGGCGGGGTCATTCCGCTCCTCCGTGGAGACTCTGGCGGGCGAAGCGGACTTTGAGATCACCGCGATTGGCGGGGTGCCTGAAGAGACGGTGGGTGCGTTGGCACGGCTCCCGCTCGACCTGCGGGTCCGGGCCCGGATTGAGGCAGCGGGGTTTGCGCCGGACGGCGGTTTCGTCAACATTCTGGGAGCTGATTTCCTTGAGGGTGCCGATGAGGCGGCTGCGCCGGCGGAAGGCGGAATGCGGCGCGGCGCGCTCGTAAGCGCGGCGATGGGGGTCGCGGCCGCGGGTGAGGTTCGCGTGCGCGTGGGGGAGCGGACGCTGGCGTGGCCGGTGGCTGGTGTTCTGCCCGCAACCGCCGCCACCCGTGGCGTACGGCTGGTGTTGCTGGATATCGCCGATGCGCAGGAGAGCGTGGGGCGATTGGGATTCGTGGACCGCATCCTGATTCGTGGACCGCGGGGCATGAGCCCCGAGCAACTGGAGGAAGCCCTTCGAGGTTCGCTGCCGGACGGCGTGTTGCTGCAGCCGGCCGGAGCTTCAACCGAGGAGAACCGCAAGATGCTGCGCGCATTCCGCTGGAATCTGCGCATCCTGAGCTACATTGCCCTGATTGTGGGCGGCTTTCTGATCTACAACACGATTTCGGTGTCGGTGGTCCGGCGGCGCGCCGACATCGGCATTCTGCGCGCGCTGGGTGCGGGCCGGGCATTCGTGTTGGGCGTGTTTCTGGCGGAGGCGCTGGCGATTGCGCTGGTCGGGTCGGCTGCCGGAGTCGGGCTGGGGCGTCTGCTGGCGGAAGGCTCCGTGGCGATGATCGCGGGCACGGTGAATGCACTGTACGTGGGCAGCCGGCCGGGCGCGATTGTATTGACAGGCCCCGCGGTCTGGCTTGCGGCGAGCGGCGGCGTGGTGGTGGCGTTGGTGGCTGCCTGGGCGCCGGCGCGGGAAGCGGCCGGTGTGGCGCCGGCGGATGCGATGGGGCGAGGGCGGAAGGAGTATCGTGAGCGCCTGCGCGCGGGCAGACTGTTCGGCTGGAGCGCGGCGCTGGCGGCGGCGGCGTTCGCACTGGCGCGGCTGGGTCCCGTGGACGGCAAGCCGTTTTTTGGCTACGGCGCGGCACTGCTGGCCGTGGCCGCGGGTGCACTGGCCGCTCCGGGGCTCACACGTTGGGGCGTGCGGGCGGCTCAGGCCGCGGCGGTTCAGCTGGCGGGAATCGAAGGCCTGCTGGCGCTGCGGAGCCTGGGCGCGACGACACGGCGAACATCCGTTCTGGTGGCGGCGCTGGCAACCGCCGTGGCCATGATGGCCAGCGTGGGCATCATGGTTGGCAGCTTCCGGGAAACGATGATCGTCTGGCTCGGCGACCAGTTGAAGGCGGACTACTTTCTGGCACGGCCGGGCCGTTCGGGGACTTTCGACGCCGCGTTGGCGGACCGGATCGCCGGCCTTCCGGAGGTAGCGGCGGTGGACCGGTTTCGCATGTACCCGATCAGTTTCCGGGGGCTGCCATCGGTGTTGGCGTCGGGTGAATCGCGCGTTGTGCTGACCAGCGGCATGACGCGTTTCCTTGACGGCGACCGCGAAGATGCTTTGGACGCACTGCCGTCCTGCGATTGCGTCATCGCCAGCGAACCGTTCGCGACCAAGCACGGGGTTCGTGCCGGCCAGACGGTGGAACTGCCGCTGGCGGGGCGCATGGTACGGCTGCGCGTGCTGGGCGTCTTCTATGACTACGGCAACGAGCGCGGGATGCTGGTGATGGACCGCGGACGGATGCTGCGGCACCTTCCCGATACGGCCCTGACCAGCCTCGCCATCTACGCAAAACCCGGCTCAGATCCGCGCGCGGCGATTGAGCGGCTGCTGGCCGGAGCCGAGGTCCTGCTGGCGTCGAACGCCGAACTGCGGCGCGGGGCGGTGACGGTCTTCGACCGGACGTTCGCCATTACGTACGCGCTGGAGCTGGTGGCGATTCTGGTGGCTGTGATGGGCGTGGCGGGTGCATTGCTGGCGCTGGTGATCGACCGGCGGCGCGAGTTGGGGCTGCTGCGGTTCCTGGGCGCTTCCCGGGGACAGGTTCGCAAGGTGATTCTTTGCGAGGCGGGCATGATCGGTCTGTTGGCGAATGGAGCGGGCCTGGTGCTGGGTGTGGCGCTGGCCCTGTTGCTGGTGTTTGTGATCAACAAGCAGTCGTTTGGCTGGACCATCCAGTTTCATTGGCCGGTGGCGGCGCTGGTGAGCGGACTGACGGTGGTGTACGCGGCGACAGTGGCCGCGGCAATCTATCCCGGCCGGGTGGCGGCGCGATTGAATCCCATTGAGGTGATGCACGAAGAATGAGACTCCTGCTTTGCCTGGTTTCCGCGGCGGCCCTGGGCGCCGATTTCCGGCTGGCCTTGCCGGGCTACCGGTTCGAGTTCCCGCGCGACCATGGTCCCCATGAGGAGTTCCGCACGGAGTGGTGGTACTTTACCGGAAACGTGTCGGCGGGCGAGCGGGAGTTTGGGTACGAATTGACGTTCTTCCGGCAGGCGGTGGATGAGGAGCAGGGGCGGGAGGGCGGCTCGGCGTGGCGGCTGCGGCAGATTTACCTGACTCACTTTGCGGTGTCGCGCATTTCCGGCGGGCGGTTTCACCACGCGTCGCGGTTGAACCGGGCCGGGCCCGGCATCGCCGGAGCGCTGCCGGGCCGCGTCTGGAACGGGAACTGGAGCGCCGTGTGGAAGGACGGGGCGATTCACCTTGTGGCGTCAACAGAGGAGTTCGGGGTGAAGCTGACTCTGATTCCGGATAAGCCGCCGGTGATCCACGGCGTCAACGGCGTGAGCCAGAAGGCGGAAGGTGCGGGGCGGGCGTCGCACTATGTGTCGCTGACGCGGCTGAGGACGACAGGCGAGATCACGGTGGAGGGCAAGCCGGTCGCGGTGAGCGGCCTGTCCTGGATGGACCACGAGTTTTTCACGAACCAACTCACCGAGGATCAGACCGGGTGGGATTGGTTGAGCCTGCAGTTTGAGGACTCGACGGAACTGATGCTGGTTCGAATCCGGCGGCGGGATGGAGCGGCCGATGGGTTCGCGTCGGGAACGATGGTGGATGTGCGTGGCGCCGGGCGCCACCTGACGGCGGCGGCGTTCACGATGACACCCGGGGCAACGTGGAAGAGCCCGGCGAGCGGAGCCGAATACTCGGTGGAGTGGCGCATTGAGGTGCCTGGCGAGAGCATGGCGTGTTCGATCAAGCCCGCTCTGCGGGAACAGGAGTTGGTGAGCCGCAACCGGTTCTCGCCCACCTATTGGGAAGGGGCGGTGCGGGCGGAATGCAGGCGGGACGGCCGGCCTGTGAGAGGCCGGGGATACCTTGAGATGACAGGCTATGCGGGCGCCGTGCAGTTGAGCCGGTAGCGGGGCTGGGGGTACCAGGACTGGGGCTGGAAATCCCGAATGCTAAAATCGGGATTCGGTTCGCATGACCGCTTCCTCAACGGCTTCAACCCTCGCGCCCGGCCCCGTGGATCTGATGCTCTCGCGGTGCGGGGCGTGGCTTGTTCATTCGGGCATTCAGAAGCCTTCGGGGGGCTTTGCGCGGTACCGGCGGGCCGACTTGGGACGCAATGAGCGGACGTCCACCGAGATCACGGCGTACGCGGTGTGCGGCCTGCTGCATCTTCACAAGACCACCCGCGAGCCCGTGTACCGGGATGCGGCCGCGCGGGCGGGAGAGTTCCTGCTGGGCGCCTGGGACGCGGGCATCCGGGCTTTTCCGTTCGAAACCGCGGATGAGATGGGCCAGCCCGAGCCGCTGAGTTACTTCTTCGACACCGGCATCATCGCACGGGCACTGCTGCGGCTGTGGCGCACGACTGGGAGCCAGCAGTATCTGGATGCGGCGGCATTGGCCGGTGAATCGATGCGGCGCGATTTCCGCACGGAGATACCGGGACGGTATCACCCGATTCTCGCGCTGCCTTCGAAGGAGCCTTTGCCGTATGCGGCGGCGTGGTCCCGCCGGCCGGGATGTTTCCATTTGAAGGCGGCACTGGCGTGGCGCGAGTTGCACGAGGCCACGGGCGACGCGGCTTTTGAGGCTGAATACGACGCGGCGGTCTGTTGGAGCGTGGCGAACAGGGAGGGCTTCCTGACGGCGGAGCCGGCGCGCGAACGGGTGATGGATCGTTTGCACGCCTTCTGTTACTTTCTGGAAGGGCTGCTGCCGGTCGCCGCGGCGCACCGGGGCGTGATGGAAGCCGGCATTGAAGAGGCGGCGCGTGAGTTGCGCGCGGTTCGGGATCTGTTCTCGCGGTCCGACGTGTATGCGCAACTGCTCCGGGTGCGGCTGCTGGGCGGGCTGGGTGTCGATATGGTGAGCGCGCTCGAAGAAGCCCGGAGCCTTGAGCCGTTTCAGGCGGAGTCGTCCGATTCGCAGACAAACGGTACATTTCTGTTCGGCCAACGGCAGGGCGTGCTTGCGGCGCATCCGAACCCCGTCTCGACGGTGTTTGCGATGCAGGCTCTCCAATGGTGGCGCGAGTTCATGGACGGGAAGCTTCGCGCCGGCTGGCGCGACCTGATTTGAACGCTCCGGTCAAAGTCCTGTTCGCCACCTGCGGCGATGACAAGCTGCCGGCGCTGGTGGAAGCGTTCAGCCGTATCGATCCCGGGACGCCGCTGATAGTGGTATCCGAGTTTCCGCCGCCCGCCGGGACTTGGGTTCCCTTTCACGTGCAGCGATCGTTCCACGATGTGTTGGGACAGTGCCGTGAAGCCCTGGCGGGCAAGGAGATCCGGTTCGCGGGTCTGATGTTGGACCCCGGCTCGCCGTACTGGAAGCTGCGGCTGGCGGCGGCTCTTCTGGCGCCCACCCGGCTGGTCTGCTTCAACGAGACGTTCCACCATTTCATGCTGCGCCCCGGCGATCTGCCGGTGTTGTTACGGCATTTGCGGTGGCGGGCGGGAAACTGGGTGCGGTTTCAGACCAACCCCAGTGGCAAACTGTACACGATCGCGTGGCGGCTGACGCATCCGCGATCGCTCGAACGCCCGCTGGTGTACCGCGCGGCACTGGCTGCCGGCTGGGGATTGAGCGTGGCGAAACGATGGACGGCGCCCCGGGCGCCGGCGCCGTCGCATCATCAGCCCGAACCTGGCATTAGCGTCGTGATCCCTTCGCGCGATGGCCGGGAGTTGCTCGCGCGCCTGCTGCCGGGCGTGATGAGCCAGTGCCCGGACGAGGTGATTGTGGTGGACAACGGCAGCGGCGACGGCTCCGCGGAATGGTTGCGGGGGGCGTTCCCCGCGGTGCGTTGCGATGTGCACACCAAGGCCCTGGCGTTCGCCGAAGCTGCCAATCGCGGCATTGCGATCGCCCGGTACTCGCATGTGTGCCTGCTGAACAACGACATGCTGGTGGAGCCCGGGTTCTTTCGGGCCCTGCGCGAGCCGTTCGATTCGGTTCCCGGCCTCTTCTGCGCCACCGCACAGATCTTCTTTCCCGAAGGCAAACGCCGTGAGGAGACCGGAAAGGCCGTGATGCCGGCACGCGGGGCGAGCCACCCGCCGCGCGAGTTTCCTGTGCGCTGCGAACTTCCCGTGACGGGCGAAGGCCACAGCTATGTGCTGTATGGGAGCGGTGGGTGCTCGCTTTACGACGCCCGGAAGCTCGGCGCCCTGGCAGGTTTTGCCGAGGCGTTTCGCCCGGCGTACGTGGAGGACCTGGACCTGGGTTACCGGGCCTGGCAGCAGGGATGGCCCACGGTGTTTGCTCCGGACGCGCGGGTGACGCACCATCACCGGTCCACGACGGCCCGGTTCTTTAGCGACAAGGATTTGGCCGTGATGGTGGAGCGGAACTATTTCCGATTCCTCGCGCGATCGATCGCCTCACCGGCGCTGTTTGCGCGGCTTTGGCAGGACTCTGTGCGGCGGCTGAACCTGGCCTGCGCCGGGCTGAGGCCGGCAATGGAATCGGATGAAGTTCACGTGGCGGCGCTGCGATCGGCACTGCGAGTGGCGTTGGAAGAGTGCAGCGAGCCCGGGCGGCCAACCTGCCAGATGAGCGAGGACCAGATCCTGGCCGCTGGAAGCGGTGACATCGCCGTGTACGCTGGCCGAGGCCGGCGGGAGCCCGGACCGCCGGTTCTGATCGCTTCCTGCTATGCACCGTTTCCGCTGTCACACGGCGGCGCGGTGCGGATGTACAACCTGATGCGGCGATCGGGTGTGCCGCAGTTGCTGGTGTATTTCACGGACGAGTTGCAGACGCCGCCGGAGGAGATCCTGGATCTTTGCGTGGAAGTGGTGCAGGTGCGGCGGCACGGGTCACACTATCGCGATTCGTCAATGACTCCGGCGGTGGTACGGGAGTTCGCTTCGGAGGCATTTCGCGCCGCGCTCAGGCTTTCCGTTCGCAAGTGGCGGCCGGCGATCGCGCAGCTTGAGTTCACGCAGATGGGCCAGTATGCCGTGGATTGCGCGCCCGCGCGCACCATACTGGTGGAGCATGACATCACAATCGACCTGTATGAACAACTGGCGCGCCAGCAGCCCGGCTGGGAGCATGAGCGTCAGCTTGCCTGTTGGCGCGACTTTGAACCCCGTGTCTGGCGCCAGGCCGATTGCGTTGTGACGATGTCCGAAAAGGACCGCGCGATGGTCACCGGCGGGCGCGCCGTGGTGCTGGCCAACGGAGTGGATTTGGACCGGTATCAGCCAGGAACGGAGGAGCCCGCGCGGGCGCGCCTGCTCTTCATTGGATCCTTCGCCCACCTGCCCAATGTGCTGGCGCTGGACCACTTTCTACGCGACGTGTGGCCCGGGCTGGCCGGTCTTGACCCGGCGCTTCACGTGATTGCCGGGGCGCGGCCTGAATACTACCTGGAGTACTACCGGGAACGCGTTCAGCCTTGTCTCGATGTCGCGGGTGTCACGGTTGACGCTTTCGTGGCGGACGTCCGGCCCGCCTACCGCGCGGCCACGGTGGTGATCGCACCGTTGCTGGCCTCGGCGGGGACCAACATCAAGATTCTGGAAGCCATGGCGATGGGGCGCGCGATCGTCTCGACACCGGCCGGCATCAATGGTCTGGATCTGCAAGAGGGCAAGGACGTGGTGGTGACCCGCACAGCGGCCGCGATGGCCGATGCAATCCGGAGCCTGGTGCTCAACCCTGAAGAACGGCGGCGGATTGAGAAACAGGCGCGTGCAACGGTGGAGGCGCGGTACGGCTGGGACTCTATCGCCCGCAGCCAGGAGGAACTCTATAGCAGCTTCCGCGCGGAAAGGGCATAGTCGAGCCCGCCGAAAAAAGCATTGCGAAACTCCTCCGGCAGCGCGCCCAGCGAAGGCATGGATTCCACCGCGGCGTTGCTGCGCTCAACGTCGATGGACCCCAAGCCGGCTTCTTCCACGTAGAAAGCCAGCAGCGCGGGCGGCACAGGCCGCACATGCGTGGGATCAAGGAAAAAGTGCGTTGCGAAGATGGCGAGGCATTCGGGGTTTGGGGTCTCGATCACCAGCACGCCGCCGCGATCGAGCTTTTCGGCGCACAGACGGACCAGTCTGATCAACTCCGCCGGTGCCAGGTGCTCCACCACCTGTGAACAGAAGATGCCACCCAGCGAGGCCGGGGCAAGGGCCTCGAGGTACGGAAACAGGTCCGCGCATTCGGCATCAAGACCGAGTGAGTGGCAGAGGGCGATGTTTTCCGCGCTGAGATCGATGCCGCGCGCGGGAATTCCCGCCTCGCGCGCCAGTTCCAGGAACTCGCCGCGTCCGCAGCCAAGATCCAGGACGGGCCCGGCGCCGCGGAACCGTTCGATGTAGCGCCGGCAGTTCCCGCGCACGTACTCACGGCTGCCGCGGAACTTCTCGGCGAAGCGCAGCCAATCAATGGGCAGTTCCGGCTGGGCGGCGGGGATGGGCGCCGCCGGCGTCGAAGCTGTGATCTGGCTGCGTTGGCGGAGCAGGCGGAGTTCCGCGTGAATGGACCGCTCCATGTCGAGCCGCGCCTTTTCGACATCGGCGCGCAACTCGTCCATGCCGCGCCACATGTTGTCTTGCACGGCTTCCGCGGCCTGCGTCATGGCCGCGTTGAAATCGCCCGAGAACTTCGCGGTGAGCGCTTCGAAGGCGCGGCGTTCGCTGGCCATGGCCTCGCGCATCTGTGTCTCGGTGACGGTGGCGCGGTGTTGGAAGGCAAGCTGCAGGTCGGCCACGCCGCGCAGCAGGCGAACTTCGCTTTCACTGAGCCGGGCTTCCCACCCCGGCCGCCACTGCGACCAATGGTGCCGGATGTCGTCCAGTTCCTGCCGCAGCGCTTCGATGCCTTCCGGCTTCCGCGCCTCAAGCGCCGCGATGCGCGCGCTCAGGTGCGCGGCAGCGCGATTGGATTCGTTCAACGCCTCGATCAGCGCATTGACGCACTGAATGGAGAGCCTGTTGAACTCCACCTGCTCCCGCACAAACCAGCCGAGGGATCGCGCAATGAGCCGCTTCGCCGCCTGAACCGCGCCGTTCAGCAGACCGCCGCGCCGCGGATTGACCCAGCCGATGCCCGCCACCTTGCCCTCGGCCGCATCGCGGGCGTGGACCACCGGCATGAGGTCAGCCAGGGGAACACCGCCAGAGTGGCCGGCTGGATACTGCGAGCGGACCTTCTCCTGAACCGCCTGGACAATCGCACGCAACTCCTGGGCCCGCAGTTCCCCGGAACGCAGCGCCTGGGAGGGATCAGGCGCGGCCACGTTTCACCTTCGCACGCCCGGGGCGCGGCCAGCTTGCGGAGATTTTCGAAAACACTCCGCCTCGCGGCGTGAACTCCCCCGTCACGGTCAGAGAAACCGGCTTCACCGCGCGCACAACATCTTCCAGGAAGCGGTTCACAACGTTTTCCTGAAAGATGCCCAGATTGCGGTACTCAAGCATGTACATCTTGAGCGATTTCAGTTCCAGGCAGAGCTTTGCGGGGACATACCGGATGACGATCTCGCCGTGATCCGGCAGGCCGGTTCTGGGGCAGACCGAGGTGAACTCCGGCATGCGAATCTCGATCTCATAGCCGGGAAACTGGTTCGGCCATGTTTCGATCTCGGGCAGCGGATGGCTCAACCCGGCCTGCGCATGATCGTCCGTGTAGACGCGCTTCATTGCGGGTTCTCCATGGCCCGCGCCAGAAGATCCAGGAACAGCCCCACATCGGTTACCACGCCCACTGCCTGGCCGGTGCCGCGGTCGCTGACTTTGGTGGCCACCGCGGGGTTGATGTCCACGCAGACGATCTTCACCCAGCTTGGCAGCATGTTCCCCGTGGCGATGGAGTGGAGCATCGAACCCAGGCACAGCACCAGACCCGCGCCGCGAAGCTGTTCCGCGTACGCATCCTGCGCCGCATTCATGTCGGTGATGGTGTCCGGCAGCGGCCCGTCGTCACGCAGGCTGCCCGCCAGCACAAACGGAACGCCGGACTTCACGCACTGATACATCACGCCCGAAGACAGGCGCCCCGAGGCCACCGCGCCCTCAATTCCGCCCGCATGATAGATGGCGTTAATCGCGCGCATATGATTGCGATGCCCGTGCTCTTCCTGCCGGCCATCCGATTGCCGGACACCAAGCGAGGTGCCAAGGAGCGCCGCTTCAATGTCATGCACGCCCAAAGCGTTGCCGGCCAGAAGGGCATCCACGTGCCCGCGTTCAATCAGGCGGGCCAGAGGCCCCGCGCCGCCGGTATGCACCACCACCGGGCCCGCCACCACCACCACGCGCAGGCTCTGCTCGCGCGCCTGCCTCAAAAGGGCCGCGGTCTGACGGACAGCGGTCTCCACCTGGCGCTCCGAAGAGATGCCGTTGCTCATGAACGCAAAGTGGAGCCGGTCCCTTTCCTTCGACTCCGGCACCACGCGGATGCCGCGCATGCCGGTGACCACCGAATCGCCGGTCTTGAGATCGCGCAGGCGGCGGCAGTGCGCTTCCCCGCCCCGTACGACGATCATGGCGTCCATGCGCTGATTCCTTACCTCAAGCCAGGCTCCGGCAACACGCACAGCGGTCCGATGATTCGTCGTCGAGTAGAAATCCTCGGGCGCGCAGCAATCGCGCTCCACCAGGCGCAGTTCGGCGTCGCCGTGGTCCACCGGTGTGCAGCCCAGCCCCACCAACTGGGAAAGCAGCTGGTCCATGTGGTCGCGCGAAGGGGTCTCCACCTTGAGCCGCAGACGCGAAGGATCGGAGTTGGTGCGGCCAATGTGGAAGTGCTCCACCTCGAAACGGCCTTCGTACTCGACGACCGTGTCGAAGATCTGCTCCATGATGTGGGAGTCGATGAGGTGCCCTTCCGCTTCCACACGCTCCTGAACGGAGGCCGTTGTGTTCCCGGATGCCATAAAAACTCCAGGATAACAATCCGGCCCGGCCTGACGTGCGGCTAAGGCTTTACCACCGCGCCGTCCAGCGTGCGGTCCAGCGGGTAAGTGCCACCGCCCTCAATGGGCTGGATGGGGTGCTTCGCGGCGAGTTTCTCGTCGATATCGATCCCGAGCCCGGGTTTGCCGTTTCCGTAGAGATACCCCTTGCGGATCTCGGCGCACCCTGGCAGCAGTTCGCGCGCGGCCGCCGGAAACGTGTTTTCTTCCTGGATGCCGAAGGCCGGCGACGAGATGTCAATGTGGTATGCCGCCAGTTGATTGACGGGATCGTTTTCGCCGCCTTCCTGGAACGCGGTCTTCACGCCAAAGATCTCACCCAGCGTGGCGAACTTGCGCAGCGGCGTGATACCGCCCATCGCCGAAACCCGGCAGCGGATGAAATCGATGAGCCGTTCCGTGATCAGGGGCAGAATCTCATAGGGATGGGAAAACACCTCCCCGATGGCCTGCGGCGTGGTGCACGCCTGGCGGATCTGCTTGTACCAGGCGATCTGCTCCGGGGCCAGTACATCCTCCACGAAGAACATCTGCAGCGGTTGCACGCGGCGGCAGAACTCCACGGCATTCATGCTGGTGAGATGGGAGTGCACGTCGTGGCACAGCTTCGGTTCAAAGCCCACCTTGGCACGCACATGCTCAAAGAGCTTCGGCACGCGGTCCACGTACATCTCTTCGTCGAACGCGGTGCCCTGATGGCCCCCTTCGGGCCGGTTTCCCTGCCCCTTGGCGATGAAGCCGCCGCCTCCATAGTTGCCCATTTGCACACGAATATGGCGGAATCCATTGGCGATCGACTTCTGGACACTCTCCGTGGCCGATTCGAAGTCGCCTCCGCTGGCGTGATCGTAGCAGGGCACGGCGTCGCGAACCTTGCCGCCCAGAAGGTCATGCACGGGCACGCCGCAGCGCTTGCCCATGATGTCCCATAGAGCCATGTCGATGCCGCTCAGCACGTTGTTGTTCACAGGACCGTTGCGCCAGTAGGTCCGAAGGTGGGCGCTCTGCCAGATGTCCTCGATCCGCGAGGGATCCTTGCCAAGCAGGAACGGCGCGGCGTGTTTTTCAAGCGCCGTGATGACGGCGTGCGTTGAATAGTGGTTGCTCGCGCTTCCAATGCCGTATAGGCCGGGTTCGCTGGTTTCGATCTTCACGAAAATCCAGCGGTAACGGGCCCCGCCGCTGGTGGGTATCACCTTGACATTGGTGATCCTGAGCGGCGGCAATCCGGTGGAGCGGCGAGCGGCCTCCTGAGCGGCGGCGGCGGGCATGGCCGGCGCGGCGAGAAACGATTTGATGATGTCGCGGCGTTGCATGAATGTCTCCTGGTTACGAACGGATAGGCTACGCGGGCGGTTCAGGACCAGAACGGTTCTCCCGGCATCAGTTGCGACCGCAGATAGTCATTGTTGGGTTCAAAGCCAATGCCCGGTCCATCCGGCACCGTCAGGTGGCTCTCCTTCACTTCCGGGGGCCTGGAAGCCGCCATCTGCTCCACATGCCGGGTGGGCCGGCCCAGCGCGCTCTCCGATCGGTAGAAGTTGTGAATGGCGGAGCCGAAGTGCGCCGAGGCGCAGCAGAGGATGAGACTGCCCACGTTGTGCAGCGCCAGCGGCGTCCGCACGTGCTGAGCGTAGGCGGCGATCTTCCGTGTGCCCGTGAAACCGCCCGCGAACGCCAGATCGGGATGAATGATATCGGCGGTCTGGTGATCAAGAAAAGGCTTGAAGCCGCCCAGCAATTCCAGTTTTTCGCCCGCCAGGATGGGGATCCGCGTGGCGCGCCGCACGGCCATCCAGCCTTCCGAATGCGGAACGGGCAGGGGATCTTCGAAGAAGAGCGGGTCCATGGGCTCAATGCGCCGCGCCACCTGGATGGCGCTGGTGGTGTCCAGCTCATTGTGGCAATGGCAGGCGATATCGATCTCGCTGCCCGCCGCCTCCCTGGCGTTCTGAAAACCCTGCCCCACGCGGCGCAGTTGCGCACTGTCGGCGGTGACGGCGAACCGCCCGGAGGGCACACCGAGCATGGGATCGATGTTCAGCTTGAATGAGCTGAACCCTTCAGGCGCCGCCTTGACGCGGGCCGCCCATTCCCGGCACCAGCCCTTGTCCAGATAGTTGCCTGTGCCATGGGAATAGAGCCGGATTCGATCCCGGAACGGCCCGCCGAGCAGTACATTCACCGGGAGTCCGGTGGCTTTGCCCGCGATGTCCCATAGCGCGATGTCGATGCCGCTGATGGTGGGAATGTGCGCGGTGTAGGTGTGCATCAGCGTGGTCATCTCATGGAAATGAAATTCGATCTGCAGCGGATCCTTGCCCGCCAGCAGATGCTTCATGGTCTCAATGCGGGCGCGCGCCATGGGGCCCGTCGACCCGGCTTCGCCATAGCCTGAGATGCCCCCGTCCGTATCAATGCGGATCAGCGAATTGCCGGCGATGTTCTTAATCTGCATGGCATGGATGGCCGTGATCTTCAGCTTGCCCTTGTAAGGCGCGGCGAGCGCGTTGTAGCGCGCCATCCAGGCGCCGGCCGGAGCGGCCAGGGCGGCGCGGAAAAAGGTCCGGCGGGAAAGACGGTTCATGTGTGAGTCTCCAGGGGAGCAGTGTATCGAAACGCGCACCGCCATGCTATTCTGGGCGATCCTATGAGCCCCAACTATCGATGGCAGTTGGTGGGAATGCTCTGGTGCATCTCATTTTTCAACTACGCCGACCGCCAGGCGATCTTTTCCGTGTTCCCGCTCCTTGAGCGCGACCTTCATCTTGATTCGGCCCAATTGGGCCTGCTGGCATCCGCGTTCGCCTGGGCCTATGGGCTCTTTTCTCCGCTCGCGGGCGTGCTGGTCGATCGCATCCAGCGGCGCACCGCCATCCTGGGCGGGCTCCACATCTGGAGTGTGATCTGCGCCGCCACGGCCTGGGCCGGCACATTCCCGCAACTGTTGTTCTTCCGCGCCGCCGAAGGCCTGGGCGAAACGATGTACTTCCCCGCCTCCATGTCGATGGTGAGCGATTATCATGGCAAGGCCACTCGATCTCGCGCGTTAAGCCTGCATCAGACCAGCGTCTACACCGGCACCATCGCCGGCGGCTACTTTGCCGGACTCATCGGCCAGCACTACGGCTGGCGGTGGTCGTTCGTCGTATTCGGCGGGCTGGGCATTCTGCTGGGCATCGTCTTGCACAGGAAACTCGTGGAGCCTCAGCGCGGAGCCATGGATCATCCTGGAATAGCCATCCAGCCCATGCCCCTGGGTGAGTTTTTCCGGACCGTGGCACGCACACCCACGGCGCTGCTGCTGGTGCTGGCGTTCATCAGCGCAAACGCGGTGGCCGCCGTGCTGCTTTCCTGGATGCCCAAGTTTGTTTTCGACCGCTTCCATCTGGATCTGGCCACATCGGGCCTCGTGGCCACCTCGTTCGTGCAGATCGCCAGCATGTGCGGGGCTCCGTTTGGCGGCTGGCTCGCCGACACATGGCGCCGCCGAACGCGCGCCGGACGCATTCTGGTGCAGAGTGTGGGTGTGCTGGGCGGAGCGCCGTTCGTGGTGATCTGTGCCGGCACGGGGTCGCTCGGCGTGCTCATGGCGGCGCTCACCGGCTGGGGTCTGTTCAAGGGCATCTACGACAGCAACATCTGGGCGTCGCTGTTCGACGTCATCCGTCCCGAAGCGCGCGGCCGCGCCGTTGGTCTGATGAACGCGGTTGGCTGGGGCGGCGGCGGCACCGCCTCACTCGCCATCGGTCTTCTGGCGCGCGAGCGTCCCTTGGGGGAGGCCATGGGGTACGCCGCCGGCATTTACCTGCTGGCGGCCGCGTTTCTCATCACCGCGGCTCTCTTTTTCGCCGACCGTGACGCCGGCCGGCTCGAAAATGCGCACCGCGCTTAGCCTTATTAGCCTTAGCCGTAGCCTTAGCCCTGGCTCTCTTTCCACTCCTGATACCACGCCATCTGGACGGCCTCCAGTTTCCCCTCGTTGGACTTCATGGGGTCGTCGGCGAACTCTTCCAGTTCCGTGATCCAGCGGAGCAGGTCCGTGAAGCGTATGGTGAGCGGATCAATGTCCGGATGCGCTTCGTGAAGCGCCAGGCCGATGTCATCAATGTTGTTCCAGGTGAGGCCTTGCATGGCTTACTTCATTATTCCGCGTTTGGATCCACCCGAAGCACCACCAGCGTCATGTCGTCATGCTGCGGCGCGCCCGCGGCGAACTCATCGGCCGCCGCCAGGATGGCCCGCGCGATCTCCTCCGGCGGCTCCCCCGCAACCTCACGCACCGTGGCTGCCAGGCGATCTTCACCCCACTCCTCGCGGGCGTCATTCATCGCCTCGCTGATGCCGTCGCTGAACGCCACCAGGGTATCGCCCGGCTGAAGCGTCATTTCGCCTTCGCCAAACGCGAACACCCGCCGCAAGCCCAATGCGATGCCCGTGCGCCCGGGCCGCAGCAGTTCACCGCGGCGCAGCACAAGCGGCGCGTTGTGTCCGCAGTTCACATACCGCAGCAGGCCGGTCTTGGGATCGAACTGAGCGTAGAAGAGCGTGGCGAAACGATTGCTGGCCGAAGCCTCAAACACCACTCGATTCAAGCGCCCCACCATACCGGCCAGGTCCGTGGAACTGTCGATGGTCAGCGTCCGCAGCGATGCCTGAACGGTGGCCATCGTGATCGCCGCCGCGACGCCCTTGCCGGATACGTCGGCGACGGCAAACCCCAACCGTCCTCCCGGCAGTTCGAAGTAGTCGTAGTAGTCGCCCCCCACAGCCTGGGCCGGCCGGCAGAATCCCGCCACCGCGATGCCGGGAAGCCTGGGTGCGGCACGGGGAAACAGCCGCCCTTGCACCTCGCGGGCGATCTCCAACTCCCGGTGGACACGTTCCTTCTGGGCTGCTTCCTCAGCCACCGCCCGGGTGAGGCGGCCGTTTTCCAGGGCCAGGGCGGCCTGCGCGGCCACACTCTCCAGAAGCCGGATCTCGTCGCCCGAATACGGCTCGCCGGAGCGTCTGGCGCCCAGCAGGAAGCACCCGGCCAGTTCACCGCGCACCAGCACCGGAACGATCAATTGAGCGCCGGTCAACTCCACCGCGGCGCGCTCCGCCGCTGTCAGCATGCCTGGCACGTTTACCCAGGAGTCTTCGTCGTCAAGGTAAACCCACATTTCCGTTTTGAGCCGCGCGTGCGAATCTCCTGGATGCTCGTCCGCATCAATATCGATAGGGGTTTGAAGGCAGCGAAGACCCCTGCGGAGGACAGCACCCAATGGGTGACAAACAAAACCAGCCCTTTCAGCTCTCGTTCAACGGCCTTCTCAAGATCGACTTCCAGGGATCGCGCGTTACTTCCGATGGTGGTCTGATCCTGGTGCGTGAGTTGGATGAACGGCTGGGCTTCGGTGCTCTCATTGCCCAACACCTGACTGACTCACGGCGCGGCAAGAATACCCAGCTTCCGCTGGCGGACCTACTGCGCCAGTCCGTCTACAGCCGGATTGCCGGCTACGAGGATGTCAACGATGCCGAGCGGCTCTCGCAGGATCCAACCTTCCGGCTGA
>VFZY01000146.1 GCA_016870915.1 Acidobacteriota bacterium | reverse complement strand
CGGAAGCGGCACTGCGGGGACGCAACCATGCTGAGGGATAGTCCGGCGGGCTCATCGAGACGATGAACCGGAGCGCGGCGGCTTCGCTTCTGCGCTCCTCAAAGAAACCACATCGGATCGGTAGACCCTCATGCCTTGAAAATCCCCGCCCGAAGGGCGGAATGCTCACTAGCGGAGAGCGCCCTCTCTCCATTTCACGCTGAACCAACACAAAGGCGGGAACCACTCCCCCGAATGATTGCCAAACCCGCTTCAGTTGGCCGGTCCGGTGGCGGCGGCGCTAGAATGGTTCCGGCGGGCTTATTGAGACGATGAACGGAGCGCGGCGGCTGCGCTTCCGTGCTTCTCAAAGAAACGATGTTGGATTGGTAGACCCCGATGGCTTGAAAATTCCCGCCCGAAAGGGCGGAATGCTCATTAGCGGAGTGCGCCATCTCTATTTCAGGCTGAGCCAACACAGAGGCTGTTTTCCTTGGCAGGGGCGCTCCCTGGCGGTCGCGGCTCGGAATGGAGTTTTGTGGTTTTCCGGGTCTGGGACGCTCCCTGGCGGTCGCGGTTCGGAATGGAGTGTTGTCTCTCTGGCTGGCGTTTGTGGCCTTCTGGTTCTGGCTTTGGCGGACGTGGGCTGGAGCCAGACCTTCAGTCAGCGCGGCTTTCTTGAGACGCGGCTCGCGGTGTTTCCTTCTATTGTGCCGGGCGATTCGGGGCGTGCCGTGGGTGAGGGTCTGCTGCGGTGGGAAGGCACGGTGAAGCTGGGCGCGGGCTTTCAGGTGACCGGTGGCATGGATGCCCGCACGGACACCCATTTGCAGACAGTGCGCACGGGCAGCGTCAGCCTGGATGACCGCAGTGTTCGCCGGCCCGCGCTTGCCGTGCGGCGGTTGAGCGCTATCTACAACCGGGGTCGATTGACGGTGGAGGCTGGGCGTCAGTTCATCCGCTGGGGAAAGGCCGATCTTCTGAACCCGACGGACCGCTTTGCGCCTCGCGACTTCATGAATGTGGTCAACAGCGATTTTCTGGGCGTGACGGCGGCGCGGGCGACCTATGATACGGGCACGACGAGTCTGGATCTTGTGTGGTCGCCGTGGTTCACGCCGAGCCGTACGCCACTGCTCAATCAGCGATGGGTGGTGTTGCCCCCTGAAGTCCGGCGATTTCCGCTGGCCGATGCCGGGGCGCGGTATCCGGGCCGCGGGCAAGTGGGCGCGCGGGTGAACCATGTGGGCCGGGGTTACGAAGCCTCCGTGATGGTGTTTGACGGGGTGAATCATCTGCCGCTGATTGAGCCGGTGTTCGCGCTGGGCGGCGTGCGGCGCTACTATCCACGGCTGACGATGGTGGGTGGCGATGCGGCGGTTCCGCTGCCCTGGTTCACGGTGAAGGCCGAGGCGGGCTACTATGGCGGGTCAAACCCGGCGGCTGACCGGTATGTGATCTACGTGATTCAGGCTGAGCGGCAGAGCGGTGAGTGGTCCTTTGTGGGCGGGTATGCGGGTGAGGCGGTGACGGACAGGCGCAACCCGGTGGACTTCGCGCCGGATCGCGGGATGGCTCGCTCCTTTCTGGGGCGTGCCGGGTTGACGATTGACGCCAACCAGTCCGTGGCGTTTGAGACCGCTGTGCGGCAGAATGGCAAAGGGATGTTTCTGAAGTCCGAGTATACGCGGGCGATTGGGGCGCACTGGCGCGCGGCGGCGGCGTTTGTCCTGATTCAGGGTTCGGACCGGGACTTCCTGGGGCAGTACAACCGGAATTCACATGGCCTGCTTACTCTTCGCTATAGCTTTTAGCGTCCTGGCGCAGACGCCGGCGGAGGAGCATTACCGTTCCGGCGTTCGATTGTTGCGCCAGAAGGAGATGACGGCCGCGGAGCGTGAACTGCGCGAGGCAGCGCGGCTGGCGCCGGCCGCGCCGCTGGTGTGGCTGGCGCTGGCGCAGGTGGAACTGGCCAAGGGGCAGCTTGATGAGGGATTGAAGTCGGCGGCTCGGGCCGAGGCGCTGGCTCCGCAGGAAGCGAATGTCCGCAGGGCTCTGGGCATGTTCCACAGAATGGCCGCGCGGGGGCAGGCGCCCGGGCGGGCGGTGGAGCTTCTTCAGAAGTCGATTGGCTATTCGCCCGAGGTGCGGGAGGGATACCTGGAACTGGCGCAGCTTCTTCTGGATCATCGGACATTCGAACCGGCATCGATGGTTCTGAGCCAGGCGACGGCCCGGTTTCCCGCCGATCCGGAGATCTTGCGGTTTCTGGGTCTGGCCCAGTACGGCGCGGGGGAGCACTTGAAGGCTCTGGACACGTTTCTGCGGGTGGCGGCGATGGACGCGGACAACGACGCGAGCTACGCATCGCTTGAGACGCTGCTTCCGATGGCGGATGCGGCGCGGCTGGTGCAAATCGAGAAGCTGCTGGCGGGTTTCGTGGCGCGGAAGCCTGGCAGTCCACTGGGGTATTTTCTTTTGGCGCGCGTGGTGACGGCGCCGGGTGAAGCGGAGCGTCTGCTGCGGGAGGCGGTGAAGCGGGAGCCAGGATTCTGGCCGGCGTGGTTTGAACTGCACCGGCCTCTTTCCGAGCGCGGGGAGGTGAAGGACGCGCTTGCGGCGCTGAACCGGGCCGTGGCGTTGAATGAATCCTATGCGCCGGCGCACTATGCGCTGGCGCAGGTGCACGGCCGGCTGGGGGACCGTGACGCGGCGATGCGCCACCGCCGGCGGCACCATGAACTGGTGACGAAGGAGAGAGAAGCCGCCGACGCAAGAAGGGCGGCGGCGCCGCTGCTTCCGTATAAGATTGACGGGGAGCGTTGAGCGCTACAGTTCCCGGATCTCGAGATCGCGGAAGTGGACCTCAATGCCGGGCCCGGAGTGCACCTGAAGCGCGATGAATCCACGCTTGAGGATGCCGGGATCCTCCTCCATGTAGTGCACCGTGCGAATGCCATCGAGCCGCAGTTCGATGAGGCTCCCTTCCGCGCGGATTCGGTATTCGTGCCAGGCATTCTTGTCGATGCCTTCCTGCAGTTCCTTTGGGGGTCCGGCGAGGACCTTCTTGCGGCGCGACTCATCGTAGAGCGCGCCCCAGTACTGCTGGCCGATGTCGGCCTGGAAGCCGAAGACCTCATGGGAGTCCGGGACGGGGATGGAGCGGAACTGCACGCCGCTGTTGCCCTGATTGTTGAGCAGGCGGAAGCGGAGCTTGAGTTCGAAGTCCTCGAAGTGCTCTTCGGTGCGGAGAAAGTCGTTGTACTTGAGCCCGCCGTGGCGGCCGATGATGACGCCGTCGCGGACGCTCCAGAGGCCGGGTGTGTCGACGATCCAGCCTTTGAGGTCGACGCCGTTGGCGAGGGGCCTCCAGACGCCGGCCTGGCGCGAGGTCCAGAGCAGCTTGCCGGTGCGGTAGGCGCGATTGCCCAGGTGTGAGACGTTGGCCGAGTTGGCGGCGGAAACGACATCGGAGTTGGGCTGCTGGCGGGACTTCACGCAGTCGAGGAAGTTCTGCATGTGGTCCACGGTGCCGTCGCGCAGGGCGGGCACGGTTTTCGAGGCGGACGGCCGCGAGGTTCTCTGTTCGAGGATAGAGGCCTCGGTGAAGATCTCGTAGCGTGAGCGGTCCAGGCGAAGGGTTGCCTTGGAGCCGCGGAAGATCATGCCGCCGTCCTCGTAGCCATAGGCGATGGAGCTGTCGTAGCCGATGGTGAATTTGCCTGGATAGTGGAAGGAGGCGCGGAGGGTGTCGGGGCACTCGAAGTCCGTGTGGACGTAGCGGCCACCCTGGGCCTGGGCGCTGAGCGGGGTTTCCGCCTTCATGATCCAGTGAATGGTGTCGAGCCAGTGTGAGAACAGGTCGGTGAGGGTGCCGCCGCCGTAGTCCCAGAACCAGCGCCAGCGGCCGTAGCGGATGGGTTCGTAGGCGCGGAGGGGTGCGCTGCCGAGCCACGCCTTCCAATCGAGGTCCACGGTATCCAGTTCGAGCGGGAAGCGGTTGTAGTTCTGATACCAGTACGACTGGACGAGGGTGATGTCGCCGAGGCCGCCGCTCTGAATGAACTCGCGCGCTTCCTTCATGTGCGGGTAACTGCGCTGCTGGTAGCCCACCTGCACCACGCGGCTGGTGCGGCGCACGGCGGCGATGGCGGTCTCGCCCTCTTCGGGGGAATGGGTGAGGGGTTTCTCAATGTAGACGTCCTTGCCGGCTTCGACGGCGGCGACGAGCATGGGGACGTGCCAATGATCGGGCGAGCCGATGATGACGGCATCGAGGCTCTTGTCTTCGAGGAGCTTGCGGAAGTCGCGATAGCCGCGGGCATCGGCGCCGAGGGCTTTTCGCACGGCCGCGGTGCGGGCATCGTTGATGTCGTTGATGGCGGCGATCTCGCAGCCGAGTTTCCGGGCGACGGTGAGGAGATAACGGGCGCGGTTGCCGGTGCCGATGCCGCCAATGCGAATTCGTTCGTTGGCGCCGAGGATGCGTGACTGGCTGGCGGCGGTGAGCAGTGAGGTCTGGGCGAAGCGGCGGCGGGTGACGGAGGTGGTCTGCGGCATGGGTCTATCATAGCCGGGCACGATGGCCCGGCATGGGAGGGGTCGCTTTGAGAAAGGCTTGGCGAATCTCAAACGCCGCGATCGTAGCGCAGACTCTTGGTGTGCCCCGCGGGATCGCTCCCTGGCGGGGGTGGCTCGGCAAGGGCGACGTTAGCGGGGTGTGTTCGCGCGGATGTGTTCGACCATGACGCGGGTGAATGCCGCGACGAACGGGCGCCCGCTCTGGGTGAGGTTGTCGCGTGTCATGTAGTCCATCTCGATGTCCGGGCGCACGCCGACGTTTTCCACGAAGGGAACTTCGGGAAACTCGGGTGTCTTCACCGGCGCCTTGCGCACCATGATGCTGTCGGTGTTCCGTGTGAACGCTTCCGAGTAGTATCCGGCGGCATGATTGGTCACCGACCCGCCCGCGCCGTTCGTACGCATGCCCACCAGCGGTCCGCGTTTGCTGTCCTGCAGCATGGACGGGAACATGTCTCCCCCTGACGTTGAGAACTCGTCCACCAGCACGATGAGCGGCTTGCGATAGGCGATGATCTCACCCTGACGGTCCGTGGGGGGATCCACGTCGCGATCCAGGTAACACAGCGGCAGCGGGCCGGTCATGCCCCGGCCCTGCTCATAGGCCAGTTTCACGGCGTCCCACTGGAACTTGATGTTGTCGATGATCCACCGCTCCGCGCGCTGCGCCACCAACTGGTTATAGGCTGACTCCAGGTTCAATACCTGGGCAAGGACCGGGCGCCAGGCGAAGCCGGTGGTTGTGAACCGCGACGGCGTGAGCAGCCGCGCGTATTCGATGGCAGCGCACACGGCGCCACCCGGGTTGCGCATCACGTCGACGACCAGGCCGTCGGTGTTGGCGTTCATGAACGCCACCTCGGCTTCCAACTGCGCCAGCGCCCGCGCGAACAGGCCCGGGCTGAAGCTGGGGATGCGCAGATACCCGATGCGCAGCCCGTCCGAGGTGTAGGTGCCCGACGTGAATTCATCGGTCGGCAGGCGGCCCAGGCGAGGGTTGAACCCCGCGGGAACCTGCCACACCGGTGACAACCCGCCGTAACCCAACAGCGCGCGCCGCGGTTCTTCGGGCAGTGGCTCCGGGCCCAGGATGTCCGCGACATCCACTTTCACAAGACCCATGCCCGCCAGTTTCAGCGCGTCGTCCATGGTCTCCACAATGGGGTTGGCCAGGCTTGACGGTGTGGGCACGGGACCCACCTTCTTCAGGTTTGCGCCGGTCTTGAGCCACGGAATGGTGTACGTCTCCACTTCGCCCCCGTCGCGGCGCACGACCACCTGCGCGGCCTCGCCCAACTCGAGCGAACGCGGATCCCGCGATGGTGTGCGCAGTGTGATGGCGTCCGCCGCGATCCGGCGGCCGTAGCGCGGATTGCCGGCGCCGCGGAAGCGTTGGAAGTGCGTGATCCACTGTTCCACGCCGCGTCCATCCACGCTGACCAGTTCATCGCCCACAACAAACGGAAATCGCGCCACCGGCAGCAGCGTGCGGTTGATCTGCTCGATGAGGACCTTTCCGTCGTAGAGATCGACGGAGAAGCCGAGCCATGCCGACCCGGCGAAAGGCGGCGCATAGCTGGCATGCGTATCCTGCAGGCGCGCGACGTATTCGGCGCAGATCTCGAAGAACTCCAGATCGTCCCTGGCGGCGCGCACACGCTCCCGCCAGGCGGCCACATCGAACAGATTGACGCCGAACAACTGCGCCTTCCAGCTTGCCGGAGCGTAGCGCTTGGCGTAAAGGGCCGTCATGGCGTCGAAATCGATGACCCGCTGTTCGGCGGTCAACTGCCCGTACAAGGCTCCGCCGGCGGAGGCAAGAACAGCAAACAGTTTCTTCATTGCAGTTTCCCGCGGGTTCTACTCGGGCGTGCTGGCGCGGATATGGTCCACCATGATTCTGGTGAAGGCGTCGACGAAGGGGCGTCCGCGCTCCATGAGATTCTCGCGGGTCATGTAGTCGAGCTCAATGTCGGGCCGGACGCCGATGTTTTCGATGTAGGGCGCTTCGGGAAACTCGGGCGTTTTGACGGGTTCGCGGCGCAGGACAATGCTGTTTGTGTTGCGCGTGATGGCTTCGGAATAGTAACCCGCCTGGAAGCCGCTGACGCTGCCGCCGGCGCCGTTGCTGCGCAGCCCCACGATGGGGCCGCGGCGGTTGTCCTGCATCATGGCCGGGAAGATATCGCCGAAGGAGATGGAGAACTCATCCTGGAGGAAGATCATGGGTTTGGCGTATGCCGTGATCTGTCCCTGGGCGTTGCGCGCGGGCTCATTCTCGAAGGTGGGCGAGCAGGCGGGCAGGCCGCCGGTCATGCCGCGACCGTTCTCGTAGGCGGACTTGAGGGCGTCCAACTGGAACTGGATGGTGTCGATGAGCCAGCGTTCAGCACGAAGTGCGATGAGGCGTTCGAGGTTCAACTGGACTGAGGTGATCATGGCGAGGGTGGGGCGCAGCGATTCGCCGAAGAACCAGAAGGGGCGGGGGATGAGGCGCCGGGCGTACTCAAGGCCGATGCAGCCGCCACCGGTGTTTCTCATCAGGTCAACGACGAGGCCGTCGGTATTGGCCTGCATGAAGGTGATTTCGGTTTCGAACTGCTGGAGGGCGAGGGCGGTGGATGGCGGCGCGAAGTTCGGGATGCGGATGTAGCCGATGCGCTGCCCCTGGCTCATGTAAGTGCCGGAGTAGAAGAGATCGGCCCCCGTACGGCCGAGGCGTTGGGTGAAGCCCTGGGGGAAGGTGAAGATGGGCGCGCGGGCGCCGAGCCCCAGCACATAGCGGCGCGGCTGTTCGGCGCCTTCGTCATCGAGTGTGACGCCGCGGAGCAGCTTGCTGCCGGGGTTGAGGTCCCAGAGTCCGATGCCGGACTGCTTGCGGATGCCGTCGATGGTTTCGTGGTACAGGTCCGCTTCGCTGCGCGGTGTGGGCACCGGCCCGATGTTTTTGACAGGGGTTGCGGTCTTGATCCAGGGGATGGTGTGGGTGGAGGTTTCACCCATGGCATTGCGGATGACGACCTGGGCCGATTCGCCGAGATCGAGCATTCTGGGAATCTGGCCCTGCCACCGGAAGGTGATGGAATCGGCCGCGTCGCGGCGGGTGGCGCGTGGGTTGCCCATCTTCAGAAAACGCGAAAAGTATGTGATGAGCTGTTCCGGGGTCTGGCCGTCGACGCTGACCACCTCATCGCCCACCTGGAGTGGGAAGCCGGCTTCCGGCAGCAGGGCGCGCGTGATCTGCTCGATGAGTACCTTGCCGTCGTAGATGTCGACGGCGAAGCCAAGCCATGCGGTGGCCTGGGAAGGCATGGAGTAGGAACTGTGAGTGTCCTGGAAGCCGGCCACATACTCCATGCAGATCTCGTAGAATTCCAGATCGTCCTTGGCGGCGCGGACGCGGGTGAGCCATGGGCCGAGCTCGAACATGTTGAAGCGCACGGCTTGAATCTTCCAGTTGGCGGGGGCGTAGCGTTTGGCGTATCCCGAGGCCATGGTCTGGAAATCCACGACTCGCTGCTCGGTTGTCATCTGGGCGGAGGCATAGAGTGCTCCCAAGGCAAAGCAGGCGATTAATCGGGTCATAGCAGTCCTTTCGCGCGTCATCGTCATCCTTTCGCGCCGTTCGGCACCATCCAGAATAGACTATGTACGCGGACAGCGGGTTTCGGGTTTCACCGAAGTTAGTGGAAAGTGGCGCTTACTGTTTGATGAGGGTGCCGTCGCGCTTGCGGATTTCGCCCCAGCCGCCGTTCAACTTGCCGCGCTCGCCGGGTTCGTTTCCGAAGGGGTACTTCTTTGCGGCCTTCTCGTCGACTTCGATACCCCAGCCGGGCGCCTCGTTGGCGTAGAGATAGCCGTCCTTCATGACGGGGCAGTTGGAGAAGACCTCGCGCGTGCGCTGGTTGAAGGCACTATACTCCTGAACGCCGAAGTTGTAGCAGGCGAGATCGAGCGCGACGTTGGCGGCGTGGCCGATGGGGCTGACATCGCCGGGCCCGTGCCAGGCGGTGCGCACGTTGAAGTGCTCGGCGAAGGCAGCCATTTTGCGGCAGGGCGTGAGGCCGCCCGCCTGGCTGACGTGGACGCGGATGTAGTCGATGAGGCGTTCGGCGATGAGAGGGGTCCATTCGTGGGGGCTGTTGAAGAGCTCGCCCATGGCGATGGGGGTGGCGCACTGCTGGCGGATGATGCGGTAGTAGGCGATGTCTTCGGGGGAGAGCGGGTCCTCGAAGAAGAAGAGCCGGAACTGTTCGACGTCCTTGCACATCTGGATGGCCTGGGTGGGCGTGATGCGTTCATGCACGTCGTGGCAGAGTTCGATCTCATCGCCCAACTGCTTGCGGCACTCCTCGAACAGTTTGAGCGCGCGGCGGATGTAGGCGGCGGGTTCAAAGACGGGCGCGTTGTGGAGAGCCTTGACGTTGACGCCGCTGCGGCCGGCGCCGTAGCCGGCCATGCCGGGCACGCCCACCTGGACGCGCACGTGGCGGAAGCCCTGTGCGATGTATTGCCTGGCGGAGTCGACACATTCCTGGATTTCGGCGCCGCCGGCATGGCCGTAGCAATCCGCGGCTTCGCGGCACTTGCCGCCCAGAAGCTGGTAGACGGGCATGCCGGCCTGGCGGCCTTTGATGTCCCAGAGGGCCTGGTCGACGCCGCTGATGGCGTTGTTGAGGACCGGGCCATTGCGCCAGTAGGAGCTGTTGTAGCAGGCCTGCCAGGTGTCGTCGATGCGGTCGGCTGGTTTGCCGACGAGGAAGGGCTTGAGGTAGCGGTCGACGGCGGCGACGACGAGGTCGGCGCGCTGGGTGAAGGTGGCGCAGCCGTAGCCGTAGAGACCGTCCTGATCGGTGAGGATCTTCACCACGGCCAGACGCAGGCCGGCGGGGGCGGTGGCGATGACCTGGACGTCCTTGATGATGGGCGTCGGCGTGCCGCGGGTGGCCCGGGCCACCTGTTGGGCGGCTGTGGACTCCTTGGTGGTGACCAGGGCGGTGGCCGTGGCTGATGAGGCGATTTTGAGCAAATTGCGCCGGTTCATGATTTCGATGTCTCCTTGTCCTCAAGCATGCGCTTGAGATTTTCGATCTGGCGTTTCAGGTTCGATTCGCGGCTGGCCAGGGTGACCACATAGGCGGCCAGGATGCCCCAGGCGGCGGCGAATCCGTAAAACAGAAATGTGAAATTGCGGTCGTCCATGAAAACACTCTCTATTGGGCGTGCACGTAGCGGCGCAGGGCTTCCAACTCGCGCCGCGAGTCCTCCTGCCGCATGCGGATGAGCACGAGGGCGGCGGCGATGAGCATGAGGGCGCCCCAGTTGTGATAGAGGGCGCTTTGCATGGCCTTGTCGATCTGGCCGCCGCCGGTGCGGAAATCGAGGACGGGGCCGGGATGCTGGGTGCGCCACCATTCGATGGATTTGTAGGTGATGGCGACGCTGACGAAGGCGAAGGTGCTGAAGACGGCTGAGATGCGGGCGCGCGAGGTGGGATCATCGAGCGACTCGCGGAGCATGAGATAGCCGAAGTAGACGAGGCAGGTGATGAGGGCCCAGGTGAGACGGGCATCCCAGGTCCACCAGATGCCCCAGATGATGCGGGCCCAGATGGAGCCGGTGGCGAGGCCGATGAGGGTGAAGGCGACACCGGCTTCGACGCAGGCCACGGCGAGGGTATCGAACACCATGCGTTTGCGCACGATGTAGGCGATGCCGGCGAGGCCGGCGAAGGCGAAGGCGGTGAAGCAGGTGAACCATGCGGGCACATGGAAGAAGAGGTTGCGGTAGACGGCGCCCTGGGCCGCCTCGTCGGGAAGCTGGAGGGTGACCACGTGCAGGTTGCGGATGAGCCAGAGCCCGCCCGCGGCCGCCAGTGCACTGCTCAGAATGGGTCTTGGCATGGATTTATCCCAGAAGCACGGTTTCCACCAGCGCCTGGGCAAGCAAGGTAAAGATGATATCAAACCCGATGAGGAGCCTGAACCACAGCCAATCGCCGGGTTCAGGCGGGGCGCCGGCGATGAGGAGTGTGGTGAGCTTCATGGCCGCCATGAGGGCGGGGATGAGCATGGGGTAGATGAGCACGGGCAGCATGAGCTCGCGCAGGCGGAGGTTGACGGTGAGGGCGGAGAAGACGGTTCCGATGACGGTGATGGCCCAGGTGGCGAGGAGCAGGGTGGCGGCGAGGAGGGCTGGCTGGCGGGTCCAATCCATGTTGTAGAGGATGCCGAACAGGGGGAGGCAGAGGGACTCGATGGCGATGAGAATGACGAAGTTGGCGATGGTCTTGCCGAGGAGGAGCGCGGGGGGCGAGACGGGGGAGGCAAGGAGGACGTCGAGGCTGTCGTTGGGTGTCTCGCGGGGGAAGCTGCGATTGAGGACGAGGGCGCCGGCGAAGGCGAAGACGATCCAGAGGAGGCCGCCGGACATCTCGCGCATCTGTTCGGAGGTGGGGTCGATGGCGAAGGAGAAGAGGATGAGAATGACGACGGCGAAGGCGAGGGCGGCGTTGAAGCCTTCCTTGGTGCGGATTTCGGCCCGAAGGTCCTTGCCGGCGATGGCGGCGACGTGGCGTGCGAACCTCATGCGGGTTCCCCGTGGCGGGCGTAGAGCCATGTGGGGTCGCCGATCATTTCCGGGGGACGGGGTCCGTGGAAGGCCAGCTTGCCGCGAACCAGAAGGGCTACGTGGGTGGCCAGTTCCATGGCTTCCCGCAACTGGTGCGTGGACATGACGACGGTGGCGCCGCGGCCGAGGGTTTCCCGCAGCAGTTCCTGGAGGAGGGCGATGGCGCGGTCGTCGAGGGAGGTGAACGGTTCGTCGAGCAGGAGCACATCGGGGTTGTGGAGGAAGGCGCGGGCGATGGCGAGGCGCTGGCGCATGCCGCGTGAGAACTCGCGGGCCGGGGAATCGGCCACGCGGGCGAGCTGGGTGCGGGTGAGCCACTGGCTGACGGCGGCGCGGGCGTTGGGGACGTCGTAGAGGCGGGCGAAGAGCATGAGGTTCTCGCGAGCCGAGAGGTCGTCGTAGATGCCGATGCCGTGGCCGATGTAGCCGGCGCGGTGACGCTCGAGTTGCAGCGTTCCACGGGTGGGCGTGGCGAGGCCGGCGAGCAGGCGGAGCAGGGTGGTCTTGCCGGCGCCGTTGCGGCCAAGGAGGGCGAGACAGGCGCCGGGGGCGGCGTCGAGGGTGATGTCGCGGAGGGCGGGGAACTCGCCGAAGTACTTCCAGACCCGGTCCACGGCGAGGGCCGGCGCCGGCATCAGCTGGCGGGTCCTTTTTCCGGGGGCGCGGCGCGGTAGAGCAGCGCGAAGCCGACGGTGAGGATGGCGAAAGCGAGGGCCAGGATCAGATACTTGCGGTCATAGATGCGCGGCAGGATCTGTTCGATCTGGGGACCTTCCTCATTGCCGCCCGAGGGCGGGCCGAGCGATCCGGTGCCTTCAATGCGAATGGTGTAGGCGGCCTTCCTGATTTCGAAGATGCCGGCTTGGGTTTCGGGATGGGTGCCGAGGGATTGGATGGAGTCGCCTGAGAGGGTGACGCCCTGGGGGACGACGACACGGACGGGGCCGCCCTGGTGAAGGGTTTCTCCGGAGATCTCGCCGGGGGCGGTGAAGGGCATGGACCAGGTGAGGTCGATGCGGGTCTCGCCGGGCTTGATGGGGGAATCCACTTTGTAGACGTTGGGCTTGCCTGCCGGAACGGCCGTGCGGCGGAGGGGCATGCCGCCCTGGCCGGTGGCGTTGACGGTGACCTTGCCGCCGGCGGCCGCGGGCAGATGGAAGCGCAGGGTGCCGTTGGCGGGGTCGCTCCAGGTGGTGGAGCCGCTGTTGTCGAAGATGATGGACTCGCTCACCTGGAGTTCGGCTCCGGTGGGTTCAAACAGCAGCATGTGCTGGGTGATGCGAGCCTTGCCGGGCGCCGCGCTGGTGTTGTAGACGGCGAGTTCGGCGGGTGCCGCGGCCTGATTGGGGGGAATCATCCTGGTGTAGGAGACGCCCTGATGGGTGGCTTGCAGCAGCGCGGGTCCGCGGGGCACCTGGGCGAAGGCCACCTTGCCGGCGGCGTCGCTGGTGGCGGTGCCGAGGGTTTTCATTCCGGTTTCGCCGGGTTCGATGAGGGAAACGGAGACGCCCGGTTGGGGCCTGCCGGTGGTGCGATTCATGACCACCCCATCGATGGCGGCGGCGGGCAGTGTGGCCAGGAGGGCGAGAAGGATCCTCATGCGGCGCCGCCTTTCATGGGTTTGCCGCAATCGCCGCAGAACTTCAGGGCCTGTTTGAAGGTGGCTCCGCAGTGGGGGCAGGTTTCGCGGGGCGTGGTTTTGGCGGCGGCGGCGCGGGGGGCGGGCGCCTTGGACTGGGTGACGACGCCGAGCCGGGAGCGGAGTTCGTCGGTTTCGGCGAGTACGGCGGCCAGTTCCTTTTGAAGCCCCTGCTTGGTGCGCTGATAGTCGTCGCCGGAGAGCTTGCCCAGGCGGAATTCGAACTGCAGGTCGCGCAGGTTTTCGTAGATGCGGGCCTTGCGTTCATCCAGATGCCGGAACGGGTTCTCGGCCGGCGGGGCGGGCAGGTCCTGGGGGCGGATGAACATGGTGTAGGCCACCACGGCCAGCACCAGGGTGATGGAGACCGCGGTGATCATTCGTCGAAGCCCGCCGTTTCCTTCTCGGCGCGGGAGCGGTACTGATCGAGCAGTTCGGGGGGCAGTTCAGCCATGGCCGGCGCGGGCTTGCGATAGTGTCTGATCCAGGCGAACACGGCACCCAGCCCGGCGAGCAGGGCAACGAAGGGCATCACCCAGCTGAGCAGGTTGAAGCCTTCGGCGGGCGGCGAGGAGAGCGCCTTCAGGCCGTCGTCCTTGATGAAGCGTGCGATGACGTTCTCATCAGTGGCGCCGATGGACTGCATCTGGGCGATTTTCTCCTTGGCGGGCTTGGCGTAGTGGCATTCGAGCATGGGGCAGTTGGCCACGGTATTCTTGCAGGCTCCGCAGAGGCAGGCCAGGCGTTCACCCACGCGGCGGATGCCGGGCGTGGTGAGTTGGGAAGCGGTCTGGGCCAGGCTGAGCACCGCGACGAACAGGGTGAGCGCGCTAACTCTTAACCGGGACATGACGCTCCGAAACCACGCCGACCACTTCCGTGCGGGCGAACTGCATCTTGATCTTGCTGGGCACCAGGCAGACCCAGGTTCCGATGAGGACCACCAGGAACCCGACCCAGATCCAGGAAACGAGCGGAAAGACGTAGGCCTGAATCACGGCTTTCGAGCCGTCGTTGGAGGTGCCGGCGAAGTTCAGATAGAGGTCTTCGTTCAGGCGCCGCCGGATGGAGACTTCCGAGGTGGGCTGTTTGCTGGACTTGTAGAGGCGGCGCTCCGGTTCGAGCGTGCCGATGAGTTCACCGGCCTTGCGGACCTCGACGCGGGCGTGGTGCCAGATGTAGTTTTCGTTCTCACCTTCCTTGAGATCGCGGACGGTGAGATCGTAGCTGCCGATGCGGAAGGCGGAGCCGATGTTGACTTCAACGGTTGAATCCTTGTTGAAGGCGGCTCCGGAGAAGCCGATGAACATGAAGACGATGCCCATGTGGACCAGGTATCCGCCGTAGCGGCGGGTGTTGCGGTGGGTGAGTTCCACCATGGCGGGCAGCAGGCTCAATCCGTCCTTGGCTCGAATAGCGGCGGCGCCTTTCCAGAACTCGGCGGCGACGGTCCAGGCCACGAAGACACAGAGGCCGAGCGAAACCAGGGCGTAGAAGTGGAAGATGCCGGCGGCCATCAGGCCGCCGATGAGGGCCAGCATGGCAATGGTGGGCGCAAGGAAGGCGCGTTTCAGGCTATCGACCGAACTGCGGCGCCAGGCGATGAGCGGGCCGACGCCGGTGAGAAGCAGGAGGAACAGACCGATGGGGATGTTGACGCGATTGAAGAACGGGGCGTCGACGCTGACCTTCTCGCCGGTGACGTATTCCGAGATAACGGGGAACAGCGTGCCCCAGAGCACCGAAAAGCAGCTTGCAAGGAGGATGAGGTTGTTGAACAGGAAGCTCGATTCGCGGGACAGGACATTTTCAAGGCGCGATTCGCTCTTGAGGTAATCGAGGCGGTCGAGGATGAGGTAGAGGGTGAGCGCGATGCCCAAGGCGAGGAAGACCAGGAAGTAGTTGCCGATGGGCGATTGCGCGAAGGCGTGGACCGAACTCACGATGCCGCTACGGGTGAGCATGGTGCCGAAGATGCAGAGGAAGAACGTCGAGGCGATGAGGACGATGTTCCAGATCTTCATCATGCCTTTCTTTTCCTGCATCATCACCGAGTGGAGAAAGGCGGTGGCGGTGATCCAGGGAAGGAGGGAGGCGTTTTCCACCGGGTCCCAGCCCCAGTAGCCGCCCCAGCCGAGCACGGCGTACGCCCAGCCGGCGCCCAGCAGAATGCCGCAGGTCTGGAACATCCAGGTGACGATGGTCCAGCGGCGGGTGGTGTGAATCCAGGCATCGCCGGGCTGGCGGGTGATGAGGGATCCGAGGGCGAAGGCGAACGGCACGGAGAAGCCGACGTAGCCCAGGTAGAGCATGGGCGGGTGGATGGCCATGGTCCAATACTGGAGCAGCGGATTGAGACCGTTGCCATCGGGAACCTCGGTGATGCCGCGGCCGACGGCGAGCACCTGGAAGGGGCTGACGACGAAGGCGATGAGAATGAGGAAGAACACCTGGGTCACCATGAGGGTGGCGGTGACGAAGGGCATCATGCGGTGGAAGCGGTTGCGGTTGGTGAACACCACGACGGCGGCGTAGGTGCTGAGGATCCAGGCCCACAGCAGAAGGGACCCTTCCTGGCCACCCCACCAGGCGGCGAACTTGTAGAGCCCCGGCATGCTTTTGTTCGAGTGGGCCGCCACGTAGGCCAGGCGGAAGTCGCCGGCGAGCAGGCCATAGACCAGAAGCCCGGAGGCGGTGGTGAGCAGGGCCCAGACCGCATAGACGGCGCGCTGGGAGCTCAGGACCAGATACGGTTTAGCGCGCCACACGCCCACCAGGGATCCCACGATGGAGTAGCAGCCGAAACAGAAGGCCAGCAGGATACAGAGCGCCCCAAGATTCTCCATGACAAGAGATCTCCTCGATGATTTGAATTGCCGCGCGGCCTAGCTGGCGCGCTTCTGGTTGACGGGTTCGTAGCCCGGCTTCACCTGGCCCGGCTTCGCCTCATACTTCGAGGCGCATTTGGCCTGGATCTTTTGCGCATGGAACGTGCCCGCGGAGTCCATCCTGCCGTCCACCAGCGCCTGGGCGCCGTCGCGGAAGGTGTCGGGCAGCGGGTCGATTCCGGCGTAGACGACTTTCATGCGCAGGGAGTCCTGCATGAGGGTGAAGTGAACCTCGCGGCCCAGGCGCTGAATCGAGCCCTCGGCCACATCGCCGCCCACCCGGAGCCGCCGTTCCTGGGCGTCCTTGCCCATCTGGCCCACTTCGGAGATTGTCGAATAGTACGTCTTGCTCTGATTCACGCCGTCGGCGGCCAGCCAACCCAGGGTGCCGATGATGCTCACGGTGAGCAGCCCGAACTTTACAAGAGGTTTCATAATCAGGGAACTCCCCTTTCGTCTTCCAGTATATCCTTTGACGGCGGAGGAGGCTGGTTTCTTCCCTGATTTCGCAAGCGGTGCCGGAGCCAAATTTCTCTTTCGCCCCTCGAAGCCTCGATTGGGTTCTCCCTTGAGTCACTTGCAGAGTTCGAAAGTGCCGTTTTCGCGAGCATGTTGAACGGCTGGCGGAAGTCCGCGTTCAGGCCGCCGTGTTGCCAGGATGCACCCTGAGGACGCAGTTCAGCAACCGGCGCTTCTTTTCGGCGGGCTGCCTTTCGAAGAGCCCGGCGGTGTGGCTCGCGAGTTTCAGAATGCGGATGCCCTCTTCCATGTAGCTCTGGTTGGCGCTCTGGTGGTCTTCGATGCTCTTGAGGATGGCATTCTGCCGGGCGCGAAACTCCTTGGCTTTGAGGTCAAAGAGCGTCGCGTCGAGGCGACCGTCGAGCTTGTCTTCGTAGAGCACGTCGAGCCGCTTCCTGACGACGCCATGTTTCATGGGCGGTACCGCTTAGGCCGGTCCAAAGCCATGCCTCCCGAATCTCGCCCCTGACGATGCCGGTTGGATACGGCAGGCATCATTCCCGTCGGGGGATTTGTCAGAAGACCGACTATTGCAAGGATAGGTTTCTTGTAGCTATCGTGATTCTCGTACCAACCGGGCGGGTTTCGGCATGCGCAATCCGAGAGCCTGAACGACTTTGAGGATACGGGCAAAGCTGGCGCTCTCGTACTCCGTGGCCTCGTAGCGCTGGATCTGCTGGGTCTTGACGCCGAGACGGTGAGCCAGGCCTTCCTGCGTCATTCCCGATGCGATGCGGGCTCGGATCAGGGTCTTCGGCAAGTCCTCCACGGCTTCGAGGACAAGTTCCTTGCTTTTGCCCATATGCAGGCGCTCATAGGCCTCGATCTGCTCTTGCAGTTCCTGCAACTGACTCTGGGCGGCGTTGCGCTGGGCTTGCCAGAGCCGGGGCGTAGTATCCGAAGGGCGTTCCTGCCGGGCGAGTTCGCCGAGGGCTTCCTGGAAACGCCGGGCTTGCGCCTTCGTGATCCGGTATTGCTTTTCGTTCTTATCGCTTCTTAATGCCTCTCAACCGGATGGCCACAATGCCCTTTGGCTCGCCGGTGAGTTTGTTCACCTGGAAGAGCTCGACGAACGCCCTTCCGGTAGCGCCCTCCGGCAACCGGGCCGGAAAGAACTCGCCGAGGAATCGCCGTGTTTCTGCGTCGCGCGGCCTTGCGAGAAATCCCAGAAGACCGGATCGAGCGCATCTTCGTCCACATATTGAATGTCAGCAGGCGTCGAAGTCCTCCGGATGCTCCTTCGTGGTGACGAAACTGCCGTCCAGGTAAACCACCGGTAGCCGGCTCTCCGCAGCAGTTCGCAGGCTTCGCGGAATCCGGCCAGCAATCGCGTGCGCCGAGGATTGAACGACAAGCGCTCTTCGATCTGGGCCCAGGTGGCGACATGTATGCCGTGCAGCAAGCCGCCGTTCGATGAACACTCTATAGAACGGCACGTATGTCTTCGGCGCCATTTTCACGGCCAACCCGTCGGTGCCCCAGCAGACAGGCCTGCCCTATGCGGAGTTCCTGCTCGGCCTTCCCACGCGGGTTACCGCGCAGACTCAGAAGGAC
>VFZY01000145.1 GCA_016870915.1 Acidobacteriota bacterium | reverse complement strand
TCCCAAGCCTTTGCCCCTGCCATCGGAGGTTTGGATCAACAAGCCGGTCGACACCAGCCCAACAGACAGAGAGGAACGTCAGTAAATTCCCATGCCGGGTGTCTCAAAGTTGTTGACACGCGCCGGCGTACCAGCTTTCGGCGCGGTTTCCGGGCGAGTGGAAAGAGAGCTACACGAAGTATCACGCGCGGAAGTTCGTGCGGATGCTGGGGGCGGAGGAGTTGCACGACGCGATTGCGACGGCGACAGGGCGGCCGGGGCAGTTTGGGGCGCCGCGGCGGCGGAAGGTGGTGGTGGAGGGTGACACGGGGAACGCTCCGGTGGCGTCGATGGCGATGCAGTTGGCGACGCCGCGAGGGAGCTCGGATCTGAAGACGTTCATGCAGGCGTTCGGGCAGGCGAACCGGGGGACACCGGCGCGGCCGTCGCAGCCATCGCCGCTGCAGCCGATTATGTTGATGCGGTCGCCGGTGGTGAATGAGCGGGTGCTGGCGGAAAAGGACAGCAGGGTGCAGCGGTTGCTGGACAGCTACACGGACAATGGCCGGGTGGTGGACGAGCTGTTCATGTCGACGCTGAACCGGGATCCACTGCCGGAAGAGCGGGCGCTGGCGGTGACGGAGATGGGCAGGAACCGGGTTGAGGGCGCGCAGAACGTTCAATGGGCGCTGTTGAATCTGGTGGAGTTTCTCTATAACTTCTAGAGCGGAAGAAGGAGCCGGGCGATGCAGGAGATGATCCGGGTTCAGGATGCGTTTCGGACGAGGCGGGAGCTGCTGCGCTATGGCGGCTACGGTTTGCTGGGCGCGGCGATTGGCGGAGCGTGGCCGGGACGGGTGCGGGCGGCGGAGACGAAGACGCGGCCGCGGGGCACGGCCCGGAATGTGGTGTTTTACGAGATTTCGGGTGCGATCAGCCATGTTGAGTCGTTTGACTTCAAGGACAACCCGGCGACGCCGAAGGATTTTGAAGTAAGGAAGCTGCCGACGGGGATTCACTTCCCGGTGAATTTCTTTCCGCGATTGACGCCGGTGATGGACCGGGTGGCGATCATGCGGTCCTTTGTGAGCCACGAAGAGGTGCACCTGCGGGGGCAGTATTATGTGCAGGCGGGGCGGCCGTTGAATGTGGCGTTTGCGAAGGAGATTCCTTCGTTGGGGTCGGTTGTGGCGTCGGAGTTGGAGGGGCAGCGGCGGGAGAAGGATACGTTTCCGACGTATGTGTCGTTCAACCTGGAGTCGAATCAGGTGGGGGCGCTGTCGACGGGGTTTCTGCCGCCGGAGTTTTCGGTTTTCGATCTGAACCCGGCGGAAGCGGTGAAGGGGATGTCGCTGGATCAGAAGGCGGTGGAGCTGATCGAGGAGCGGTGGCGGGTGTTGGAGGGGTTGCGGGAGATTGGGCGGAGCCGGTTGTCGGGGTTTGGGCGGCAGATCGACGCGTTTGAGAGTTTCAGCCGGACGGCGAAGCGGTTGCTGACGGATCCGCGGTGGCCGGCGGCGTTCAAGATCGGCGATGAGGACCGGAAGCGGTATGGGAACACGGCGGCGGGGTTGTCGTGCCTGCTGGCCCGGAACGTGCTGCGGGAGGATGGGGGGACGCGGTATGTCCACATCTGCCAGCATGGGTGGGATCATCACCGGCGGATCTGGGACCGGACGGCGGACGACAATCACTATGCTTTGATTTCGGCGTTCGACCCGGCGCTGGCGAGTTTGATTGAAGACCTGGCGGCGACGCCTTCGAAGGCGACCGCGGGGAAGAGTTTGCTGGACGAGACGCTGGTGGTGTTCATGAGCGAGTTCGGGCGGACGCCGGGTCCACTGAACCATATCCTGGGGCGGGATCATCACAAGCATGTGTTTCCGGCGATGTTCGCGGGCGCGGGTGTGAAGGGCGGCACGGTGCTGGGGGCGAGCGATTCGGAGGGGCGGCGGTGCGTGGAGACGGGGTGGAACCACAAGTCGCAGCCGCGGATTGAGAACGTGGTGGCGACGATCTTTTCGGCGCTGGGGATCGATTGGGCGAAAGAGGTCCACAGTCTGCCGAGCGGACGGACCTACGCCTACGTGGACAAGCTGGGTGCGAATGGCTTTATTCCGACGGACGATATCACGGGCATTTACGGCTAGCGCGCTGCTGGCCTGGGTGGCTTGGGGGGCGGAGCCTGGGATGGTGTTCATTCCGGGCGGTTCGTTTGAGCGCGGCCGGCAGTTTGAGTGGAAGGACTACGATGTGAAGTACTACCCGGCTTCGCATCAGGATGACAAGCCGGTGCGGGCGATCACGGTGGGTCCGTTTTACCTGGATGAGGCGGAGGTGACGAACGAGCGGTACGCCCGGTTTGTGGCGGGGCGTGGGCATCGGGTTCCGTATCATTGGGGAAGAATTGGGGGAAGGGCGGCTCCGGCGGGGAAGGAGCGGCTGCCGGTGGTGAATGTGAGCTGGGAGGATGCGGCGGCGTTTTGCGCGTGGGAGGGGAAGCGGCTGCCGACGGAGGCGGAGTGGGAGCGGGCGGCTCGGGGTCCTGTTGGGGGGAAGATGTTCCCGTGGGGCGAGGAGATCACGCCGGCGAAGGCGGTGTATGGGCAGACTGGGGGTCCTGGGGCGGTGTGCGGGAAGGCGCGAAATGGGTTTGGGTTGTGCGACATGACGGGGAATGTCTGGGAGTGGTGTTCGGACTGGTATGGGGTTCAGTACTACCAGGACTCGCCGGGTGTGAATCCAGGGGGGCCGGGGGCGGGGATCTACCGGGTCCTACGTGGAGGATCTTGGTTTGATGAGCCGCCGTTGTTTCTCACTGTTTCCTATCGAAGTTGGGCTCGGCCGGAGGAGAGGAGTCCGACGGTGGGGTTCCGGTGCGCGAAGACGTTTGGGGGGCGGTGAGCGGGAGTAGATTACCTGGACCAGACCAGGTCTGGTCTGATACAATCAGGGTGTGATTCTGAAGAACATCTCCGAGGCGAAGGCCGAATTGTCGTCGCTCATCGAATCCGTGCAGCGGGGCGAGGAAGTGTTGATCGGGAAGGCCGGCCGGCCGGTGGCGCGGCTGGTGCCTTACCGGGGATTGGCTGAGCGGCGGCGTCCGGGCGCGTTGGCGGGGCAGATCGTGATCGCCGAGGATTTCGATGTACTGCCGGCCGATATCGCCGAGGCTTTTGGCGCTTGAGGCTGCTGCTGGATACTCATCTGCTGCTGTGGTGGCTGGAGGACTCCCCGCTCTTGAGCGGCAGGGCGCGGAGGCTGATCGAGGCTCCGGAAAACACCGTGTTTGTGAGCGCGGCGTCTATCTGGGAGGTGCGGATTAAGCAGGGGCTGGGAAAGCTGGCGTTGCCGGGTGCGTTTGATCGGGTTTTGTTGGAGTCAAGCTTCGAGCTGCTGGCGGTGACCGTGGCACACGCCAATGCGATTCGGGAGTTGCCGGCGGTTCACCGGGATCCGTTCGACCGGATGCTGGTTGCACAGGCGACGGTGGAGAAGCTTCTCCTGATCACGTCGGACGCCCGGCTGGCCGAGTATGGGCCGATGGTGGAGTGGGTGGGCCAGGCTTAGTTAGCCGAGCCAGGTTTGGGCGAGGGTTTCGGCGGGGCTGTCGAGATCGAGGAGTTGGGTGCGTTCGGGGGTGTCCGGGGCGGTCAGGACGGCCAACACGCCTTCGGGGGTGGGGCGCAGTTCGAGGCGTTTTTCGCGGGCGTCGAGGCGGAGGGTGGCGCCGATCCAGGTGATGTTGACCTTGGTGCGCTGCCGGAAACCGATTTGGGTGGCGTGGAGCAGAAGGTCCTGGGTGAACCGGCCGGTGCGGAGGCGTTCCGCAAAGGGGGCGGCGGCGAGAGCCTGAGCCTTTTCGGTCTGGCGCCGGGCGCGTTCGGCGCGATTGCCGTCCGCGGCCTCCTCTCGCGATTCGAGGGCCTTGAGGTTGTTTTCCAAACTGTCCAGAAAGCTCATGAGAGAGTGTGCCTTGTTTTTTCCAGAATCGCACGAAAAAAGAAAAAAAAGAGCCGGGCGTTGGTCAGACGCCCGGCTTTGAGGAGCACCCACTATCCGCTCGGAGGAAACGGGTAGTGGTTAGTGGAGGAGATCGATCAGGCGAGGAGGCCGCCGTGCCCTAAACAGGCAACCTCCCACCCGGAAACCCGGTAGCGCGCCAACATGGGCGGCAGAATAAGATCAACCACGTTGGGCTTGGCGGAACGGAAACAGCCTGGCGCGCTTACGATAGGAACATCGTCTTTATAGCCGAACAGCAACAGGTTCCCCGGTTCCACCGGAGCCAGAAATCGTTCCAAATGGCACCCGATTCGTGCGAGCGTCCGGCCCACGACATCTTCGGGACCAGCCGGCGCAGTACTAGACGCTACAAGGATAACAGTTGGTTTCGCCCGAAGCAAGTACTGGAGCTGTTTCGCCACCGAGGCCTCTTCTTCGAGGGCGGTCATGATGTAGCTGGGGGCGGTTCCGAACTTTTCCAGGCGCTGCCGCATGATGTTGTCGAACAGCAGACGGGCGCGGTCGCCATTGAGGGGATCGGTGTAGAGGACGGCCACCGCGGGCTGACGGACGGGGCGGGCCTGCATGATGGGACCGCGTTCCTGGAGGATGGATGTGACGGCTTCCAATTGCGACTGGGCGACCGCGAACGGTGCGCTTTTCACCGTGGCGATACGGTCGCCCGCGCGGGCAAAGCTGAAATTGGCGAGTGTGGCGATGACGATGCTGGAGGTGCAGTTGATCTGCTTGAGAAGTTCGTCATCCACGAGTACGCAGCAATCTTCGGTGGCAACCAGATTGGCCCGGCCGCCGGCGGCGAGCCGGACTTCGAGGCACCCGCACCCCATGTCGGAGGCGACGCGGGAGACGGCAAGGTCTTCACCGATTTCACCCTCTTGGAGCTCGGTGACCCAGACCTGGTTCATCCCTTCGGTTTCGAGGAGGCGGACATCCTCCTCACTCAGAACGTGACCTTTGGCGAGGAGCTTCTTGCCCCCCTGCCGGAAGATCGTACAGCAAAGAATTCGGCCGGTGGATTCTTTGATATCGACGGTCTGAGCCTTCATTATTCGTATTGCCTCACTGATCGGCGCCGTGAAAGCACCTTCGAATTATACTGCTGAATAGTGGGCGTATGATCGGCTGAATCTCCGACTTTCTGTAGGAAACGTTGCGGGTATTCCGAGATCTGAAGAAAAGGCGGGGTTTAGAGAGTACTAGGACTTCAGTCGTGATACTATTATACCTGTGAGGGGCATGCCTACAATGGGGGCATTGAACGCATCGTGGGGGTATTCGCGGAGGCGTTTCAGCACCGCGATTTCGTCACAAGCGTTAAATTTCGGACAGCTCAGGCAGTCTTTCCAGGCCTTGAGGGGGAGTTCTCCCCGGTCGACTTCCTTAAAACCGAGCTTCTCGAAGAAGCCGGCCACATAAGTAAAAGCGAAAAGGGCGCCCAATTCGAACTGGTGGGCCTCTTTTTCGAGTTGTTCGACGATGCGGCGGCCGATTCCGGACCGTTTGCGGGTCGGATCGACGGCGAGGGAACGCACTTCAGCCGAATGGGGGGTATAAATGTGAAGTGCCCCACATCCAAGGAGTTCCGGGCCGTCGGTGGCAACAGTGAAATCCCGTACATGTTCGGCGAGTTCGAACTGGTTGCGGGGGAGCATGATGCCGTCGGCGGCATAGCGGTTGATGAGTTGGACCATGGGCCCGATGTCGCGCAGGCCGGCTTTGCGGACCTGGATCACGGGAGGATCCGGGTGCCGACGGGCTCATCGGCGAGCAGGGAGGCGACGATTCCGGGCCGGGCTCCGGGGGCAATGACGACCATGCCGGCGCCGCCGCGGAGGGCATCGGAAGCGGCGGTGAGTTTGGCCTGCATGCCGCCGGTGGCGACGCCCTGATCGATGAGTTGTTGGCAGAGAGCGACGGTGAGGGAGGGTTCGTTGGCGCCGGAGGAGCCGCGGACACCATCGACATCGGTGAGGAAGAGGAGGCGGTCCGCCTGGAAGCCGATGGCGCAGGCGACGGCCATCTGGTCGCCGTTGACGTTGTAGAAGTTGCCCTGGCGGTCGCTGCCGACGCAGGCGACGACGGGGAGGTAGCCGCCGGCGATGAGGTGGTGGAGGACGCCGGCGTTGGCGCGGAGGGGGCGGCCGACGGCGCCGAGATCGGGGGAGAGTTGTTCGGCTTCGACGAGGCAGGCGTCGGCGCCGGTGAGACCGACGGGCAGGGCTCCGGCGCGGACGAAGGCGGCGACGAGTTCGGAGTTGACGGAGCCGGCGAAGACCTTGAGGACGGCATCGAGCACTTCGGGCGTGGTGACGCGGAGGCCGCCGACGAAGCGGCTTTCGACGTTGCGCTCAGCGAGGAAGCGGGTCATCTGCTTGCCGCCCCCGTGCACGACGGTGACCTGGTGCCGGCGGGAGGCGGCGGCGATTTCGGCGGTGAGGCGCTCGCGGGACTCCGGGGTATCGAGCAGTGTGCCGCCGAGTTTGATGAGCAGCCGGGCCATGGTTAGAGCCCTGCCGTTTCGGGGAGGCCGAGGGCGAGATTCATGTTCTGGACGGCCTGGCCGGCGGCGCCTTTGACCAGATTGTCGATGGCGGCAACGACGACGGCGCGGCCGGTGGCGGGGTCAAACTTGAGGCCGATGTCGCAGAAGTTGGTGCGCTGGATGGCGGCGAGATCGGGGACCTTGCCGGGGTCGTAGAGCCGGATGAAGGGTTCGTTGGCGTAGGCCTGTTCGTAGATATCGAGGAGCGCGGCGGCCGAGGAGATGCCGGGGGCGCGGAAGTAGATGGTCTCAAGGATGCCGCGGTGGGTGGGGAGGAGTTGCGCGGTGAAGCTGAACTGGGCCTCTTCAAGGCCGGTGTTCATGAGGACTTCAGGGACGTGGCGGTGATCGAGGATGGAGTACGCGGAGAAGTTTTCGGTGACCTCGCAGAAGCTGGTCTTGAGGCTGGGTTTGCGGCCGGCGCCGCTGACACCGCTTTTGGCGTCGCAGATGACGCCCGCGGCACGGTGGATGACACCGGCCCGGGCGAGGGGCGCGAGGGCGAGGCTGGCAGCGGTGGGATAGCAGCCTGGGTTCGCGATGAGGCGGGCGTTGCGGGCCTGGTCGCGGTGGAGTTCGGGGATGGAGTAGACGGCCTGGGCGAAGAGGTGCTGGGCGGTGTGCTCTTCCTTGTACCAGCGGAGGTAGCTGGCTCCGTTGCCGAGGCGGAAGGCGGCGCTGAGATCGACGACACGGGCGCCGGCGTCGAGGATGGGGCCGGCCAACTGCATGGCGACATCGTGGGGTGTGGCGAGGAAGACGACGGCGAGGCCTTCGGACTTCACCGCTTCGGCGGTGGCGGGGGCGCGGGCGGGGCCTTTGTGGCCGCGGGGGAGGGGGCGGTCCTCGGAATCGGAGCGGTGTTCGAGGAGGACGGGCTCGGCGTTGGGGTGATGTTCGAGGATGCGGACGAGTTCGGCACCGGAGTAGCCGCGGAAGCCGACGATGCCGGCGCGGAGGTTCATGATGATTACTTATTCACCTTCATGAATAATTATACAACGGGGGGTGAAGAGGGCCGTTGAACAAAGCTCTGGTTCGCCGCCCCGGCCTTTGCGGGCTATCGCTGCTCGGCGACGGAGCGGTCGGCCAGGTCGCAGAGGACTGGCAGGCGGACGGTTTCGCCCTGGTTGGTCTTGTACATCATGTAGACCCAGGCGCCGATCATGGCGAGTTTGAGGGGCCGGAGGACGGCTCCGGGGTGGGGGAGGAAGCCGAGGATGTTGTCGAACACCATGTCGACGATGAGCCAGACGACGAAGAGATAGAGGCCCTGGAAGGCGTGGAAGCGCACGTCACGATCGGTGCGGAAACGTTCGGAGGCGAGGACGATGATGGCGAAGATCCAACCGGCGAAGGGGATGTAGCAGAGGACGGAGGCGGTGCGGGCGCTGAAGGGCGCGGCGAGGGTGTCGGCTCGCGAGCCGGCGGGGCCGGTCTGGGGCGCGCCGCATTTGGCGCAGAAGTGGTGTTGGGGGCGCACCTCGGTGCCGCATTTTGTGCAAAAGGCCATGCTCTTCCTCATCAAAGCATACGAGATTCCGGCGGCTATGGTTCACATGGGCGCGGCGGCGTGCTAGAACGGTAGATCATGAATCGCAAGATTGCCGTTTCCGCCCTGGTGATCAGCGTCCTGGGATGCTGTGCCGCGATGTTGACGATGATGCGGCGGGCGCCGAGGGTGGAGGCAGCGCCGGCGGCGGCGATGATGCAGCTTTCGGGCGGCGGCCAGATGATGGCGGCGGCGGTGGGCCATGAGTTCCGGCAGGATGACTCGCCGGCGATTGCCGCGGGGCCGGATGGTTCCCTGTGGGTGGCGTGGCTGAGTTTTGTGGGAGATCGCGACGATGTGGCGATCCGGCAGTACAAGAACGGAAAGTGGGGGACGCTGCAGTGGGTGCCTGGAACAAGCGGCGATAGCTGGCTGCCGCAGATGGCCGTGGATGGAAAGGGCCGGGCGTGGGTGATCTGGTCGCAGCAGAAGGACGGCAACTGGGATCTGTATGCGCGGTGGTTCGATGCGGGGGAGCAGACGTGGGGTCCTTTGGAGAGGCTGACGACGGACGCCATGCCGGATATCAACCCGCGGGCGGTGGGGGATGGGCGCGGCAGGATCGGGGTGGTGTGGCAGGGATTTCGCGGGCGGCAGTCGGCGATTTTCGCGCGGGTGCTGAGCGGGGAGACGTGGGGACCGGAGATCCGGGTGACGAAGCGGGAGGCGAATCACTGGGAGCCGGCGGCGGCGTTTGACAGCAGGGGCGGGCTGTGGGTGGCTTATGACAGCTATGCCAAGGGCAACTACGACGTGCTGCTGGCGAAGGTGGCGGGCGGGCGCGTGGAGGGTGAGGAGATGGAAGTGGCGGCGTCGGGCCGGTTTGAAGCCCGGGCGACGGTGGCGGTGGATGCGGGGGACCGGGTGTGGGTGGCGTGGGAGTCCGGTGAGCCGGGCTGGGGGAAAGATCAGGGGTACATCATCCGTGCGAATCGCAAGGGGGTTCAACTGGGCGCGACCCGGGAGCCGCGGATCCGGATTCTGGACAATGGCACGTGGCGGATGCCGGCGCAGTTGCTCTCCGAGGCGTTCCGGGGCGGCAACGGGAACACCTATCAGCCTCATGTGGTGACGGACGCGCGGGGCAATGTGTGGGTGGCGGCGAAGACCCGGTATGTGGTGGCGTCAGGAAACCAGAACCGCGGCTACTGGGAGTATCGCGTGACTCATCTTGACGGCAACCGGTGGGGAACGCCGGTGACGCTGCCGAATTCGAAGGGGCGGTCAAGCACGCGCATCCACGCGGTGGCGGCGGCAGGCGGGTTGTGGCTGGCGTGGCCGACGGACAACCGGGGAGAGGGGTTCTACCACCGTCCTTTGCGCCAGCAGGTGATGGCCGGCATGCTGCCCGCCACGGATCATCCGGCCGCCGCGGAGTTTGGCACGGCCGTCTACGACGCGCCGGCAGCGACGGGGGCCCATGAGGATGAGGCCGGCGACGTGCGGGCGATCCGAACCTACACGGCGGCGGTGGGCGGGAAGCCGCACCGGATTGTGCGGGGGGATTTCCACCGGCACACGGAGTTGAGCTGGGACGGCGGCGGCACGCAGGACGGGAGTTTGCAGGATTTCTACCGTTACATGATCGACGCCGGGGCGATGGACTTCGGGGCGTCGACGGATCATCAGGGCGGGGCGTGGCCGTATTGGTGGTGGTACACGCAGAAGATGACCGACATGTATCACGTGCCGGGCGCGTACGTATCCATTTTCGGGTACGAGCGGAGCGCGGTGTTTCCGAACGGGCACAGGAACATGGTTTTCGCGAGGCGGAGCGATTCGCGGGTGACTCCTTTCTTTCTGAAGAACGGCGCGCAGGGGTTCGGGCTGCCGAACGCGCCGCTTGGCGATGAGCCGGGCGTGGGCACGGGGGAGCTGGTGGCGAACGACACGAAGCTGCTGTATGAAGACATCAGGAACCGCAACGCGCTGGCGATCTCGCACACATCGGGCACGCGGATGGGAACGGACTGGCGTGACAACGACCCGAACCTGGAGCCGGTGGTGGAGATCTATCAGGGCGCCCGGACGAACTACGAGAAGCTGGGCGCGCCGCACGTGGCGGAGGAACCGCGCGATGCGGCGCACATGAAGCAGGCGGGGTATCAGCCGGAGGGCATGGTGTCGAATGCGTGGGCGAAGGGATACAAGCTGGGGATTATCGCGAGTTCCGATCACGGGTCGACGCATCTTTCCTATGCGCTGGTGTATACGGACAACCCGACGCGGCAGGGGGTGCTGGATGCGATCCGGAAGCGGCATACGTACGGCGCGATGGACAACATCATTCTGGACGTGCGTATGGGCAGCCACTTCATGGGCGATGAATTCCCGCTCACGAAGGCGCTGCCCATCCGGGTGAAGGCGCGGGGGACGAAGAAGATCGCGCGGGTGGAGTTCATCCGCGACAGTCAGGTGGTGCACACGGCGGAACCCGGGACGCAGGAGGCCACGGTGGAGTTTCTGGACCGGGGCGATGTGAGCGGCCGGCACTACTACTACGTGCGAGTGGTGCAGGAGGACACGCTGCTGGCCTGGTCAAGCCCGTTCTTTGTCAATTACGGGAAGTGAGCGCCCGGCCATAGCGGTACACTAACGGACCGGGGCCGATTGTGTCATCCATTTCCACCCTTGTGCGGGAAACTCCGCCTGAAGACCGAAAACGGTTTATCCTCCAGTCGTTCTCGGACAACTATGGCGACCTCATCGCCAAAGAGCCCGGCGCCTGGCGAGGCAAGTTCCGCAAGATGGCGGAAACGCCATTTGCTTTCTACCGGGGCAGCGCGCCGCTTTTTTACGCCGACATGGCGCGCGATGAAGACCCCTTCCTGAACGAACGGACCAGCCGCGTCTGGATTCAGGGCGACCTGCACGCCGAAAACTTCGGCACCTACATGAATGGCAGGGGCGCGCTGGTGTTCGATGTCAACGACTACGACGAGTCCTACGTCGCGCCCTTCACCTGGGATCTGAAACGGTTCTGCGCCAGCCTCGCGCTCATCGGCTACCAAAAGGCCCTGAGCGATGCGGAGATCCGGGAGGTGGTGGCGGAGGGCGCCCGTGGCTACGCCCGGCAGGTGGCGCGTTTTGCCGCGGGTGCGGACAAGAGTTTTTCCCTCACGCTGGGCAACGCCGAGGGGCCGCTATTGCAAGTGCTGTGGAGCGCCCGGATGCTCACCCGCGTCGCCCTGCTTGACGCGGAAACGGAGATCGTGAATGGCGACCGCCGCTTCAAGACCACCAAGAGCATCCTGGCCGTGGACGAAGTGACCCGCAAGAAAGTGGAAGCCGCCTTCGCCGAGTACCTCGGCACAATCCCGGCGCGGAAGCGCCGGACCATCGCCAACTATGAGATCAAGGACATCGCCCGCCGGATGGGCCTGGGCGTTGGCAGCGCGGGCCTCACCATCTACAGCGTGCTGCTTGAAGGCGAAACGCAGGCGCTGGAAAACGACATCCTGATTTCCATGAAGGTGGCTCGCCCGGCTGCCCCGGCCAAGCACGTCAGCGACGCTGCCGCCGCCGCCTATTTCGTACACGAAGGCCACCGGACTGCGATTTCGCAGCGCGCCTTGCAAGCCGCCTCCGATCCGTTTCTCGGCTATGCCACCCTTGACGGAGCGGGGATGTATGTCACCGAGGTGTCGCCCTATGTGGCCGACCTGGAGTGGGCCGATATCAACGACCTGGATGACATTCTCGCGACGGTGGCACTACTCGGCCAGTGCATCGCCAAGATCCACTGCTGCTCAGACGATGACAGTGATCAGACGCTCATCAACTACTCCATCGAAGAGGCTATCAACGGCGTGATCGATGGACGCGAAACGGAGTTCGTGCAGTACATCACCGATTTCGGTGAGCAGTACGCGGCCTGCGTGCGCAGCGACCATCTGCTTTTCGTGGATGCCTTCCGGAATCGGCAGATTCCTGGCCTCTAGCCGTACAGGAAGGCGCGTCGAGCAGGAAGTCGGCGACGAAATCAGCTTGGGCTTCAAACATCGCGAGGCCAGGCACCGTGTGGCAGCCTCGGGCGCCAGCCAGCTCCAGAAACCTTGTTCGTGCGGGAACGGTGACCACATCAGCCGCGAAAGCACCCGGCGCCAACCGGTCCGCATGGATCGGCAACGGATCATCCGCCTTCATGCCTAAGGGCGTAGCGTTGATCGTCAAGTCGAAACCAGCCGGATCGGGCGAGCCCACGCACACGCTTCCGGCGCACCGTTCGCTGAGACGCGCGATCAGTGTGTCCCGCCGGTCCACACGGATGTCGTGCAGAGCCAACTCCGCAGTTCCCGACTCAATCATCGCCAAGGCAATGGCCGAGCCAGCACCACCCGCGCCGGCGAGCAGGACTCGTTTTCCTCGTGGATCGAATCCTGCCGCCTGCAAAGCGTTGAGCATTCCCAAGCCATCGCTGGCGTCACCATGCCAGCCGCCCCCGGGGACCACGCGGCGAATGACATTGGCAGCCGCCAAGAACCGAGCACGGCTGGTCACCGATTCCAGGTGCCGCGTGACGGACATCTTGTGCGGCGCGGTCACGACGAGCCCCTCGAGGTTCAGGAGCCCGCGGGCGGCGTCCATGAACTTGTCGAAATCGGCCGGCTGCACATGCATTGGGACCAGGATCGCGTTGGCGCCCCGCTCCACGAACTTCGCCGTGATGCCACTTGGAGATTTCACCTGGCCAATGGGGTCGCCGACGACACCATATAGACGGATCGAGCCGTCGAGTCTTGGAAAGCGCGGTGTTTCCGGGGAAGGGTCAACCTCGGTTGGTGAGGGCGATTTCTTCATGTTCACGTCCGAAGCTTCTCCTGTCCCCCTGACGCGCGGCTCACCAACCGCCGCAACCGCACGTCGCGGCTGACCGCCTGGCCGGCGATGGCATCTTCTTCCCGAAACACCGCCAACAGAATCTGGCGGTCCTCGGTGCGCTTGTAGTCATAGATGATATGGATCCGGCCATCCCTGCCTTGTTGCCCGTCCGGGTAGGACACGCCGAGACGTTCGTCGAGCATCAGGCCGCCGGTCCACGTGCGGCCGTCATCACGCGACACATAGGCCGTCAGGTGCGACCGCGAGGTTGGCTTGTCGATCGGCCCATGCTTCACCAGCAGCAGATTCCCCGACAGTAGCCGCCGAACGAAAAAGCGCGACGCCGGGTGTGCGATGGCGGATGGTTTCAAATCCGGCCAGGTCCGCCCGCGGTCGGTACTCACGCTCTCGCCGATTCCGCTCTTCGTCCGCACCAGCAGCCAGATCGATCCATCCTTGCGCTCGACAAAGGAGTGCTCGTCGTACTGGCGCAAATCGAGCGGCACGTTGCAGGCCCCGCGCGGATTCCAGGTCCGTCCCTTGTCGGCCGAGACGACCATCTGCGCGCTGTGGTCGTGCTCCCGCCACTTCGAGATCGGCAGCACCCATTCGCCCGACGACAACACGAGTGGCTTACACATCATCACTCCGCCGGCGATGCGCCGCGGCTTCGACCACGTGGGGCTGGCCGCGTCAGGCTTGCGGCTCTCGACACACCACACACCGAGTTGCGTGTCGCGCCGAGATCTATCCATCTGCGCCCAGAAGACGAATAGCCTCTTGTTGGGCGCCACCCAGACTTCAGGGTCGAACGCGCGCGCGGCGCCGGGACCGTCCGGATCAATGATCCATACGTCGTTCCACGTTGCGCCATCGTCACCACTGGTGGAGACGACGACATAGTTGTTGAGGTCTTCGCCCGGCGTCACCCCGGCGTACCAGACCGCCCAAAGACGCCCTTTCGGCGCGATGGCCAGGCTGGGAATCCCCTGGAAGGCCCGGTTGGTGGCGGCGTGCTCCGGCAGCGGCGGACCGGCGTGCCGCGGGGGCTGAAGGGAAGGCGACTCCGCCGGCTGGCATCCTCGCGCCGGGTGGAAAAGCGGCAGGGCCGCCGCGAATTGAATCAGGGTTCGACGACGATCGATCTTCATTCAGACATTCTCCGCCAAGTCGAATGGAGTTCGAACCTTGTCACGAACTGGCGCCGACGCCAGATCGTTCGCTTGTCCGCTGCCGAAGGCGACTATGGGCTTGCTGGGTGAGAGAGCCCGAGCAGATCCTTGTCCATCGGTTCCGAGTGAATGCCCCACTGGCCCGTAAGGGGTCCGGTGCCGGAGTTGCGGAGTGCGGCGTGGACGGTTCCGCCGTTCGGAAGTGTAGCGCCACGAAGCGGCTCCCGGGGGAGCCAGCCCCGAAGGTTAAGTTAAGATTAAAGAAGAGGAGATTAGCCGCTTTGATGCGATTTTTGTTAGGGGTTCTTTTTCTTGCCGCGGTGGCGTTTGGGCAGGTGACCACCGGAACGATTCTGGGGAACGTGACGGACACCACGGGAGCCAGCGTCGCGGGTGCGACGGTGACGATCACAGAGGTGAACAAGAACACCGTCACGCGTTCGATGACGGATGAATCCGGGGCTTTCAACGCTCCCTTCCTGGTGCCGTCAAGACGCTGACGGGCGTGTTTTCGGCGGAGTTCGGACGCGGGGCGGGCGTGGTCTCGGTGTCGACGCAATCGGGATCGAACGATTACCACGGCAACGTGTTCGAGTTCCATCGCAATCACGTGCTGGACGCCCGCAATGTGTTCGCGCCGCCGAGCCAGCGCAAGCCGGTGTTCCGGCAGAATCAGTTCGGCGTGGCGATTGGCGGACCGATGTGGATCCCGAAGCTCTACAACGGGCGGAACAAAACGTTTTTCTTCTTTGACTACGCGGGGCTGCGCTCCGGGCGAGGCATCGCGACGGTGAACACGGTGCCCACGCCACAGATGCGCAACGGGGATTTCAGCCAGTTGGTGGCGCCGGGCGGGCCGAATCTTCCCATCTACAATCCGCTCACGACGCGCGCCGTGCCGGGGTCGAATACGCCGGCGCGCGACCCGTTCCCGAACAACATGATCCCGGCGACGGTGATCAATCCGGTGGGCCGCAACGTACTGAGCATCTATCCTCTTCCCACGGCACCGGGCCGCGTGAACGGGCTGTTCGACAATTTCCTTTCGGTGCCCAACCGCAACGTGCGGGACAACGTGTACACGGGGCGGCTGGACCAGGTGATCGGCTCGAAGGACAATGTCTTCTTCCGCTACACCTACAACGAATATCAGTTGGCCGCGCCACAGGGCCAGGCAAACTGCTGCCTGCCGACGCCGGCGGACGCGGCGCAGCGCTTCACGCTGGGGCCGTTCGTGGCCGGGCTGCAGGACACGCGCCTGACGACGAACGGCGCGGCGTTCAACTGGACTCACATTTTCAAACCGAACCTGTTGCATGAGTTCCGCGCGGGCTTTGCGCGCACGAATCCGGTGACGACGCAGCAGGACATCGGGATCAATGCAGCGACTTCGCTCGGCATCCGGAACATCAATTTGAACCGGCAGTCGTCGGGCATTCCGACGATCAACATCGCCGACATCACGGGGCTTTCCGGCGGTCCGGCGTTTTTGCCGGTGAATCCGCTGCAGACGCACTATCAGTTGAGCAGCAACTTCAACTGGACGGTGGGGCGGCAGACCCTGAAGTTCGGCTGGCACGCGGTGCGGCGCGACGCGCAACCTTTCGTGAACGAAGCGGTGCGCGGGAACATGAACTTCAACCGGGCGTACACGGCGGATCCGGCGCGCCCGGCGGGAACGGGCTACGGGCCGGCATCGCTGCTGACAGGCTACATGGTGAGCGGCAATCGTAGCGGCGTGTTTGAGCCCTTCTATCTGCGGATCTGGGAGAACTCGCTTTACCTGCAGGATGACATCAAGGTGAACCGGCGCCTGACGCTGAACATCGGTGTGCGGCATGAGGTGTTCCGCCCGGAGACGGAGAAGTACGGGCGACTGCCCAACTTCGACCTGGGCAACCGGCGCATGATCTATGCCAATGAGGACGGTGTGAGCGCCTCGGCGAACAAGCGGACGAACTGGGCGAACTTTGGTCCTCGCCTGGGCCTTGCCTATGACATCACCGGCAACGGCAAGACCATGTTCCGGACGGGCTACAGCCTGGTGTACTTCCCCGATCCGGTGACGGCGAACGGGCAGATCGGGCTGAACGTGCCGGTGTTCTTCACGCAGTCCCTGGCATTCGCGGATTTCCCGTTGACGATGACCGGTGTGGCGACGATCGACAATCCGTTCCCGCTGCCGCGCGCGGTGAAGCCGAGGACGACGGCGGAGTTGAACTCTCTGGCGCCGGCGCCGCGGCTGAACGGGCACGCGTTTGAGAACCGGACGCCGTACATGCAGACCTGGACGGCAAACCTGCAGCGCCAGTTGACCGAGTCGCTGATGGTGGAAGTGGACTACGCGGGGTCGACGGGCATGAATCTGGCGCAGGCCTACAATCCGAACGAAGTGCAGCCGGGGCCGGGGGGGCTGGCGCCGCGGCGTCTGATCCAGCCGCTGAACAACATTGTGAACATCTTCCAGGTGGAGTGGCGCGGACGGTCGTCGTTCCACAGCATGCAGTTGAAGGCGACCAAGCGGTACGCGAGCGGCTTGCAGTTCCTGGCGGCTTACACTTGGGGCAAGTCGCTTGACTTCACGGGTTCGGTGGGAAGCGGTGGTGGAGCGTCGGGGGGTCCGCAGACGGCCACCTGCCTGGATTGCAACCGCGGGCCGTCGGGGTTCGACGTGCGGCATCGGGCGGTGTTCAGCTACGTGTATGATCTGCCTTTCGGCAAAGGGAAGCGCTTTGGAGGCGCCAACCGGGCTATGAACTGGGTGGCGGGAGGCTGGCAGGTGAGCGGCATCACGACGTTGACCACCGGACGGCCGTTCACGCTGGGTTTGGCGGCGGGTGTGAACAACGGTGCGCCGAGCTGGCCGAACCGGCTGGGGTGCAGCGGCAAGCTGAGCAATCCAACGCCGGATCGCTGGTACGACCCGGGTTGCTTCGCGGCGCCGCCGGCGTTTACCTATGGCAACTCGGGGCGCGGCATTCTCTATTCGCCGGGCAACAACAACTTCGACACGTCGTTTGTGAAGAACAATCGTTTTGGCGCCGACAGCCGTCTCAACGTACAGTTCCGGTTCGAGGCGTACAATCTGTTCAACTCGCCGTATTTCGGATTCCCGAACTCGGCGATCGGGTCGCCGACGGCCGGGCGGATCACCTCGACGGTGGGCGATAACCGGAGTCTGCAACTGGCGCTTAAGTTCGAGTTCTGACCCTCAGGCAGGAAGTTGAAACAGTGGGCTTTGTCCCGAAGGTTTCCGCGACGATGATGCCATTGGTGGCTGGCGGGGACCTGAGGGTTGAAAAACCCTATCGTCATGGGCGGTGACGTGGCAACGGGGTTGCGCAACGCACTCGCCGCGCCCCCTAAAAACTCCCCGACCGAGTGCGGCGTGGACCTCCTTGACGCGCAGGGGGCACGAATCGGCTGGGCCCGGATCGCTCCAGGCCACGCCGCAGTGGTCATCGGTACACATGCGGGTGAACTTCGCCGCTTCAGGTTGATCCAGCCCAATCGAAAGAGGCTCCGGCGCGGCGTGTTGGAGTCCGGCGCGAGTGAGACGGCCCTCAGAGCCGGTCGCGATCATCGGGTGCGACGTCCGGGACCTGCGGCGCGTGTCAACAACTTTGAGACACCCGGCATGGGAATTTACTGACGTTCCTCTCTGTCTGTTGGGCTGGTGTCGACCGGCTTGTTGATCCAAACCTCCGATGGCAGGGGCAAAGGCTTGGGAGG
>VFZY01000144.1 GCA_016870915.1 Acidobacteriota bacterium | reverse complement strand
GCTGAAAGGGCTGGTTTTGTTTGTCACCCATTGGGTGCTGTCCTCCGCAGGGGTCTTCGCTGCCTTCAAACCCCTATCGATATTGATGCGGACGAGCATCCAGGAGATTCGCACGCGCGGCTCAAAACGGAAATGTGGGTGTATACTCACTGGGCAATCCACTCTCGTTCCCGGAGTTGCCCATGCATTTCCTCCGCCGGCTTCTGCCACTTGCGCTCGCGGCCCTGCTTTCCATTCCCTGCACCGTCGTCGCCCAGGGTGACCGCGCCAGTATTCTCGGCGACGTAACCGACGCTTCCGGCGCCGCGGTGCCTGGGGCCACGGTCACCGTGACGAATACCGGCACCAGAGAGCGGCGCATCGCCGTCACCGACCAGCGCGGCGGTTTTGAGACGCCCGTGCTGAATATCGGGGAGTACGAGGTGGCGGTCGAACAGACCGGGTTCCGGCGCGAAGTGGTGCGCGGCATCGTGCTGGTGGTGGGACAGCGGGCGCGTGTGGATATCAAGCTGGAAGTCGGGTCCGTCTCGCAGGAGGTGATCATTCAGGGCTCGGCGCCGCTGCTCTCCACCGACGACGCCACGCTGGGGCAGCTCATTGACGAACGCAAGATCCGCGAACTGCCGATTCCAGGCAAGCGCAACATGTACATGCTGGCGCTGCTGGGCGCGGGAATGAGTCGCGGACCGGCATCGAGCGTCACTACGTCGGGCTTCGGGCCGGGGTTTGGCATCGCGGCCATGGGACAGAAGGTTCACAACAACTGGTTCCTGTTGGACGGCGCGCCCACGCGCACATCGATCCACGCGTCGATGCGGCTGCGGCCGTCGGTGGAGGCGCTACAGGAGTTCAAGGTGGAGTCCGGCTTCTACTCGGCCGAGTTCGGCACGCAGTCCGGCGCTCAGATCGTCTCGTCGATCCGGCCGGGGTCGAACGACTTTCATGGCGCGCTGTTCCACTTTCTGCGCAATGAGAAGCTGGATGCACGGAACTTTTTCCAGAATCCGCTGGTGAAGAAGCAGCCTTACCGGCGCAATAACTACGGCGCAGTGCTGAGCGGCCGCATTCTGCGCGACAAACTGTTCTTCACAGCCAACTACGAGGCCTTCGCCGAGCGGCGCAACGCACAGGGCTTCGGGATTTTCCCGACGCAGCGCATGTTCCGCGGCGACCTCACCGAACCGTTCTTCCGTACCGGGCGCGCGCCATCAGGCGGGCTGCTCCCGATTCGCGACATCACGGCCAACACGCCGTTCCCCGGCAACCAGATTCCAGCTTCGCGCATCGCTCCGCAGGCCTCGCGGCTGTTCCAGTTCTGGGTGCCGCCCAACTTTGGACCGGCTGAGTTCGACGGCGGCAACAACTACTCGGGCGATGCGCGCTCGACGGTGGACGACCGCCAGATGTTCCTGCGCATGGACTACAATCTGGGCGACAAGAACCGTATCTTCGGGCGTTACGGCATTCAGGACATCAACGAGTTCGGCGGCATCATCAACCCGCATCCGTTCTTCGGCCAGGACCGTCCCAAGCGCCAGCAGAATCTCGCGCTGCAATACACGCGCCTGGTATCGGCCACCAAGCTGAACGAGTTGAAGGTTTCCTACAACCGCGACCTGTTCCAGACGCTGGACCGGGTGAGCGGCCAGGATTTCAACATCGCACGCGACCTGTTGATTCCGGGGCAGACCAACGACCGGTTCACCACCGGCGTGCCATCCATCAGCATCACGGGCGTCAGTGGCATCGGAAACGTGGTCCCGAACACGATTTGGGACGAGTCACGCCGTATTGCCGACACGTTCTCCTGGATCAAGGGGCGCCACTCGCTGAAGATCGGCACGGAGTTCTTCCACGCGCCTTCTGGTCCACTTCCAGCGGGACGCTCGGCACCAGGCCCTTCTTGAACCCTTCCTTCTCCACCGACACCGAATAAACGCCCCTAGCAGGCTTCCAACTGCAAACCCCCTGTCGGAGCCAAGTAGAAAGTTCCTATTCCCGGTCCACATGTTGCTGCGGCGCGAGACCTACCAGTTCGTCACCGGCCAGTTCGGTTTCACGGGCATTCACGCGGGCCAGGGGCTTACAACCGCCGGACGCGAGGCGTTGTCATGGGCCGATTTTCTGCTGGACCACCCATTCCAGGTGCGCACGGCCCACAGCGAGGTGGCCGGTTTCAAGCCCGGCCAGTTCACGCGGCTGTTCGGTTGGCGGTCGCACAGCTTCATTGCCGACGATTTCAAGATCACTTCGCGCCTCACGCTCAACATCGGGCTGCGCTATGAGTACAACTCGGTCCTGCGCGACGTGCGAGGCGGCACGCGGAACTTCGACTTCCACACGCAGGATCTGTTCCCGGCCCCGGGCGTTTCCGCGCCCCTTTACAAGCGCGACCCCGACAACTTCGCACCGCGCTTCGGCTTTGCGTTTCGCCCGTTCCGCGACAACAAAACCGTGATCCGGTCTTCCTACGGCGTCTTCTACAACGTGAACATGCTGAACAATCTCACCGAGAGCTCGAAGAATATTCCGTTCAGCGCGGGCATCAATGAGATCAACAACCCCGGCGTGATCCGTATTCGCATGGCCAGCGCCAGCGTGTCGGACAACATCGCGGCGACGTCGGCGCGCGAGGTGCTGGCCGTGCCGGACAACTACGGGGTGGGCGACGTGCAGCAGTGGACATTCAACATCCAGCGCGCGCTACCGTCCAGCATGGTGCTGGAGGTGGGCTACGTGGGGTCGAAGTCGAGCCACTTTGACCGGCCGCGGACGTTCAACGCGATCAATGTCCTCAAGGGTGAACGAGTGAAGCCGTTCCCGCAGTGGGGCAACATCGAGCTGATCACGACGGACGCGTCGGGCAACTACCACGGGCTGTTGACGAAAGTGGAGAAGCGGATGTCGAACGGGCTAACGTTCCTGGGGACGTACACGTGGTCAAAGACGATGTTCGATGCCTGGGCCGGCAACGCCGGGCAGCGTCACAATTCGCCGTTCGATCTGTTCCTCGAAAAGGGCCTTGCCGAGACGGATCAACGGCATCGCGTGACAGGGTCGTGGCTGTATGAGTTGCCGTTCTTCCGCGGGCGCAGGGATGCGGTGGGCCGCCTGCTCGCCGGCTGGCAGACGAACGGCGTGTTGACGCTCGAAACCGGTATGCCGATACACCCCTCGCAAAGCGTGCAACCGCTGGCCGATGAATGCTCGCGCTGCAACCGGCGGCCGAACCGTATCGCTGACGGGCGGCTTTCTTCATCCGAGCGCACCCTGCGGCGGTGGTTCGATACGTCAGCCTTTGCACTGGCCGTGGGCCACTACGGCACTTCCGGCCGCAACGTCCTGACCGCGCCCGGGCTGGCGAGCCTCGACCTTTCGCTGTTCAAGAACTTCCAGGTGCGCGAAAAGCAAAGCTTGCAACTGCGGTGGGAGATGTACAATGCCACCAATACGCCGCCCTTCAATCCGCCGGGGCTGGCCATTGGCACGGGCACGTTCGGTGTGATCACCAGTGCCGGGCTTCCGCGCGAGATGCAGTTCGGGCTGCGGTTCCTGTTTTGAGAGATCGAGGATACGATGACCACGAAAAAACTTTCCCGCCGCGCCGCCCTGGTGTCGCCTCTGGCCGTTCCCGCCGCGGCGGTGCTGGCCGCGCCGCCGTCGCGCAAGGCCGTGATCGCCGAGGACGACCCGGCGAATGTGAAGATCGGCCACATCATGAACTGGAACGTCAGCGATGACTTCCTGCTGTTCTGCAAGCAGATTGGCCTTAAGTGGGCGCGGCTGATGTACCACGAGGAGCCGGATCTCGACCGGCTGGCGGGCATTCAGAAACGCTTTGCCAGCTACGGCGTCCGTTTCTACAGCGGGTGCCACTACTCATATCGCTCGCTGAAGGTGCAGCTCGGCCAACCCGGCCGCGACGAAGAGATCGAGCGCTTCCGCAAGTTCGTGCGCATCATGGGCAAGTTGGGCATTCCGGCGGTGAACTACGATTTCCACCCGGCCAACACCTACACAACTTCCCATATCGAGCACCGCGGCTACAAGACACGGCAGTTCAGCGAGAAGGAGTTCCGTGAGAAGGTGGAGAAGCCCGCGTTTGACCGCGAGTACTCGGCCGAGGACATCTGGGCCACTTACACCTACTTCATGAAGGCCGTGCTGCCGGTGGCCGAGGAGTCGAACGTAAAGATGGCGCTGCACCCGGACGACCCGCCGCTGGCGAAGATGAACGGCGTGGCGAAGCTGTTTGTGCACTACGACGGCTACAAGCGCGCCGAGAAGATCGCGGGCAATAGCAAGCACTGGGGACTGCGTTTGTGCGTCGGCACGTGGATGGAAGGCGGGGACCGGATGGGCAAGAACACCATCGAGATGATTCACGACTTCGGCAGCCGGGGAAAGCTCTTCGACATCGACTTCCGCAACGTGAGTTCGCCACTTCCGGTGTTTCATGAGACCTTCCCGGACGAAGGCTACACGGACATGTACCAGATCATGAAGGCGCTGCGGCAGGTGAAGTTCAGTGACGGCATCGTGCCGGACCACATTCCGCCGCTGGCGGGCGACAACGCCGAACGCCGCGCCGGGCTGGCTTATTGCATTGCCTACTTCAAGGCATTGCTGCGGCGGGCTAACGAAGAAGTGGGATAGCGAACGAGAGTCCGGGAGATGGCTGCCCGAGGCGAGCATGACGGAGCTTTGCCGGCGGTTGCTACTATACTTGCGGATTTGAAGTGAGAACGTTTGCGGCCGAGCCAAAAGGAGTTTACCCGGCTTCGGATTCCGCCGCAGACCTGTGCCGTCTTCGAACATCGCGACCTTGTCTCATCGGTCGCCGGAACGTGGCGGGCAGTTTGCGGCGGCAGACGGGGATAGCTCCTGCAGCACGTTATAACGCTATCTGGCGTGACCCGGCGGAGAAATGCACGCGCGTCATGAGAACTGCGGGCCGGGTTACTTCGGATAACGGTGTTCGAAGGAAGCCGCTGAACTGTCGGGCAGGCACACGTCGTGATCATAGGTGGACTCGTCGGAGCGACCAATCTCCTGCTGGACGCCAAGTACGGCCCCAGCGCCCAGGATCAGAAGGGACATCATGCCGCCAGGAGGTAACACCACCATCATCATGCGCAAACACTTATGTCCGTGTGTTTGGAAGCGCCCGTTTCACTGGTCATTCCACCGCCGTGGTTGCCGCTGCCCGGCGTTTGCTAAGATATCCAGCATGAAATTGAGCCATCGAATTCCGGCCCTCGCGGCCGCTCTGGTGCTGGGCGCTTCCTCCATCACGGCGGGCGAAAAGACCATGATGCATTGCTTTGCTTTCACGCCGATTGACACGGCGACGGAAGCCGAGTGGGACGCCTTCTACAAGGCCACCGATGCCCTGCCGTCCACGATGTCCCAGTACATCAAGCGGGTGTGGTTCGGGAAACTGCGGGCGCCGCTGAACATCTTCAACCCGGATGCCGAGAGCCGCAAGGTGGCCATGAGCGGCCAGAAGGACACACCCGGCAAGATCACCCACCTGCAACGCAAGCATGGCGTGTGCATGGAAATGCTGGGCGGGCCGGATTCGCTGAAGGCGTACGCGGCCGATCCCGCGCACAAGACCTGGCTTGCCGCCTATGAAAAGGTCCGCGTGGCCGGCACCACCACCTACGACATCCTGGGACAGTAGCTCGTGAGCAACAGCCGGCAAGACGGACACGGGGTGGCGGCGTTGCCTGGGTGTCATGAGGCCGCCTCGGCCTTTGCCGGCTAACTGGCTGCGGACTGCGGCGCGAGGGGTACTTCCACGGCCTGGCGCCAGAGCCGTTCCAGGTCGTAGTATTCCCGCGCTTTCTCACTGAAGATGTGCACCAGGAAGTCGCCGTAGTCGCAGAGCACCCATTCGGCGTTCTGGTAGCCTTCGACGGCCAGAGCCTTGTGGCCCGCCGCCTCCAATTCCTTGCCCACCTCGTCGGCGATAGCCTGCAACTGGCGCGGATTGGTACCCGTGCAGACGACAAAATAATCTGTAAAAGAAGTCATCCCGCGGAGATCGAGCACTCGAATGTTGAGTGCTTTCTTCGAGTCGGCGGCTTGCGCGGCTAAAAGCCAGGGAGTGTCAGACAGGCTTGTTCTTCTCCGTTCGGCGCCGTAACCGGCCCCTATGCGGTATCGTACTACACTATGTACAGTGCGTCCATTCCGTGAATCGCCGCGGCCATCGCTGCGTCAATTGATGAATCTGGTGGTGTATCTGGTGGCCGGGTGGGCAGCGTTCGGGACAGCCGCCTGGGCCCAGCCCGTGGCAATCCAACGCGCCGAAGAGCGGCTGGCACGCCTGCGTGAACTGCAGGGCGTGGGTGCCGTGGCGCGGGCACAGGTCGTTGAGGCGGAACAGGCCCTTGAGGACGCGCGGGACGACGAGGTGCTGCGGCAGACACTGTACGGCATCATTTCGATTGAGGATCTCACCGAGACCCAGTCGGTTGACATGCTGGAGGCCGCGCGCCGCAGGATCGCACGCACGGAAGCGAAAATCGGCGACCTGCGCAAGCTGGTTGAGATGGGCGTCGTGGCCCGCAATCAACTGGTCACACATGAGGAAGAGTTGGCCCGCCGCCAGAAGACCCTCGAACTGGCGGATGCGCGCGCCCGCACGCTGGCTGAGATCGCGGCGATGATCCATCGGGAAGAGGAGTTAGAGGAGGAAGTGGCGGTGGCAGCCGTGCCTCAAGGCCCGGTGCCCCCCTACGAGCGTTTTGAAGGCGCCGGGGTGTTCCGCCCTCAGCACGCACGGTTGATTGAGTCCGCGTTTGAGCAGGAGTTTTCGCACCCGCTTCCGGTGAGCGCCCGCGGCATGACTGCTCTACACCGCACCATGGGCTTCGATCACCGCGACCGGGTGGATGTGGCGGTGAGCCCGGACGACCCGGAGGGTGTCTGGCTGCGCCGCTACCTTGAGCGTCTCAACATCCCCTATTACGCATTCCGTACGCGGATCCGGGGCAAAGCCACCGGAGCGCACATTCACATCGGGCCGCCGAGCAACCGCCTGCGTGGCGTGGGCGCCGGCAGCCAGTAGCCTTTGCTCCTATGTCCGTGCGGTTGGCATCGACGACGAGTTGCGCAGCCACAATTGGGCGGAGTTCGGGCGCCGCTACAACGGCCCGGAATACAAGAAGAACGAATACGACACCAAACTGGCGGCCGCGCACGCCAAGCACTCCAAGGCGTAGAGGGCCAAGGCGTAGAGGGCCAAGGCGCGGAACGTTCGGCGCGCAAACTCTCTCAACCGGCGCTAGGCCCAGAACTTGAACCACTTGCGGCCCGCCTTCTTCGGCGGGGCAACCGACAGCGGGGCGCCGGTGAGGGTAGCTCTTGGGTTCGTTTCGAACAAAGCCTCGGCGATGTCGTCACCCCAGCCGCCGCGGGCCCGTTCCCGAGCCTCGTCGAGCCGGGTGGGACGGTGCCGCAGGTCATGGGCGTCGCTCGCCAGGAAGTGAACCAGGTCCTGCGACAGAAGCTCCTCGGCAAACTTCCGCGCCGTCTGCCCGAAGCGGCCCAGCAATGATTGCGCCGTCACCTGAACATAACAGCCGCGCTCCACCCACTCACGAATGGAAGGCAGACGCTGCTGGAGCACGGTATTGCGTTCCGGGTGCGTGATGATGGGCTTCAAACCAGCCAACATCAGGTTGTCGAAGATCTGTGAGGTGTTGTCGAAGATCTGGAAATCGGGAAACTCCACCAGCAGGTAACCCAGGTGGTTGATGGAGAACTTGCGCGGGTTGGTCATCGCCTCTTCAATCGAGTCGAAGGCCAGATGGAAATCACAGCCCCGGTGAATGCGGATGCGGTCCCCGGCCCCCTGCCGGAGCGCCGCGATCCGTTCCGAGATCAGCTCCGGACGGAACTTGAATTCATGATTGCAGTGAGGCGTGGCGACGATATCCGTCGTGCCGTTCTCAGCCGCCATGAGAACCATGGCCAGGCTGTCCTCGAAGGTCTTCGCCCCATCGTCCATGCCATGGAGGATGTGCGAATGGATATCAACCATTCGAAAAATGCCGGTCTTCCCGGTGTTGCAATTCCGCCAGTGCCGCAGCGGGCGGCCTGCCTAAATGAACATCTCCTCGTCCTGCGTGGCGGCAGCGACGCTGGGACGGCTTCCCCCCAGGAGATGAGAGAACGCCGCGCGCACCCCGGCCATCAGGCCGCTGATCTCGCGGACCGGCTTTTGAACGCCCTCGTGCAACATCACGACGGTCTCATGCACCCGGCTCACGGTATCATCCACCACCATCTCCATTCGGTCGAGTTGGACTTTGGCTTTACCCGTGGCGTCCACAATAATTTCTTCCACCCGCGCCAACTGGACCTTGGTGGTTTCCAGGATGTCGTTTGTCCTGGTGGTGATTTCGGTGATTTGCCGGCGGCTATCCTCAACGGCCTGCCGGGTTGTCTCGAGCACCTGTTCCGCCTGCGGGATCAGCGGTCCGATCTGTTCCTGCATATCCTTCACTTTGCGGTACACGCCAAGGATTGCCAGGCACTGAATAACAAGCGCCGCGGCCGACACAAGCACAGCGCCGGCCATCACCAACAGCAACGTATCCTGATTCATTCTCTCAACTCCCCAAACTCCACCGGACCCTGCCGGTTCGCGGCGTTAGGCCTGCGGCTCGCCCGCAACCGACTCGCGATACGCTTGTCTGCCGGCTTCCACCGCGGCGCTCAGCTGGTCACGCTGCCGCTGGATGGTCTGCTTGCCGCGTTCCACCTGCTCCACCGCCTGATCGCGGAGATCCACCGCCTTGCGGCGCACATAGTCGGTTCCTTCCTCGGCGCGTTCGCGCAGCAACCGGCGGGTCTCCTCGCCTGACTTCGGCGCGAACAGTATGCCCACGGCCACGCCAACGCCGAGGCCCAGGAAAAAGTACGAAAGCTTGTTGTCTTCCATCTTGAGCTCCAATCCTAACCTCAGTCTAGCGTCTTTTCCGGTGAGGGCACGCCCGGAGGGCTCAAGGCTTCTTCCTGGCCAATGTTTCCCGGCCATTCTGATGCAGCGTCACCCCGTTGACGGCGCCCGCACTGTCGCGCCGGAAGGTCAACTGCGCATCCGCCACGCGCAGAAAGAACCGGTCGGCGGCTTCGGCGAACACCGGCAGTTTCGGTTGCCCGGTGAGTTGCACGAAGAGACTTCCGTTGTCCGAGGTGACACTCAAGGTCAACGTGGGTGTCACTTCGTACTCTCCGGCATAAGCGGTGAGCTGACTGGCGGGAAGCGTGATCTCCTTGCGATCCTCGGGCCGGATGATCTTTTCGCCGAACAGCAGCTTGGTTACGTTGTTTGCAACGGGCCCCACCGGGGCGTTCTCCAGGTTCGCCAGCACGATCACCACGGCGTCATCGTCCGGGTAGCGGTTGATGCTCGTGGCAAAGCCGTTGATGCCGCCGCCATGCATCACCGTCCGCCGCGGTTTGTCCGCCGTCTGCCAGCCGTAGGCATAGCCGTTGAGTACTGGTGTCCACATCTTCCGGCGTGATGCGGCGGTGAGAAGCTTGTCGGTGTGAAGAACGCGGTCCCACTTGTACAGATCGAGCACCGTGGAATAGAGATCGCCCGCGCCGATGGGAATTGTCATGTCGATGAACACGGCGTTGCGGCGGCCGGCCGGGGGGCCGCTGTAGCCAGCCGCACGGTGCTTGAGAACAGTCTCGTCACTATCGTGGCCCGAGTCGTTCATTCCAGCCGGGTCAAAGATGTTCTTGCGCACGTAGTCTTCCCACGGCATGCCGGAGGCGCGTTCAACGATGAACCCCAGCAGTGTATAGCCGCTGTTGCTGTACTTCCACCGCGTGCCCGGGTCAAAGTCGAGCGGCTTGCCGGTCACTCGCTTGAGCGTTTCTTCCGGCCGTGACTTGCGCATCATCGTGGAGCGGTACTCAGGAAACTCGGTAAAGCCCGGAATGCCGGACGTGTGGGACAGAAGATGGTGAATTGTGATGCGCTCCCAGGCGGACGGCGCTCCATCCATCCACTTCGATACCGGATCCTCCAGCGTCAGCTTGCCTTTCTCCGCAAGCTGGAGGATCGACACCGCCGCGAACTGCTTGGTAATGGAGCCCAGCCGGAACTTGGTCTCGGGCCGGTTCGGAACATCGTGCTCCGCGTTGGCCAATCCATACCCCTTATTGAGCACGATGGCTCCACCCCTGGCGGCGAGCACCGAACCGGAGAACCGGCCGGCCGATGTCTCCTGGTTGAGATAGCTGTCGATGGCCGCCGCCGGATCCTGGGCCCAAGCCGTGGTGGTGAGGTAGAGCGTGAGTAGTGCGCCGGCCGCCGGGCGCAGGTTTCGGGTACGCGACGTATGGATAGCCATGGGGTTCCTTCCTCAGTGTACGGGTGGCACCGGGCGGCGGTTCCGTGAGATTGGCGTTCCTGGCTCAAGATAAGACTGAAGCCGGGCGCGCCAGCGTGTTAGCGTAGTGGTTAGCTGGCAAAGGCCGGAGCGGCCTCATGGGGCCCAAGCAACGCCGCCGCCCCGTGTTCGTCTTCCCGGCTGTTGCCAAGAGAGAGAGGACATTGCTCCCAGAATCCGAGTCTGCGGGTGTAGCAATTCGTACGGTGGGTCTCACCAGGCGCTACCGTTCCGGGTCCGGTGAACTGACTATTTTTGCCGATATGAACTTTACGGTGCATTGCGGCGAGAGACTGGCGCTTGTCGGGGACTCGGGAACGGGCAAGACAACGCTTTTGTACCTTTTGGGCGGTCTGGATCATCCAACGAGTGGGAGGATCTTTTACGGCCAGACGGAAATCACAGCGCTTACGGGGGATGCCCTGGCCGATTTCCGGAATCGCGAAATTGGCTTCGTTTGGCAAAATCAGTCCCTTTTGCCGGAATTTACGGCGCTGGAAAATGTGATGATGCCTCTGCTGGTGCGTGGTGAGCAGCCGGGGACGGCGGCCGGGCAGGCGAGAGCCCGTCTGGCGGATGTGGGCCTGGCGGACCGTGAGACGCACCGCGCCGGGGAGCTTTCCGGCGGCGAGCAGCAGCGTGTCGCCCTTGCCCGCGCGCTGGCGGGACGGCCGAAGGTGCTCTTTGCCGATGAGCCGACAGGGAATTTGGATGCGCGCACGGGAGCGCGGGTGGTGGATCTGCTTGAGGATCTGCACCGGAGGATGGGGTTGACCTCGATTTACGTGACCCACAACCCGGAGTTTGCCGCACGGGCGGACCGAGTGGTCCGACTGGCGGGTGGGACATTGACGGATGACACACGGGGCGCCCACGCAGGCGCGGCCGAGTCTGGAGCCGGCATGCCCGAGTCAGGAGATACAAGAACGCATGTTTGAACGCTACACCGAAAAAGCCCGCCGCGTGATATTCTTTGCCCGGTACGAAGCGAGCCAGTTCGGAAGTCCGTATATCGAAACCGAGCATCTGTTGCTGGGCTTGGTGCGTGAGGATAAGGCGCTGGCCAACCGGTTCCTGCGCTCGCATGCCGCCATCGAGTCCATCCGCAAGGAGATTGAGGCGCACACCGCCGTGCGGGAGAAGGTCTCAACCTCGGTGGATCTGCCGCTTTCCCACGAATGCAAGCGGGTGCTGGCCTATGCCGCCGAGGAAGCCGAACGGCTGAGCCATAAGCACATCGGTACGGAGCATCTGCTGCTGGGCCTGCTGCGGGAAGAGAAATCGTTCGCCGCCGAGATCCTGCAGGCGCGCGGGCTGCGCATTCCGCAGGTTCGCGAAGAGGTGGCGCGCCAGAACTCCGAGAAGGTGGCGGCGGGCCGTCCCAAGGAAAGCTCCATGCTGGCGGAGTTTTCGCGCGACCTGACGCAGGCTGCCATTGACGGCACGCTGGACCCGCTGATCGGCCGCGGGGCCGAGGTGGAGCGCAGCATTCAGATTCTGTGCCGGCGCACGAAGAACAATCCGGTGCTGATCGGGGAGCCGGGCGTGGGCAAGACGGCGATCGTCGAGGGCCTGGCGCAACGGATCGCCGACGGCGACGTTCCATCCTTCCTTGCCGACAAGCGTATTCTGGCGCTCGATCTTTCCCTGATCGTGGCCGGCACGAAGTACCGCGGCCAGTTCGAAGAGCGGTTGAAGACCATCATGAAGGAGCTGATGGAGAACCAGAACGCCATCATCTTCATCGATGAGTTGCACACGCTGGTGGGGGCCGGTTCGGCCGAGGGGTCCCTGGACGCGGCCAACATTCTGAAGCCGGCGTTGTCGCGCGGTGAGATCCAGTGCATCGGCGCCACCACGCCGGGCGAGTACCGCAAATCGATTGAGCGGGACCGGTCGCTTGAGCGCCGGTTTCAGGCCGTGAAGGTTCCGCCGCCCAATGAGCAGGACGCCATCCGGATCATGTTCGGAATCAAGGAACGGTATGAGAAGTTCCACGCCGTGGCCTATACGGACGATGCGCTGGAGACTTCGGTGCATGCGTCGAACCGCTTCATTCCGGACCGTTTCCTTCCGGACAAGGCGATCGATCTGATCGACGAGGCAGGCGCCCGCGTCAAGCTGCGCCAGACCACGCTGCCGGCCGATGTAGCCGACATTCAGAAGCGGATCAAGTTCATTGTGCACCGCATGGAGAGCGCCATCGCGAACCATGAATTCGAGAAGGCCCGCTTCTATTCCGACGAGGAGCGCAAGGAACGCGACAACCTGCGCCAGTTGCGCGAAAAGTACAACCTGGACGATACCTCCACCGGTGTTGTTACAAAGGAGGATATCGAGGACGTGGTGGCGCGCTGGACCGGCGTGCCCATGACCTCGATCAAGGAAGAGGAGGTCTCCAAGCTCCTGCGGATTGAGGAAGAGCTGCACAAGCGAGTGATCAGCCAGGAAAAGGCGATCAGCGCGTTGTCGCGGGCCATCCGGCGTTCCCGGGCCGGCTTGAAATCTCCGAAGCGGCCGTCGGGTTCGTTCCTGTTCCTGGGGCCCACCGGCGTTGGTAAAACGGAAGTGGCGAGGGCGCTGGCCGAGTTCCTGTTCGGCAGCGAGAAATCGCTGATCCGCTTCGACATGTCGGAGTTCATGGAGAAGCACTCGGTGTCGAAGCTCATCGGGTCGCCTCCCGGATACGTGGGATACGAGGAGGGCGGCCAGCTCACCGAGCGCGTGAAGCGGAACCCCTATTCCATCATTCTGCTCGATGAGATCGAAAAGGCGCACCCGGATATCTACAACATCCTGTTGCAGGTGTTCGAGGACGGCCAGCTCACCGACGGGCTGGGCAATACGGTGGACTTCAAGAACACCATCATCATCATGACGTCGAACCTCGGCGCCCGCTTCCTGGACAAGCGCGGCCACATCGGGTTCACCGCCGCCTCCGGCGCCGGGATCCCGCAGAAGGTGGAAGACAGCGTGATGAGCGAAGTGAAGCGCGCCTTCAACCCCGAGTTCCTGAACCGGCTGGATGAAGTGATTCTGTTCACCTCGCTGGCCGACGACGACCTGATCAAGATCATCGATCTCATGGTGGAGCAGATCAACCAGAATCTGGTTCCCAAGCAGATCAAGATCCGGCTTGAGCCCGCCGCCGCCCGGTACGTGCTGGAGAAGACCTGCGCGGATCGCAGCTATGGTGCGCGGCCCCTGCGGCGCGCACTGCAGAAGTACGTCGAGGACCCGTTGGCGGAGGCCGTCATCCAGGGTTCGCTGGCCCGCCCGGCCGACCTCGAAGTGTACCTGAGCGACACCGGCATCTACTGCCGCCCGGTGCAGGATCAGCCTGTCGCCGTGGGCGGCGGGAGCGAAGAAGAACCGCCCCCGATGGGGACCCTGCTCTACAGCTTTTGAGAACCTCGCAAGACGGACTCGCTCCGGCTTTCGCTTATGTTGCCAGTTCCTGGACGTTTGGAGCCGCGCCGGAGGGGCCTTTGCGCTCCTGAGGATCGCGGCTCACCGCTACCAGGTGAGCCGCAGCGTCAACTGCACCTCGCGGGCGGCGTTGCCTGAGTTCAGGGTGCTCAGGATGCCGTCGCCGCCGATGGCGTTCTGATTGCCAGGAGTGTTGAACAGGTTAAAGAAGTCCGCGTTCAGCCGCAACCGGACCGATTCGGTGATGTGGACTGTCTTGAACAGCGAGGCATCCACGCCCCATTGGCGCACGCCTGGCAGATACTGTTGCCGCCACGGGTGGAGCCCGTCATTGAACACCGCGCGCTGCACCGTGCCGTTGTTGAGCGGGATCCAGACGGTGTTGGTGTCCCAGAACTGGGAAAGGTTGGTTCCGGCCGGCATGTTGGCCGGCGCGGCCGTCGTGCCCACGGGAATGAGCGGCGCGCTAGCGGCCTTGTAGTTCGGGGGAACACCCATCACGCCGTTCGGCCGGCCCTGCGCATCGGTGCTGTTGATGCGGTTCGCGGGGATATAGCCGTTCCACCAGAGGTAGCCGGGGCGGCAGGCGCCGCTGCGGCAATCCTGAATGGGGTGCTTGTAGCCGTAGAGTTCGATGGGGGTGCCTGTGGGGTACGTTCCGGTGGGCAGCGCGAAGTAGTTGCTGCGAAGGGTTCCGAGCCCGGCCACCTGCCAGCCGCCGATGAAGCGGTCCAGTACGCCGCCCGCGTTTCCGCCGAATCTCTTACCCTTGCCGAACGGAAGATCGGCAATCCAGTTCCAGCGGACCCTGTGTTTTGGCACACCGGTATCCCGCTGGTAGTTCAGCAGCCGGTTGCGGGCGTCGATATCGTCCGGCACCAGGCCAGGCATGAACTGGTTGGGGGCGGAGATGATCGAAGTGCCTGAAAAGTCCTGCCCGCCGGCGCCCAACGCATTCCCCATCACGTAGAAGATCTGGTAGGCAAACCCTTTCGCATAGCGGCGCTCAAGCTCCAGCTGAATGCCATTGAAGTTCGACCAGCCGGACTTGCGATACTCCTCGACGGTGCCGTAGACGGTCTGGTCGAACGGGCGGCGAGCGACGTTGGCGAACTCGCCGGTGGGCAACGGCCGGGCGGTGGATGCAAACCAGATGTAGTCCGGCGTTGGCTCGTTGTACCGGTTGAACTGCTCAAGGAATGCACCGTGATTTCCGATGTAGGAGGCGCGTGCCACGGTGTCCGGCATCACTTCCTTCTCGATGGTCAGATTCCAGTCATGGACGCGCGGGTCCGGCTGGGTACCGGCGAAGTAGCTCGCCAGAACCGATCCTCGAGTTAGGGCGTTTGCGTTGGTCAGCGTGACCACCTCGCGGCTGTTCTGTCCCGCGATCACCACCGGAGCTCGCCGCAAGCCGATGTTCCCGATGCCGTCGGGCGAAAGGGTGGCGTCCGTCTCACTGGCCCGGAACCGTGCCGTGAGTGGAGCATTCGACCGCATCCTCGCCGACCACGGGCGCAACGGAATCGGGAAATATGAGATGCGGTATCCGCCGCGGAGCACGAACCGCCCGGCGCCGGAGCCGCCCTGGTACGCAAACCCGATTCGCGGTCCGATATCGCGCTTCGTGCTGGCCATCAGGCTTTGCGACAGGCCTGCCTCCTGGTGCGAGATAAACCGCGCACCCAGGGATTCCAGCCGGTTGACGATGGAGGGCGCGGTTGCGCCCAGGCGGTACATGGTATTGATGTCCGTGCCGAGAACGATGGCCCGGCGCCGCGAATCGAACGTGCTGAGCACATTGTTCTTCTCGCGGAACGCCGGCCAGTACTCCCAACGCAGCCCGAGATTGAGCGTGAGCCGCGGCGATACGCGGTAGTTGTCCTGGAAGTAGAGCGCGTACTCCCGGGCGCGCATGTAGAAGTAGCTGCGGATGAACTGGTTTGAATAGTTCATCGTGCCCAGGAACATGTTCGCCAGATTGTGGCCGGTGAGCGGGGCGGCCAGAGGATTGGTGCGGCTGGTGCCGGAGTCGTAAAGCGACGTGGCGCCGGTGCTCCAACTGTGGTTGCCCTGATTCTGCTGCTGGTCAGGCAGTACGTTCAACTGGTCGTAGCGGTAATGGAAGCCGAACTGAAGCTCGTGCTTGCCCTTGATCTTGGTGGAGTGGTTGTCGAGGATGCCGTAGAAGACACCGTAGCCCTGCGTATTGTCGGTCTCGAAGTAGTAGCTTGCCAGGCCTGTATCGTACAACCCGGGCCAGCCGGTGGCGTTGAGCGGATTCGGCAGCCCCAGTTCGTCCGCATACCGGCGTCCCTTCTCGCCCGTGCCCAGGAAATAGGTCTCGCGATTGCCGCTGATCAGCAATTCGTTGAAGAACGTGGGGGTTATGTTCCGCACCCACGACGCCGACATGCTCTTGTTCGGTGCGAGCCGGAACACGGTGCCCGGAGCGTTGTTGAGCATCGGCTGGGTGAATTTCTGCTCAAACGCCCAGGCGTCGCCCTGCGTGTAGCGAGCAAAAAACTGGTCCTTGGTGGAGAAGCGGTGATCGATGCGCGTGGTGGAGGTCCACTGGCGCGCATCGCGTGGCACGGGCCCGAACCAGTTGTTGCCGAGCAGCGGATTCACCTCCGGCTGGGTGGGCAGCGGCGTCACGCCGAACAGGTACTTGGCGAGCGGCGTGATGCGGTTCGGGTCGAAGACGTTCAACTGGCCGCGATACGATACCCGTTCGCGCTGCCAGGTCTGCGGATTGGTGGTGTAGGGGTCGTAGAGGGCAATCTGTCGATCCTGCCCATCAATGAGTCCCCGGAAATCGCCCTGCCGCATCGCTTCCGTGGGCACCTGAAATCCCAGCGTGAAGGGAGCCACGCTGCGCAGCCCCTCATAGGCGGTGAACCAGAACGTGCGGTTGCGCCCGTCGTAGAGCTTGGGCAGCACGACGGGGCCGCCGGCGGAGGCTCCATACTCGTTCCGGATGAGCTTGGGCGGAGTCCGGTAGAAGTCCTGACGCTGGCGCGCCTTGCCGATCGCGTTGTTCCGATGAGTCTCAAACAGCGAGCCGTGGAACTGGTTGGTTCCGCTTCTCGTGGAGATGATCACTGAAGTCGGCCGTGTGAACTTCGCTGACGAACCGTTGTTTTCCACCTTGAATTCCTGGATGGTGTCCAGGCCCGGAGGGCGCCGCTGCACCTCACCGTAGATGCGCTCACTAATCGCCGCGCCGTCCACCACAAACTCGTGCGAGCCGGCGCGGAGTCCGTAGGCACGCGTGCCTTCCATGCCCGGCACCGTTTGAAGAAGCGTCGTGAGATTGCGGCCGTTGATGGGCAACTGTTCAATGCGCTGCCGTTCCAACACGTGGCCGAGCGTTGGCGTATCCACGGTGAGGAGCGGGGTGGCGTCAACAACTTCCACCTGCGTCGCGGTCTGCCCGACCATCAGTACCGGATTGACCACCGCCACCTGCTGCACCTGCGCCGTCAGAGTGGCCTCGTAGGTCTGAAATCCGGAGGATTCCACGGTGAGGCGGTAGGGAGCGGGGATCACACCGGGGAAGATGAAGAACCCCGTTTCGTTGGTCGAGGTTTTTACCGTGATGCCGGTTCCCGAGTTGGTCAGCGACACGGTGGCGCCGGGCACCGCCGCCTCGCTCTGGTCACGAACAGTGCCGCGCACAGCGGTGGTGCTTCCCTGGGGGTAGGCCAGCGGAGCGAAAGCCGCCAAGCCGAGGAATACGAACGAGTGGACCTGCTTTGAACCGCGCATGAGACCACCTTCCACAACGGCCCGTTGGAGGCCAAAGTGGTGCCATGATATCACTTGGCGCGAACGCTGGTGAGCGGTGGGCAACCGCTGTCGCGGCCACGTGAAAAGTTCCTAATCGAGCCAAGTAGAAAGTTCCTCTTGACAGCCTTTAATGGCAGAAGGATGGAACGAATAGCGATGAGCCAGAGGGAGCGAGACGAACTGCACTGGTTAA
>VFZY01000143.1 GCA_016870915.1 Acidobacteriota bacterium | reverse complement strand
AGCCTTTGCCCCTGCCATCGGAGGTTTGGATCAACAAGCCGGTCGACACCAGCCCAACAGACAGAGAGGAACGTCAGTAAATTCCCATGCCGGGTGTCTCAAAGTTGTTGACACGCGCCGGCCGCTCTCCCAGGTAAACTCTCAACTCGGCGATGTAAGCCGCAACGTCTTCCGTGGTGCGAACTGGTTCCAGATACGGCTCCCGGCGCAGGCCTGTGGGCTCGTCGCCGGGGCGTGCGGGCTCTTCAAATCGATCGACGATGGCCTGCCAGCCCTCGGTGGTGGCCGGGGCCATGGGGAAGTGCCGGACAAGCGTCCTTTCAGTGGGCCCCCATTCGCCGGGGGCGCGCGGGGTGAGCAGGGCTCGCTTCGGCCAGCGCCGGAGTTCGCGGCCTCCAGCGGTGAGAGTTCCGTGCACCGTGTCGGCCAGCGTGATTCCAGCTCCCAGCACCACCAGGCGATGGCCGGGGTACCGCTGGCGAAGGTGAGCAAGGGGAATGTTGTTGCCGTCCGGCGCCGCGCAGACACGGGGGTCACCGGCGAAGTAGTAGAGGTGAATGTGAATGCCCGATGTTTTCAGGTCGCCGGCCTGCCCGGCCAGATAGAGCGCCAGGTGGTCGCGCTGAGCTTGGCGCTCAACCAAGACCAGGTATTCGGGAGTGCGGGTCAGGCTGCGGTAGCGGAGCGTGGGGAAACCAAGACTGCGGACGGTGGCGCGGATGGTGGCCGCAGGGTCGAGAACGCGGTGCTCCGTGGACTCGCGGCGACGAAGAGCCAGGGTGGTGGCGCGGGCGGCCTGGGTAGCGGTAAGTTGACGCCGCTCCCCCGGGGTGGTGGTTGGACCAGAGCCGCTGCGCCGCTCGACGGTGGCGACGAGATGGCGGCGGTGGAGGAAGTAGGCCAGGAGAAGGACCAGGGGCAGCCACGAGAGGGCTTGAAGTTCGAATGGTACGGAATAGCCTTCGAACGCGGTGACAGAGGGCTTAAGCGGTGTAACCGTGATCGCACTCGGCGGGACTTCCGGGCCGAGCGGTGCAGGCCCTATGGCAATGGGCGCGAGCCCGGCCGGTTTGATGCCGGCTTCGGGTACAAGCCGGATCACCACCGCGAGTAGCAGGAAGCTGCAAAGGACCACGGGCAGCCACAAGACTCTTGCGGGCGGAGCCGGTGGTGGCGGAGTATCCGGTGGTGGCGCCGCTGGCTGAAACCACGCCTCGAACGCGCGCCGCACCTCTTCCTGCTCCTGGCTCGTCGTGGCAAGAATAGGAGCCAGCAGGCTGGGGAGCCTGTCAGGCCCAATCGAAGGATCCAACGTCTCAATGAGCTGGTGGACACGGACGCGCTGGCCGATGCTGAACTGCCGCCGTGGACCGCGGGCGCTCAGGTGATCGAGAAACGCGTCGATGCCTTGGGCCGTCATTGAAGGTTCTTGAGATCGGCCTCGGTCTTGGCGAGAATCCGGTAACTGGCCTGAAGGGCGGCCCGCTGAGCCTCATCGGCGGGCGAAAGATTGGTGATCTTCAGATGATCCAGCCACGTCAGCCACGCCAGCAGTTCCCCGGTAGAGGGCTGCTTGTCGCGGGCAAGCTCGCGCTTCGCCAGGAACAGCTTCAGGGCTTCGTCGATCGAAAAACCAATGGACCCAAGCCGCGCCTCGACGATCTGCTTCAGACGGTCCGGGCCGGGAAAAGCCATGTGGTGGAAGAGGCAGCGGCGCAGAAACGCCTCGGGCAGATCGCGTTCCCTGTTGCTGGTGAAGAGGATGAGCGGACGATTGTCCCTGGGCGCCGCATAGCGTTCGCCGGTCTCTCGGACGGTGAACTCCAGGCGCTCGATCTCGTTGAGAATGTCGTTCGGCAGATCGCGAGGAGCCTTGTCGATCTCATCGATCAGAAGCACGGAGGGCTTGCCGGACGCCGCATCGCGAATGGCCTTGGCGGCCGCACCCAGCACGATGTAGTCGGCGATGGGCCGTTCGCGCTTAAGCTGGGAGTCCGTGAAGTGGCGCAAATGGTCGTAGTCGTAGACCAGTTTCTGGTACGTGGAATCGGAGCGCGTGTTGAAGACATGTGCTTCCGTGCCCCACTCCCACGCCACCGAATGGGCAAGCTGCGTCTTGCCGCATCCCGGTTCGCCCGTGATGAGCAGCGGCATGCCAAGGATGCGGGCAGTGATGACCGCATCCCGCGACGAATCATCGGCCAGGTACCGTGCCGGATCGAACTGCCGGGAAGTATCGCGATGCGGCTCCAGCACCGCGTTGCGCTGGGCAAGAGTCTCGCCCTTGCCCTGGTAGATATCATTGTTCATGACGTTGGTTTCACCCAGTTGTTGAGTTCAAGCAGAACATCGTTCAGGCGCTTGGACTTCGCCCTGCTCCAAATTTCCTCATATAGGCCCATGTGCGACGGTACGTGGGTACGCAGGAATTGCTCGATGTCCTCGATGACGAGCGGTGTCAGATCATCGAGTCGGTTGCACGCGGTCGCGGTCGGCCGCGTGCCAGGCGCCAAGCACAGCCATTTGGCCCACCACGGACGCACCAAGTGGAGGATGATGACAAAGCGGGTCTGGCCAGTGGCTGAACCGGCGGCGTCATCCCAGTAGGCCAGGTACCTTTCGATGAATCGGCGGACCGTGCCGCCAAGCCATTTGAAGTGGACGTAGTGCTGAACAACCACGTAGTCGAACTGCTTCCACTCGGGCAGAGAAACGAAATCCAGTGCACCTGCGGGACCCGTTCCCGTTTCCTTCCATAAACGCTCTTTGACCCGCTCCAGGTACTTATCAAGCCGCAGCCAGTAGCGGATCTCGTCCACCGGCCACTCCCGAATCGTCGCCGCTGGCTCCGTCTTGGCCAATTCCGCACGCAATCGCGAATAGAGAAGATCGTGACGGTCCGCGAGGGTTCCCCCGGCCACGTAGACCTGGATGGGCCGGTCCTTCAGGTTCCGGACGTGACGGACGAACTCATCAGCCTGGACACCTCTGTCAAGCCAGCATTCGATTTGGCGTGGAACTTCGGGCCGGACGGACGTTGCGGACGTGGCAGGCCTAGTCTTGTCTTTACCTCGAAATACTCCTTGATCTGCTGAGAGGCGTCGAAGCACCGCTTCGGGTCACGTAGAGGTTTGTCCTTTACAAGGACAACCTGATGATCGCCAAACTCCGCCACCCAGTGGCAGCCGCGCAGAATCACCGCTATGACGTGAATGCCGTGGCTCCTTGCGTGCGCCAACTCACGCATACACCACTCCGAATCGAGGAAGTCCCCGCTGACGAGCGCGACGAAAACGTCGGCGCTCTCTATGTTCCGGTAGATTTCGGGGCGCCACTCCTCACCGCGCTTGATTTGATGGTCGTACCAGACGTCGGAGTGCTGCCGAAGATGCTTAACGAGCTCGTCGAGGTACTTCCGGTCCTCATGCGAGTAAGAGCAGAAGATCTTGCGTTGACTTAGTCCGGGCGCGGGCACTTCTGACGAGTATATTCCGTTCCGAACCCCAATGGACTCCCGCGCCCCTACGCGTGCGCGACGGCTTCAAACACCGGCGGCGGTGGCGGCGGAGCCTGGAACTTCACCGACACCAGCTTCGACACCCCCGGCTCCGGCATCGTCACCCCATACAACACCTGCGACGCCTCCATCGTCCGCTTGGCGTGAGTGATCACGATAAACTGCGTCTGCCGCGACATCTCGCCCAGCAGCCGCGTCAGCCGGAGGATATTCGGCTCATCCAGCGGCGCGTCCACTTCATCAAGAATGCAGAACGGGCTCGGCTGATACTTGAAGATCGCCATCAGCAGCGACATCGCCGTCAGCGCCCGCTCACCGCCCGAAAGCAGCAGCACGTTCTGCAGCTTCTTCCCCGGCGGCTGCGCCACAATGTCGATCCCCGAATCCATCGCGTTCGTCTCGTCCGTCAGCCGCATTTCGCCAATGCCGCCGTTGAACAGCACCCGGAACATATCCCGGAAGTTGGCATTGATCGCCTCGAACGCCTCCACGAACCGCTTCTTCGATTCGACGTCGATCTCCTGAATCGCCTTCTCCGTATCCCGGATGGAATCCAGCAGGTCCTGCCGTTGCTCATTCAGGAAGTCGTACCGCTGCTGCGCTTCCTGATACTCCTCCAGCGCCTGCGTGTTCACCGCTCCCAGCGCCTCAATGCGGCCGCGGATCTCGCCGCACTTGTGCTCAATCGCCGCCAGCGCCTCGTCATCCGGAACCGTCTCTTCTCCCTGCGCGATCTCTTCCACCGGCAGATGCAGTTCCTTGCGGCTGGTCTCATCCAGGAACTTGAGCTCGGACTGCTTTCGCACCAGGTCCAACTCGATCTGCGACCGCTTCTCCTGCGTCGCACTCGCCAACACGCGAGCCGCCTTCACCGTCTCTTCCACCTGCGCCAGGCCCTGCCGTGCTTCCTCTTCCCGCGCCGCCAGCCCGGCCACCGTCTCATCGCTCACCTGGATCGCCGACGCCTGCTCCCCGGCGCGCACCGTCAACTCCGCGTTCTCCGTCTCAAGCCGCTGCCGCTCGAAGCCCATGCGCTCCATTTCGCCCGACAGCCGTTCCCGCCGCCCGTTCAACTCCCGCACCTGATCGCCCAGCCGCTGCGCCGCCACCCGGGCGGAACGCTGCCGCTCCTCCAGGCTCGCCAGGGACGCTCGCAATGCCGCATGTTCCTCGGCCGCCCGCGCCGCCTGCGCCCGGTGCTGATCCAACTCGGATCGCGCACCCGCCAAGCCCTCTTCCTGGGCCATCCGGGCCTGTTCCTTCTCCTCGATCGCCGCCAGCAACCCCTGCCGCTTCTCGCGCGACTTCTCCACCTCGCGATTCAGCCGCTCCAGGTCCAGCCGAGCCACCGAGAGCCGCGACGACGCCCGGTTGTGCTCCTCAATCAGCTTGCGGTTCTCATGGGTCAACGCCAGAGAGTCCTTCTCCTGCGCCTGCTGCTCCGTTCGAAGCTTTTCCAGATGCTCGGCCAGCGCCGCAAGCTCCGTCTCCAGGCGCGACAATCGCTCCGCAGCCACATCCACTTCCGTCTGCGACGCCTTCACCTTGCTGCTCAACTCACGCAACTCGCGCTTCAACGCCAGCGGGCCGCTTCCGGTCTTCCGCCCGCCGCTCACCGCGAACCCGTGGTAGCAGATCCCGTCCGGCAGCAGGAAGTAGACATCCGGGTATTGCAGCGAAAGCCGGTGCGCCGCCGCCCGGTCCGCCGCCAGGTAACACCGCGCCAGCCGCGGCAACAGCTCCACCGGAGCGTTGGTCAAACCGTTGGTCAGCCGCAGCGCATCGCTCAACCGGCACAGAATGCCCGTCTCCGGGCCGATCGGCGGCTCGGAAACCAGATTTCCGCCCAGCGCCACCGAAGGATCGGGATGCACCAGAAACGTCGCCCGGCCATCCAGATTGGTGCGCATCAGTTCGATGCCCCGCTCGGCCTGCTCGAACGTCTCCACCACCACGTACTCCAGTTCGTCGTGCAGAAACTCCTCGGTGGCCTTCTCGTACGCCGCGTCCACTTCCACGAAGTCCGCCAGCACGCCCAGCGGCTTCAACCCCTCGGCCGAACCCTTGTCGATCGCTGTGAACAGCCGCTTCACGCTCTCCGTGGTGTAGGACCGGTGCGAGATGATCTCTTCCAGCGAATCCCGCCGGGCCTTCAGCCGCGAAAGCTCCCCGCGAGCCTTCTCCAGCCCCTGCCGCGTCTGCCCCGCCTCCGTACGCCGCTGCTGCAACCCTGATTCAATCGTGGACCTCTGCTCCGCCAGCGACTGCAACTCCAACTGCCGCGCCGACAACCGCTCCTGAACCTCGGCCTTCACCTTGTCCAGCCGCTCCAGGTCCGCCGCCGAGATCTCCTCTTCCTTCCGGCAGCGCTCCATGTCGCGCTCCACGGCCGCCAGGTACGTGTCGATCTGCGCCAGTTGATTCTTCAGCGACGAAGCCTCGCCCAACAGCCGCAGCACCTGCTGGCGCGATCCCTCAATCGCCATCTCCCGCTGCCGCAGGCTGTTCTGGAACTGATCCCGCTCCTGGGTCCGCGACGCAAACAGCGTCCGCGCCTCACCGGTCTCCTCATCCAGGCGCGCCGTCTCCACCTGCTGCGCCTCGAACTCAGCCGCGCGCTGCTCCAGTTGACCGGCAATCGCCGCGGCGTCCCGGTCCGCCTGCGTCTGCCGCTCCGCAATCGCCGCCGCCTGCCGCGTCTGCGATTCCAGGCGCCCGCGCGTCCGCTCCGCCTCCACCCGCAACTCGGCCAGTTTCTGCCGCGCTTCCGTCAACTGCGCTTCCAGGGCAAAGCACTGCTCCCGCAGCGCCGTGTCCTGGGCTTCCTGTTCGGCCACCTGCGCGGTCACCGTGCTCAGTTCCCCGGACGCCGCGTTCAGGTCCAGCGCCGTGCGCGCGGCGTCCCGCTCCATCATCCGGAACTTGCCCGCCAGCGCCTGCTTCAGAAGCGCCGTGTACTCCGTCTTCAACTCGTCGTAGCGCTTGGCTTTGGCGGCCTGCCGCTTCAACGAGTTGGCCTGCCGGCCCACCTCTTCCAGAATGTCGAACACCCGGTTCAGGTTCTGCTTGGCGCTCTCCAGCTTCGCTTCCGCCAGCCGCCGCCGCGTCTTGAACTTCGAAACTCCGGCCGCCTCCTCAATCACCGCCCGCCGCTCCTGCGGTTTGGTGGAAAGGATCTGCCCGATGCGCCCCTGCTCGATGATCGCGTAGCTCTCCGGCCCCAGGCCGGTGCCCATGAAAATGTCCTGAATATCTCGCAGCCGCGCCACTTTCCCGTTGATCAGGTACTCGCTGTCCCCGGACCGGTACAACCGCCGCGTCACCGTGATCTCCCGCGTCTTGCTCAGGGGGAGGTGCGAATGGCCATTGTGGTGGCCATTCGCATGGCCGTTCGTGTGGTCACCGGCTTCGGCCGGCTCCGCGCTGGCTTGCGCCAACGCGGCCTGGTCCGTCACCGGTGCCTCGACGAAATTCGGATCCACCAGCGTGAGGGTCACCTGAGCCAATCCCAGCGGCTTCCGGTCCCTCGTGCCGGCAAAAATGACATCTTCCATCCGCGCGCCACGCAGCAACTTCGCGGACTGTTCCCCAAGCACCCAGCTGATCGCGTCGCTGAGATTCGATTTCCCGCACCCGTTCGGCCCAACGACCGCGGCGATGCCCGATCCGTTGAACTTCAACTCCGTCCGGTCGCAGAACGACTTAAAGCCCTGGAGTTCAACTCTCTTGATTTGCAGCAAGGGTGGAAGCCCCTTTTTCTAGTCTGGTGTCTGGGGAGCCCTGCCATGGCGCTCCCGACTCGGGGGGATGACTCAATCCTAAACGGAATCCCGGCGAAACGCAAGAGGAGATACGAGATTGTGTGGCCCTAAGATTGCCCCTACCACCCATAGTGCCTCACCTCCCCGTTTCCCACACCATCGAGAGCCGGAACGCAGGCCGGTGCCGCCGTACCCGGGCACGCTCCAACCCGGCCCGGCGGGCCAAATCCGCCAATTCTTCGCCCCGGAAAGCCGCCTCCACCGAGACCGGGCCGTCATGCAGCGTCAACCGGCCCCACCCGAACAGCCATCGCGTCGCCGGCAGAAAGTGGTACGCCAGAACGTGACGCTCCAGATCCTGCGCGATCAGCCCCCGCCGGGCAACGCCCGCCAGCGCGCGCAGCAGTTCCACCACATCCCGGTCCGGAAAGTGGTGCAGGAAGTGGGAGCAGTGGACCCAATCGAACGAACCGGGTGGGAAGGGAAGGGCAAAGGCGTCGGCCGCCACCAGATCCCCGGGCGCCCCCTGAAGATGGCTGGCCTTCAGATCCAGGGAAACCACTCGGGCCTGTGGAAACCGGCGCAGAACCGCCCCGGCCATATCCCCGCTGCCCGCACCCACATCCAACAGGCTGAACGGCCGGTCACCCACGCCCAGCGCCGCCAGCGTCTCAATCAGGATCCGGTGCCCCCCGAAAAGACGATTGATTCGTGCGATCTCACGCAGGTTTCGCACTGCGTCGGCCGGTGAGGCACGGTCAAGCAGTTCCGGTGTCAGAATCCGGCCACGGGAGCAGCGCATCTGCTCCCATGGTACGGCCTACCGTCCTTTGACGCGCGCGATCGCTTCTCCCACCAGCCGGCGAGTTGTATCGATGCTCGCCATCAACTCCTTTGTGGGCTCGGCGAAATCCCCCAGGTGGTCCATGTAGATCACGCCGGTCACCACCTTGTTGACCAGCACGGGCAGAAGCGCGAAGAATCTCGGATTCAGCCGCTTCACCATCTCCGAACGCTCAAACCGGGTGTCTTTCGCCCGGTTCACCACCAGATCCTGCTTGCGCAGCACCGTCAGACCGGTTGGACCCGCTTCCACCTCGAAGCTGAACTCCCGCAGGGCATTCTCATCCGTCCCCACTCCGATCAGCCCTCGAATTTCGCCGCGCGTCTCCGTCAACAGCGCCACCACCACCCGGCTGAACCCGCCGGAAAGATAGATCCCCTCGGTCAGCATCGTCAGCACGGCCGGCAGATTGGGAATTTCGTTCCCACTAATCAGCGCTTCGGCATCGTGGTTGATCCGGTCAATCGTCCCCAATTCAAACACCGGCTTGGGGTGCTCCGCCTCCTCCTGCCCCCGAAGGATTGAGATCGCCTCTTCCACCTGCGTCCGCAGCAGCAGCTCATTCAACGGCACGCGAAGCGTCTGGAATGTTTCCGCCGTATCCTCAATCGTGCTGTCCAGAATCTCCTTCAACTCCGCCGGCCCAATCGCGATCCTGTTGCCGTACTGATCGATCAGCGCCCTCAGATTCCCCGGCTCCGCCGTCGCGTTCTGCCGGTAAATGCTATTGGTCAACCCGTGGCTGAACACCGTGATGGACCGGAGCAGTTCGTCCTCCTGGCTCCCGGCCCGAAACGCAAGGCCCGGTTCCAGATGCAGGCACATCTGCATGCGGTCCGGCAGGTTCCACGTCTTGGCCACGGTCTCCGCCACGTCCTCGAAGTAGAACCCCAGCACCTGCACCGCCGCCATCCGTTCGCTCAGTTTCCGCTCCTGCCGCGCCACCAGGATCTTCGAATAGTCGAGCGGCCGGTAGCACGCCACCAGAACCTCGCCCAGGTTGCGGAACATGCCCGCCAGATACGCCTCTTCCGGGCGCGGATACCCCGCCGCAATCGACACCTGACGGGCATGATTGGCCGTCAGCAGCGAAAGCATCATCAGCTGCCGAAGGCCAGGAGACCGCCGTGCGAAGTGGTCCACGAACTGAACCCCGCCCACCAGGCTGCTAATCCCTTCCAAACCCATCAACGAACACGCATGCGCCACGCTCACCACCGGCTTCCCGCTCCGGTTGTACAGCGACGAATTCGCCGTCCGCAGAACGCGCGTCGTGAGCCCCAGGTCCTTCAGGATCAGGCTGGTGATGTGCGAGATCGTGGCATCTGACTGCCGCGAACTCCACAAAACCGCCTGCACATTCTCGGAAAACGCCGGAAAATCTTCCGATTGCAGCACCAGACGCACCGCATCGGCGATCTTTTCCTGCCGCGTCTGCCGCTTGGAATCCGGCGGGCGAGGCGGATCATTTTGATTCTTGGAAGCATCCCGGACCAGCGGATCTTGAATCGGGGCCAGGGGATCTTGAATCGGGACCTGCGGATCTTGAGTCGGGACCAGCGGATCTTGAATCGATGGCGTCATGGTCTCCCTCTCCATCGGCCAAATCCCGGCCGGGCTTCAGGGGCCCTACCGCGAAGCCAGCGCCACCGCCGCCAGCAGGGCCCGCTGCGTACCCTTCCAGGAGTCCGTCGTATCGAACGCCTCCTGCGGCGAATGCGCGCCCGTGCCCGTCCCGCCCCCGGCAATGGTCACCGACGGAATGCCCAACCCCATCCCCACGTTCGCATCCGTCGACCCCTCCCGCAACGCCACCGGGAATCCCAACGCTCCCGTCACCCGCGCCACGGCCTGAACCTCCGCGCTCCGTGCCGGCGTCTCGCCGCCGGGCCGGTAACCCAGCAGGTCCACCTTCATCGACAGCCGGCCGTTGTTCTTCCAGCGCTCATTCTCTTCGCTCAACGCCAACGCCGCCGCCTGCTTGAACTTCTCATGCAGCGCCTCAAGCGACCCCTTGTCGGACGACCGCATGTCCACCTCAAGGCTCGCCTCAAACGGAATCGAGTTCACCGAAGTCCCGCCGCCAATCCGCCCCACATTGAAGGTTGTCTTGGGCTGCGCCGGGGTCTGAAACTCCGCCACCTTCGCGATCAGCCGGCCCAGCGCATGAATCGGATTCGCCATCCCGAAGGACCCGAAACTATGACCCCCAAGGCCCGCATAACTCACCTTGTACCGATAGGACCCAACCCCGGTATTCGTGATCCCCAGCCCCGTCCCGTCCACCGAGACAAACCGGTCGATTCGCCCCTTCAACTCCGCCCCAAACAGATGCTTCACACCACGAAGATCGCCCAGCCCCTCTTCCCCCACCGTCCCCACGAATGTAATCGGCCCGTCCGTCTCAATCCCCGCATGGTCCAGCGCCCTGATCACGCCAATCACCACCGCCAGCCCACGCCCGTCATCGCCAATCCCCGGAGCAGTCAACCGCGTCCCCTCGCGCTTCACCCGGACATCCGTTCCCGCCGGAAACACCGTATCCAGGTGTGCCGAAAAGACCAGCCGCGGGGACGGGCCCCGGCCCGGCCGTTCGCCCAGTACATTGCCCTCTTTGTCGATCCGGACGTTCTTCAGCCCCAGACGTTCAAAAACCTGTTTGTACGCCGCTGCGCGAACCCGCTCCTCGAAGGGGGGCGCCGGGATCTCCGTCAAACGCACCTGCTCCTCAAGCAACTCCGGCTCAATCCGCCGGATGTACTCAAGTGCCGCCTTGATCTTCGGGTCCGTTGGATCCTGCGCCGGCGACAGCACCGCCCAGCCCGCCACCAGCCAGACCCACCTACCGGGCGCCATCGGCTGCCTTTGCGTCGCGCCGCGATCGCACCTCGCGCACCGCGTAGATCCGCCGCTCCTGCCCCTCAAAGTAGATTCTCGTCAACACTTCGCCCAACAGGCCCGTGGAAAACATCATCAGTCCCGCCAGCAGCAGCAACCCGCCGGCAATCAGCAAAGGACCATGGTTCAACAGAATCTCATGCCCCGTAATCCGGTACAGGAACATGAACCCCATGATCAGCCCGCCCACTGTTGTGGAAAGCAACCCCAGTTTGCCGAAGAAATGCATCGGCCGGGTCGCGTAAGTAAGTAGGAACCGGATCGTGATGATGTCCAGCAGAACGCGGAACGTCCGCCCCAGCCCATAGTGCGATCCACCCGCACCCCTGGGCAGATTCTGAATCGGCACCTCGGCAATCCGAGCCCCATAATACGACGCCAGCGCGGGTATGAACCGGTGCAGGTCGCCATACAGCCGGATCTCCTTCAGAATCTCGGCGCGATACGCCTTGAACGTCGTTCCGAAGTCATGCAACTCCACCCCGGAGGCCTTTGCCATCAACCAATTCGCAATGCGTGAGGGCACCTTCCGGGTCACAAGATTGTCAATCCGCTCCCGTCGCCAGCCGCTCGCGATGTCATAACCCTGGTCGATCTTCGCCAGCAGGGCCGGGATATCCTCCGGGGCATGCTGCAGGTCGCCGTCCAGCGAAATCACAACCGAGCCCTGCGCCTCATCGAAACCCGCCGCCAGCGCCGCCGTCTGCCCGAAATTCCGCCGCAATCGAATGATCTTCAGCCGCCCGTCGATCTCCGCCAGATTCGCCAACAGCAGAAAACTACGGTCCGTCGAAGCATCGTCCACGAAGATGATCTCGTAAGGCCGGTGGATCTGTTCAAGCACCGCCGTCAGCCGGTCGTAAAGAGGCAAAATTGACGGCTCTTCGTTGTGAATCGGTATGACGATCGATATCATGGCCAACCGCCAGTGTACCAGCCCGGTGTCTGTTCCAGCCGCGATCTTCTATACTGAAGGACACTTATGAAGTTCCCGACAGCCTCTCTTCTCATTGTGCTCGCCGTCTCCCTGCCGGCCCAACAACCCAAAGGCCCCGGAGCCAACGCCACCCCGGAGCAGCGGGCCCGCATGCGCGCCATGGGACCGCCCCAGCCCGCCCCCAAAGACGACCCGAGCTTCAAAGCCATCTTCAACGGCGCATCCCTCGACGGCTGGGAAGGCGACACCCGGTTCTGGCGGGCTGAAGGCGGCCTTCTCATCGGGCAAACGTCCGCCGAGAACCCCATCAAGCAAAACACCTTCCTCATCTGGAAAGGCGGCAACCCGGCTGACTTCGAACTGAGACTCGAATACAAGCTGGCCTCGGAAGCCGGCAACAGCGGCATCCAGTACCGCAGCGAACTCCTGCCCGACCGGCAGTTCGGCCTCAAAGGCTATCAATCCGACATCGACTCCGAGAACCGCTTCACCGGCCTTCTCTATGAAGAAGCCGGCCGCGGATTTCTCGCCCCGCGCGGAGTCATCGCCCGCATCGAAGCCGGTGAACCCGTAACAAAGCATGCCATCGGCGCCATCGGCGACCCGGCCGCGCTCTCTCAACTCATCCGCAAACAGGACTGGAACGAGATCCACATCATCGCCAAGGGTTCCACCCTCGTCCAGATCATGAACGGCCAGGTGATGAGCGTTACCATCGACAACGACCCCGCCGGACGCCGGGCTTCCGGCCTCCTCGGTCTACAGCTTCACGTCGGCCCGCCCATGCGGATCGAATTCCGCAACATCCGGCTGAAACAGCTCTAGCTAGATTTGGCCGTGCTACCCGCCGCTCTTGCGCTCGCCCTGCTCCCCGTCCAGCAGCCCGCGCTCGACCGTATCATCCCGCTCCAGGGCGAAACCCACCACGTGCAGGGAATCGATCTGGATGGACAACGTCTCTGGGTCACCTCGGTCGATACCAAAACCCGCCAAGGCTACCTGCACGAGTTCCGGCTCCCCTCAGGCCACGCGGTTCGGACCGTGCCCTCAGGCGCGGGCGCACGGTCCCACCCTGGTGGCATCGCCACGGACAAGCTCTCCATCTGGATCCCCGCCGCCGAGTACCGCCGCGATTCCACCACCACCATCGAACGCCGCGACAAACGTACCCTGCGGCTGATCTCGTCATTCGAGGTTCAGGACCACATCGGCTGCATCGCCGCCACCAACAACCGCCTCTACGGAGCCAACTGGGATGCCCGCCAGATCTACGAATGGGACCTTCAAGGCAACCTGCTCAGCCGGCGCGACAACCCCACCGGCAATCGCTTCCAGGATCTCAAGTTCATCGGCGGAGAACTGGTGGGCGCGGGCCTGTTCGGCGAGACCGGCGGCATCGATTGGCTCGATCCCGTTACCCTCACCACGCGCCGCCGCATCACCCTCGGCAAGACCGATCGCGGCGTGAAGTTCACCAATGAAGGCATGGCCCTGCGCCGCGGCCGTCTCTATCTCCTGCCGGAGGATGGCCCCAGCCGTCTGTTTGTCTTCCGTCTGCCCGAGCGCTCAAAATAGACGCGGCATGAGGTGCGTCACCAACACGGCTCCCGTTCCCAAGAAAGACCCGAACGGCAACTCGTAGGTCGCCGCGTCCTTCCCCGCCGCCTTGATGAAAATCAGCCCGATCACCGAACCCAGCACGGACCCGATGATCATCGTCTGCATCGCCTCCTGCAAGCCCAGAAACGCTCCGAACATCGCCACCATCTTCACATCGCCCAGCCCCAGACCCTCGCGCTTTCTCACGCGGTAGTACAACTCTCCCACGCTCCAGATGGTCAGGCTGGGAATCAGCGCCCCGGCGGCGCTCTCCGCCATCGAAACCAGCCGCGCATCCCACGCCGGTGAAAACAGCGACACCAGCCCCGGCATCACGGGCACAAACCACGCGAAAATCAAACCCGCCAGCACGCCCCCCAGCGTGAACTCGTCCGGCAGAATGTGCTCTTCAAAATCCGAGAAGATCAGCACAATAAGAGCCCAACTGAACAGCGCCAGCTTCGCTCCCTCCGGCGTGAATCCGCGAAGCTGAACCGCCGAAACGAACGCCGCCACGGTGAGAAGTTCAACCAGCGGATACCGCCAGGGGATCGCCGCCCGGCAGTGCCGGCAGCTCCCGCCCAGCAGTGCGAAGCTCACCAGCGGAATGTTGTCGTACCAGGCGATACCCGCTTCGCACCGGGGGCAAAAGCTGCGCGGCCGCACAACGGAAAGGTCAAGCGGCAGACGGTACACGCACACATTGCCGAAACTCCCCAGCAGCAGCCCCGCCAGCACGGCGATCAGATACTCCAGGCCCGCCAAATCACCAGTCATCGGGCTGTTGTCACCCTTCGGTACACCTCAATCGTCTCATCGGCCATCCGGTCCACCGCAAAGAGCCGCTCAAAGCGCTGCCGTGCCCCGGCGCCCAGGGCGGCCACCAGTTCCGGCGACCCTTCCAAACGCCGCATGGCGTCCGCCACCTCTTCCACCCTGTTCTCACACAGAATCCCCGTGCGCCCGTCCTCCACCGCTTCCACCAGTCCGCCCACCCGGCTCGCAATGGCCGGGACACCCGCCGACGCCGCCCAAACCACGGCCGATCCCAACCCTTCCGCATCCGAAAGGTACACCAGATAAGACGCGCGCGCCAGATCTTCGTGCAGATTCCGCGACACCGTCAACTCCACTCCCGCAAGCCTCGCCGCCGCCCGCGCCAGAGCCTCTCCCTTGGCCGGGTCATCCGATGCCGGCGCCACCGCCACCCCGCCCTTCGATGCCTCGAGCGCCGGCACGCCGTCGTACACCACCGAAATACGCTCCTCGGCGATCCCCGCCTCGCGCAGCCGCGCCGCTACATGCGCCGAGATCGCAATCAGCCGGTCCGCCCGCCCGTACTTCCAACGCGACAACGGGCCCCTTCCCACGGGAAACGCCACCCGGCGCGACACCACCAGCGGGCGCACGCCCATCAACGCCGCCAACGTATGCCCCCGTGCGTCGTGAGCATGCACCACATCAACCCCAACGGCGGCCCGCCGCAGCGCGGCCAGGCTTAACTCCCACGCCTGCAGGCCACGCCTTTGAGCTTCGCGGAGCAGCGGTCCTCCGGCGCGCGCAAGCAACGCCGCCTGAAGCCCGCGCGCCACCAGGGCTTCCATCAGGTGGATCACCTGCCACTGCCCGCCGCGCATCTGGCGGCCGGCATCCACATGCAGCACCCGCATCACCGCGACGAACTCATGTACCGCGCCTTGGCGTACTTCAGAAAGTTGTACAACGCGGCCATCCACGCAATCGCCAGGCCTTCCACCCCATCCAGGAACCCCCGCTGGAAAAGGTAGGTCCGGAAGAATGTCCAAACCGGGTCCGCCACCAGACGCGGCCAGGATATCCGCCGCCCGCGCGCCACCAGCTCCTCGGCCGCCAGTGTGGTGTACCGGTCCATCGTCTTCAGATGCTCGGAGAGTGAACTGCACGTGAAATGCAGCAGATTGCCATCCAACTCACCCACCGTCCCATGGGGCTTCACGCTCTCATGGACGTACTTGCCCTCCCACTGGGCTTTCCTCCGGTCGTAGAGACGAATCTTCCGGTCGGGATACCAGCCCGAATGCTGGATCCACTTGCCCAGGTACTGGGCCATCCGCGGCATCGTGTAAGCGTCACGCGCGGGTCCGTGCTTCTTCAACTGCCAGATCTCCGCTTCCAGCGCCTCACTCAACGCTTCGTCGGCGTCAATCGAAAGGATCCAATCGTGCTGGCACTGCACGGCGGCGTAGTTCTTCTGCTGCGCATACCCAGGCCACGGATTCTCCACCACCCGCGCGCCAAGCTTTCCCGCGATCTCGACGGTCCGGTCCGTCGACCCCGAGTCCACCACAACCACCTCATCGCAACAACGCAAGCTCTCAATGGCTCGCGCGATGTTGCGTTCTTCGTTATAGGTGATGATGGCTGCCGAGATTCTCAGCATCGTTTGGTCCGGCTACCCGCCGTAGCGAATGGGCGCGGGCATGAAGCTCACCACAAAGATTAGCAGGGCCACCACGGCAAGGATCACACGTTTGACGTCCAAAGGCGCCAGATCGTGCGCATACGGGTGCCGCCGCGCGAAGACGAACAGAACCGCCGCCCACGCCATCCACGGCAGAAAAAACACGCTCAATGGCACCAACGCACCCAGCGTCGCCAGCGTCGCCGCCGCGTGCACCTTCCGCCGGCCTGTCACCGCCCACACCAGATAACCGCCATCCAGGGTTCCGGCGGGAAGCAGGTTGAGAGCCGTGGCCAGCAAACCGAACCATGCCGCGCGCGCCATCGGGTGATAGTAGACATCCCGGTCCGGCAGGGCGGGGAAGAACATGCCTTGAACGAAATCCACAAACAGTGACCCGCCGAACTCCAGGCCCGACAGGTCGCCGATGCCCGCGGCCTTCTTCGACAGCGCCATGCCAATGATCAGCGCCGGCACCGCCACCGCGAACCCAGCCAACGGACCGGCCACACCAATATCGAACAACACCCGCCGTGAATAGATCGGCCCGCGCACCAGCACGCGGCCTCCCAGAGAACCCAGAAAAAACGGGTCCGGAACGAAATACGGCGCCGAAGCCGCCACGCCATGCCGCCGGCAGGCGAAGTAGTGGCCCAGTTCGTGCGCGGCGATAATCGCCAACAGCGTCACTGCATACGGAAGCCCGGCCAGAATGGTCTGCGGATGAAGAATCAGACCGGCAAGGGAATCGAGGTCCAGAATGCCGGGAGGAAAAGGAGGGCGGCCGGCATCAAAGTTCGCTTGTAACCGCGTACCCACGGCCAAGGCCGTGTAGAGAGTCGCGCCCAGAGACAACCAGTTCAGCCACGGCGCCTCAAGCCACCGGCGCCGGGCCAAGGAAGGCGCGCTTTGATCGTCGCCTGAGGGCACCGGGGTTTAGTGAAGCGTCTGCAACTCTTTACCAGGCTTGAATCGCACGGCCTTGCCGGGTGGAATTGCCACCTCAGCCCCCGTGCGCGGATTGCGTCCAATGCCCGTCTTGCGCGGACGCACGTTGAAGATGCCAAACCCCCTCAACTCGATTCGCTCGCCGGCCGCGAGCGCGCGCTTCATCGACTCAAAGACAGTCTCCACGGCCATTTCAGCCTTTGTCTTGGTGATTCCGGTCCGGTTGACTACTTCGTTGATGATGTCGAGCTTGATCAAAATAAACCTCCGGCCCAGGCTCGGTTCCGGCCTGACACCGGAACCTGCCTCAAGCGCAAACCCAATGATACGGTTGGAGTTATCGCCGTGTCAAGATGCCGCCACGCGGCCGGGTTTCCTAAAACCGTTTAACGCTTCAGCCGCCGCGCAATCCCCAAACCCACCGCACCCGCCAAAGCAAGCGCCCATGTTCCCGGCTCCGGAACCGCGTCCTGGACCATGAAATACGCCGCTCCGCCGCCGTGTGGAGATGCCTCGGCAACGATCATAAGGCTGTAGTTCCCTGGGCCAAGCATCCACATGCCGCTGCTGATGCTGGGATCCGCGAGGCAAGTCACGGGATCACTCCAGCAATCGCCCGCACCAGGCGCCGACGTTGTACCAGCGTCGTTGCCATCAATGAACAAACGGAACACGTCTCCCGCGAGAAACGCATCCGTTACCTTCAATGTGCCCGGACCGGCGAGCGTAAACGTCCAAGGGGCGTCCGGTGCGTAGTCCGTGGGCGTGCCAAAACTCGGAACGCAACCGGTGCACGCCGCGCCCGGCGATCCAGGGCCTTCGAAAGAAAACTCATACCAGCCCACATTTCCGTTTTGAGCCGCGCGTGCGAATCTCCTGGATGCTCGTCCGCATCAATATCGATAGGGGTTTGAAGGCAGCGAAGACCCCTGCGGAGGACAGCACCCAATGGGTGACAAAC
>VFZY01000142.1 GCA_016870915.1 Acidobacteriota bacterium | reverse complement strand
TCAGCCGGAAGGTTGGATCCTGCGAGAGCCGCTCGGCATCGTTGACATCCTCGTAGCCGGCAATCCGGCTGTAGACGGACTGGCGCAGTAGGTCCGCCAGCGGAAGCTGGGTATTCTTGCCGCGCCGTGAGTCAGTCAGGTGTTGGGCAATGAGAGCACCGAAGCCCAGCCGTTCATCCAACTCACGCACCAGGATCAGACCACCATCGGAAGTAACGCGCGATCCCTGGAAGTCGATCTTGAGAAGGCCGTTGAACGAGAGCTGAAAGGGCTGGTTTTGTTTGTCACCCATTGGGTGCTGTCCTCCGCAGGGGTCTTCGCTGCCTTCAAACCCCTATCGATATTGATGCGGACGAGCATCCAGGAGATTCGCACGCGCGGCTCAAAACGGAAATGTGGGCTCATTCAACTTCCGCATGTGGGGTGGCATCGGACCCGACATGGACCCCCTCGGGCCCGATGGCAGCGACGGATTCGCCTTTGTCGTTCACAACGCCGCCGCGGGTGCCTCCGCCCTCGGGCTCGGAGCCGGGGGCCTCGGTTACATGTACATCGAAAACAGCCTTGCCGTTGAGTTCGATACCCACATGAATCAGCCCTGGTACAGCGATCCCAACGGCAACCACATCGCCGTCCAGTCGCGAGGCTTGCAAGGTAACCTTCCCCATCACCGTTGCAGCGGGGGCCGATACACCAATGCACCGGGCGCCTACACCGATCTCCCCGGCGTCCCCTGCACCACGGACGCGGCTCTGGCGATGGTCGCGGACGGCCTGCCGTTCCTCAACGACGGCGCACTCCACCTGGCCCGCATCATCTATCAGGATCAGCGCCTGCGCCTCCACCTCGACGGCCGTCAAATCATCGATCTTACCGTCGACCTGCGCTCACTTCTCAGCCTCCACCAGGGCCAGGGCGCCTACCTGGGCTTCACCGCCGGGGCCCGCGGGGGATACCAGTACACCGATATCTCGAACGTTGATCTGGAAGTGGTGCCGGAACCTTCCACCTGGCTCCTCGGTGCTGCCGGAATCGCCGCCGGCCTCCTGCACCGGCTAAAGGCAAGAGCGTAAGCTGTCACCGTCGCGAAGTGCGCTGGCCCCAGTCGCCCTTCTGGCAGCGCGATCAGGCACCCGGTCACCCTCTCATTGAGCGCGCCCCGTAGCCCCCGGGCCAGGCGTCACCAAGGCCTTCAATTGAAGGTAGGCCATCTCCGCATACCGCTTCTTGATCCGCTCCAGGCCCTCACTCCGCGGGTCACCCGGCCGAGGCTTGGTCTGCTTCAAACAACGTCCCAGCAGCAGTGTCGCCTCCTGATCCGCCGGATTCCTGTCCAACGCCGCCCGGAAGCTGTTCGCCGCCCCCGCAAAGTCGCCCCGCCGCCACAACGCATAGCCCACGTTGAAGTGATAGTCCGGATCCCCGTCATCCCCCTCCAGTGCCTTCTGGAAGTTGTCCAGCGCCTCCGCCTGCCCCCGCCGCGACTGGGCCGCCGCCAGATTGTTCAGCACTTCGTTCAGTGGCACCTCGCGCGCTACCACCTCAAACGCTTCCGCCGCCGCGGCAAACTCCCCCAGATGATACCGTGCCACACCCAAATGGAACGCCGCTTCGCGATAGTTCGGAGCCCCCGCGGGCACACGGCCCAGCCACTGAACCGCCTCCCGGTAACTGCCCCGGCCGGCATAGTAACGGCCAATCTGAAAGCATGGCTGCGAATAGCTCTCGTCCAGCCGGGCGGCCTGCGTCCACAACAAGTGCCGCTGCTCCGGCGACACCGCCGAAAGCCCGCGAATGTAGCTCTCCATCGCGTCCAGCCGCACATCCGGCCACTTGGCGCGGAACGCAGCCTCACTCGGCAGTTTGTTCTTTGCCACTGTACCCAGCGCCTGCCATGCCAGTTGCCGCTGCAACCCCGCCAGATCTTCAATCGGTCCCGCTGCTTCAAACTCCCGGCCGCGCCGCATCCGCTTCAGATCCAGCACCGCCGCCGACAACCGGATCGACCCCTTCGACGCCGCCCCCGCCGGCCCAGGCGTCAACTCGAACCCCCCATGCACCACCACATCGGCGTCCAGCATCTCCCCCGCCTTGATCACCGATGCCTGCGTTAACAGCGCCGTCTGCCGCAACGACAGCCGCCGGAACGCCTCAATCCGGTCCTCGCGGTCAATCGCCAGCAACCCCTCCTGCGCCAGCGCCTCACGCAACGCCTCCGCCGCGCTCTCTCCAATCCAATCCAGACTGGCCGCGCTGGTCCGGTTCGCCAGGGGAAGAATCAGAAAAGTCTCCGCGCAAACCGTCACCGGCGCCACAAACATCGCCAGCACGGCAATCAGCCGAATCATCACTATCAGGCTACCAGAGCCCCCACGGGCCACCGGCAAGGCCGGACCCGAGGAAGAACAAGGCGCCATCACTCGGGCTTGAACAACACAACAATCATGGCTGCGGTGAGTGTGCAACATTGATGACCCTCATAAATTTTTCGGTTCGGCTGTGGCCTTTACAGCACCCCCCGGGTTCGGCCATACTGAAAGTGCGAGCTCACCTCGGGAACGAACGGGTTTCCGCCGGTGACAATCCGAGGATTGGAGCCCGTACCTCCTCCGTCCTACCGCTCTCGGTAGAGCACTCACCCAGTCGCGAATAGCGAGCAACCCTCACCGCCCGCAGTGTGTGCCGGCGAACTGGGATTGCCCTGACACCACTGAACTGGCTTCGTTCCGGAGCCTGAAAGGATCACGGGAAAAGTGTATCTTGCCGGCACAGGGAGGAGCGGTCCGTTCTTGCCCTCTTTAAGATCAACACGGTTGGCCTCTACCCGGGAGCCTCGCGATGGCCGTTGAACTTCCACTGCTGGCCAACGCCGGCAACCACTCATTCACCTTGCTGACAAAGGGTTCCCCTGCGCTGGTTCCCGCACGGCGTCCCAACTCCGGTGAACAGTACCGCTTTCACTTTGACATGACAAAGTGCATCGGTTGCAGGTGCTGCGTGGTGGCCTGCAATGAGCAGAACGGAAATCCAGCGCATCTGAACTGGCGCCGCGTGGGAGAACTCGAGGGTGGGATTTATCCGGCGGCGCAGCGCTGGCACCTTTCGATGGGCTGCAACCATTGCCTGGAGCCTTCCTGTCTGATAGGTTGCCCGGTCGAAGCCTACACCAAGGATAGTGCCACCGGCATTGTCGATCACGATCCCGATCAGTGCATCGGCTGCCAGTACTGCACCTGGAATTGTTCCTACGGCGTGCCCCAATTCAACGCTGAACGCGGCGTTGTCGGTAAGTGCGACATGTGCCACAAACGCCTGAATGCGGGCGGCGAGCCGGCCTGCGTGAACGCCTGTCCCGAGGGAGCCATCACGATTGAAATCGTTGATCAGGCGGAGTGGCGGCAGGACTACTCCGCGGCGAACTCACCCGGTATGCCCCCGGCAAGAGATAGTTTGTCCACGACGCGCATTACGCTGCCCGCGAATCTCAACGCAGACCGGGTGGACGATTGGCGGGCAACCAGGGGTCAACCGCACTGGTCCCTGGTTGGATTCCTGGTAGCCACGCAGTTTGCCGCTGGCGCGTTCTTCACCATCTGGCTGCTTGAGTTTTCCGGCGCTGCGCTCCCGGCATGGTCGGCCCTTGTGCCGCTCTTGGCGGCCAAACTCGCGCTGGCTGCAGCCCCTCTGCACCTGGGCCGGCCGGCGTTTGCCTGGCGAGCGATCCAGGGTTGGAAGACATCGTGGGTCAGCCGCGAGATTCTTGCCATGTCGCTTTTCGCCGGTCTGGCTGCGCTGTACGCTCTTGCGATGTATTTTGGCCGTCCGGAAAGGGTGTGGGCCGGCGCGGCAACGGTTGTCGTCGGTTTTGCCGCCGTGGCGGTCTCCGCGCGAATTTACATGGTTCCCGCGCGGCCATCCTGGAACAGGCCAGCGACGCTCGCAGCTTTCTTTCTGACGGCTCTGGTGACAGGTCTTCGCGCGATGCCGGGACTGGCTGTTCCTGCCGGGTTTGCCTCGGTTGCCGCCCTCGCGCTACGGTGGCGCGAAACACAGTCGATGGCTGCGTCGGAGTCTCCGGAACTGCGGGCCTCGGCGTCCATTGCCGCGGGCGGGCGTTGGCATTTCTACCTCGGCCTGGCCGCCTTGTTTGCGCTGCCGCTGGACTCCCTCGCCTCACTGGTTCTTGCTTTGGCCAGCGAGGTTATGGGCCGGTATGTCTTCTTCGTCTCGGCGGTACCTCGTAGCATGGCATCCACATTCCTGAAACCCGGCGGCGAGGTGCCCGCATGAAATCGTTGGCCCGTATCCTCGGTTTCGATACCCTTGGCGACAGCTACGCATATCGCGACGATCCGGTGTTGGGCTACACATCGGCGCGGCGAAGTGCGGAACGTTGGGTAAAGTCCACCTGCGGTTACTGCTCTGTCGGCTGTGGGTTGGAACTCGGTGTGCGCGGCCGCGAGATCGTTGCGGTCAAGGGCTGGGACAAGCATCCGGTGAGTCTGGGTAAGCTCTGCCCCAAGGGCCTGTCCGAGCACCAGATGATAAGCGCTCCCAACCGCGCAAAGTACCCTCTCCTGCGTGGGCGTGGGGGGAAACTGGCCCACGTGGGCTGGGATGAAGCAATCGGCACCCTCGTCGACCGCTTCACGGCTGTCCAGAAGCAAAACGGCCCGGGGGCGCTCGGAGTCATCAGCACCGGCCAGCTTCTTACCGAAGAGTTCTACGCACTCGGCAAGCTCATTCAACTCGGTTTTGGTACCCGCAACTATTGCGGCAATACCACGCTCTGCATGGCCAGTGCCGTTTCCGGTTACAAACGCTCCTTCGGAAGCGATGGCCCTCCAGGCGCCTACGAAGACTTTCGCGTCGCTGATGTCACGCTCCTCATCGGTGCCAACATCGCCGATAACCACCCAATTCTGTGTCAGCACGTTGAAGCGAACAAGGCCGGTTTTCTGATCGTGGCGGATCCTCGCGTCACCAAGACCGCGATGATGGCCAGCCTTCATCTGCCTCTCAAGCCGCGGTCGGATATCGCGCTGCTCAACGGCATGGCCCACGTTCTGTTCCGCGAAGGTCTGGTTCGCGAAGACTTCGCCGCTGCCCACGCCAATGGCCTCGAAGAACTTCGCAGCTTCATCCTCGCCCGGTACCCGGTGGAGCGCGCCGCCGCACTCACGGGTTTGTCCGCGGAAACGATTGCCGATGTCGCCCGCCGCTACGGCCGCGCCCGTGCCGGCATGATCGCCTGGACAATGGGTGTCAATCATTCAACGCAGGGCGCCGAAACGGTTAGCGCCATCGCCAACCTCTCTCTGCTGACAGGCCACATCGGCCGCCCCGGCGCATCGCCATTCTCGATCACCGGACAGTGCAACGCCATGGGGACGCGCGAAGCCGGCTTCACCTCCAGCCTTCCGGGATATCGCAAGTTCGAGAAGAAAGAGGATCGCGAGGAACTCGCCGCGCTGTGGGGTATCGAACCAGCCCGCATCCCGGACGCGCGGGGGCTTGCATATCCCGATATCATCAACGCCGCCGCGGACGGCGAAGTGCGAGCGATGTGGATCATCGCCACCAATCCAGCGGTGTCTTACCCCAACCAGGAGCAATTGCGCCGCGCCTTTCGCTCCCTCGATTTCCTTGTAGTCCAGGACGGCTTTCACCCCACGCCCACTTCCGAGTACGCCCACCTCGTTCTGCCTGCGGCCATCTGGGGCGAGAAGGAAGGTACTTTCACAAACTCCGAGCGCCGTGCCGGCAAGGTCAATTCCGCCGTACCACCTCCCGGCGAAGCCAGGTCCGACTTTGACATCTTCCTGGCGGTCGCGGACCGCCTCGGCCGCCGCGACGAGCTGTTTCCGGGCTGGTTCAAACCGGTCGACGCCTTCAATGAATGGCGCCGGGTATCTCGGGGCCGCCTCTGCGACTACTCAGGAATGACGTACGAAACCATCGAAGCCGAAGGGGGCCTCCAGTGGCCCTACTCCGACGGCTTCCATGGCAGTCCGGCCTCCCGGCTCTACTCCACCGCCCGGTTCCAGTTCGAAGACGGCCGTGCCCGCCTGTTTACCGTTGATTGCGAACCGTTCCCGGATCAGCCGGACGATGTGTTTCCCATGATTCTCAACACGGGCCGTACGGTTGAGCACTGGCATACACGAACCAAGACAGCGCAGGTCGCCATCCTCGAACGCATGGCGCCGAATGCGTGGCTTGAAATGAACTCCTCCGACGCACGAGCCCTCACGCTCAGCTCGCACGACCGGGTCGACATCGTCTCGCGCCGCGGCCGCGTCCGCGATGTGGAACTGCGCGTCACGGAGATCACCGCTCCGGGCCAGGTCTTCATGCCCTTTCATTTTTTCGAGACCAACGGGAATGAGGTCACCCAGGATGCGTTTGACCCCATCTCGAGAGAACCGAACTTCAAACAATGTGCTGTTCGTGTTGAACGCTCAGCACGGAAACAAGGGAACACACTTCATGGAACAGACTAAGACGGCACTCGAAACTCCTCACGCTTCGCGGCGGTCCGCGCTCAGGACCCTGCTGGCCGGCTTGCCGGCGGGTTGGGCAGGCGGGGTGTACGCCGGCGATGCTCCCGAGTCGCCGAACGTGCGGATCGGCATCATCGCCCTCACCGACAACGCGCCAATCGTGATGGCCCATGAACTGGGCTACTTCAGGAAGTTCGGAGTCAACTCCACCATCTCCAAGGAAGCCTCCTGGGCAGTCATCCGCGATAAACTGACGCTCGGCGAAAACCATGCCACGCACATGTTGATTGGCATGCCTTTTGCCTCCACGATGGGGCTATTGGGCTCGCCGGTCAAACCCATGGTCATCCCGTGGATGTTGAACCGCAACGGCCAGGGCATCACGCTGGCGAACAAGTTCAAGGGAATGGTGAAGACTGCCGGCGATCTCAAGCCCTTCGCGGCCAAGGCCAAGGCGGCGGGTGATCCGCTCACATTCGCCATGACATTCCCGCCGGGCACGCACGCCATGTGGATACGCTACTGGCTTGCCTCGGGTGGTGTTCACCCCGACAAGGACGTCAACCTCGTCACGATTCCACCGCCCCAGATGGTGGCCAACATGAAAGTCGGCAAGATGGATGGCTACTGCGTCGGTGAACCATGGAACCTGCGCGCCATTTCCGACAGAGTTGGCTATACCGTCATCTCGACGCAAAAGATCTGGCCGGACCATCCGGAGAAAGTCTGTGCCTTCACCGACGAGTTTGCCGCGAGGAATCCGAAAACCGTGAAGGCCGTGCTCAAGGCACTGCACCTGTCGAGCGAATACCTGGACAAGATGGAGAACCGTCCGCATGCAGCCGAGGTCATTTCGCGCCCGGCGTACATCAACTGCCCCAAGGACATCATCCTTGACCGCCTGATGGGCAACTACGACTACGGCAACGGCGTGAAAGAGAAGGATCCGCACTACATGATCTTCTCCCAGCGCAATTGCAACTTCCCCAGCGCTACCTACGGAATGTGGTGGCTGTCGCAGTTCCGCCGCTGGGGGATGGTGAAATCCGCGCCCGCCTACAGGCAGATCGCCGGCAAGGTGATGCGTCCGGACGTCTACATCGAAGCCATGAAGGAACTGGGAGTCAAGGCCCCCGCGGCCGACATGCAGCCAGCGAAGCTCGCCGACAGCGTCTTCGATCCAAAGGATCCGGAACGCTACGCGAAAAGCTTCGCCATCCACTCAATTGCCCAGTAGGGCAGGGAACGAGGAAAACCCGGTATGAAGAAAATCGCGGCCAACATGGTTCTTGCCCTTGTAGGCGTCACACTCGTGATGCTTCTTTGGGCCACCCTCAGCCAGACGGTAGCCAAGGACCTTCCTTCGCCCCTGAAGACCTGGGAGGAAAGTAAAGTCTACGTGCTGCAGCCCTTCGACAAAAGGGGCGAAATGGATCAGGGCATCCTGCGCATGGCTGGCTACAGCCTGTTCCGGGTAGCCAAAGGCTTTCTGCTCGCTGTTCTCATAGGCACGCCGCTCGGCTTCCTCCTCGGCGCTTCGAACCTCTTCTACAAGATGTTCGATCCCACCATCCAGGTGCTGCGGCCCATCTCACCGCTCGCCTGGCTCCCTTTGGGTCTTGTTCTCTTCCGCCAGTCCGAACCAGCCGCGCTGTTCACCATCGCGCTGTGCTCAATGTGGCCCACCGTCATCAACACGATGCAGGGTGTGCGGGCCATGCCGCAGGACTATCACAACGTCGCCAGGGTGCTTCGCCTGTCGGCGTGGAAGCGGCTTACCAAGGTGTGGCTGCCTGCCACGCTGCCGTTCATGTTTACCGGCTATCGTCTCAGCCTCGGCTTGGCCTGGCTTGTAATCGTCGCTGCGGAAATGCTAACCGGCACACCTGGTGTCGGCGGCTTTCTGTGGCATGGCAGGAATACAACAGCCTGATCTACTCTCACATCCTGCTTTGCATTGTCATCATCGGCGTCGTGGGCTTCACACTGGACCGTCTGATGGGAATGGCCGAGGCACGCCTCCGGGCCAATTAGGCGAAGCAAGGACTGATTCATGCCATTCATTGAAATGCACGATGTCGGCAAGAGCTTCGGCGCTCGCGAAGTGCTCGCCGGCGTGAACTTCTCGATGGAGGAAGGCGAGTTCGTCTCCATCGTCGGCGCGTCGGCGTCCGGCAAGACCACACTCCTGAAGATCGTCTCAGGACTCCTTGAGCCCGGGTGCGGCCAGGTCACCATGGCCGGTGAGTCCGTGACGGGCTTTTCTTCCCAGGCAGCCATTGTCTTCCAGAACTATTCCCTGCTCCCTTGGCTGTCCGCCCTGGAAAACGTGCGCCTCGCGGTCGAAGCGGCATTCCCGTCCTACAGCCGCGCGCGGCAGGACGAGCACTCGGAACGGTATCTCAAGATGGTTGGACTCGGCGGCGCGCTGGCCAGGCGCCCCAGTCAACTCTCCGGCGGCATGAGGCAGCGGGTGGCCATTGCGCGTGCCTTCGCGGTCGAACCGCGCGTCATGTTCCTCGATGAGCCCTTCGGTGCCCTGGACGCGCTCACCCGAGCTACTCTTCAGCAGGAACTCGCCCGCATGTGCTCGGAAGCCGGACGCCCCGTCACGGCGCTGATGATCACGAACAATGTGGACGAGGCGATCCTCCTTTCGGACCGGATACTCACCCTTAGCCGCGGGCCATCCGCCTCACTCAGCCCAGCGGTGCCCATCGACCTCCCCAGGCCACGCGCCACGGATCTGTTGTTCCACGATGAGCAGGCCGTCAGAATCCGCGGCCGGCTCGCCGGGTTTCTTGCCGCGGGTTCGCGACCGCGCTTCGGCGCCCCGACAAATGCCGCTTTCAGCCGCGGCGTGTCCAAGTCAAACGTTCCGGTGGAGGCATGACGGCAATGATCATTCGACCCCTCGAGATCACTTCACTCACCAAGGAGTTCACCACTCCAACCGGAAAACACGTTGCGGTGAAAGATTTCAGTATCAAAGTTCAGCCCGGCGAGTTCGTCTCACTCCTCGGCCATTCCGGCTGCGGCAAGTCGACCGTATTGTCAATCGTCGCCGGACTGCAGCAAGCCACGTTTGGCGGCGTCGTCATCGACGGGACCGAAGTGACCACGCCCGGGCTTGAGCGAGGCGTCGTATTCCAGTCGCCCTCGCTGCTGCCCTGGATGACCGCGCTTGAAAACGTTGCCCTGGCCGTCCGCCAGGTGCATTCCGCGCTCACCGGCCGGCAGCAGCGCGACCTTGCGATGAGGTACCTGAGCCTGACCGGCGTCGGCGAGTTCGCTTCCCAGTGGCCAGCCGAGCTCTCACAGGGCACGCAACAGCGCATCGCCATTGCCCGGGCACTGTCACTCGAGCCCCGGTTTCTCCTGCTCGACGAGCCCTTTGGCATGCTCGACTCCATGACCCGTTTCGAACTACAGGACCTCGTTCTTGAACTTTGGGAAAAGGACCGCCGCACTGTCATGCTCGTCACACACGACATCGACGAAGCCCTCTACCTCTCGGACCGGATCGTGCTCATGACCGACGGCCCGGAAGCCCGCGTGGGCCTCGACCTCGCGATCACTCTGCCGCGTCCCCGTGAACGCCGCATGGCCGCCGGGAATCCGGAATACATGCGTCTCCGCGGCGACGTCATCCGGTTCCTTGAACACCACTCCAAGCAGTTCTCGGGCGAGGTGGCGGCATGAGCGAAGCGCGCGAACGCCTCGTGGTGATCGGCAACGGCATGGCCGGAGTGGCCTGCGTCGATCAGATTCTGAAACACACCACCGCCTTTGATATCACGATCTTCGGCGACGAAACCCACGTCAACTACAACCGCATTCTCCTCTCCTCCGTTCTCGCCGGCGAGAAGGAGTTCGAAGACATAGTTCTCAATGACATCGACTGGTACCGCAGGCACGGCATTCGCGCCAGACTCGGGGTTCGCGTCGAAGCCATTGACCGTCTGGCCAGGACCGTCACGGGTGCCGGCGGTTCCGTTACACCCTACGACAAGCTGATCATAGCCACCGGCTCAAGCGCCTTCGTGCCGCCCATTTCCGGAATCGGCAAAGGCGGTGTCTTTGTCTGGCGCACGATGGATGACACGCGTCAACTGGTCGCCCTGAGCGGGCAGGGAATCAAGGCCGTCGTCATCGGCGGCGGACTCCTGGGCCTTGAGGCCGCGCGTGGTCTGCAGGTGCGCGGCTGTGATGTCACTGTTGTCCACCTGGCCGGTCACCTCATGGAGCGCCAACTTGACGCCACCGGCGGCTCCTATCTCACGCGCAAGATGAACGCTCTTGGCATCAACGTGCTCACCGGCCGTTACACTCAGGCCATCCTCGGCGGCAGCCATGTCGAAGGCCTGCGCTTCCACGACGGCTCCGAGATCGAAGCCAACCTGGTTGTCATTGCCGCCGGCATCCGTCCCAACGTGAGCCTCGCAAAACAGGCCGGCCTTCAGGTTGACCGCGGCATCGTTGTCAACGACCATCTGGAAACGTCCGACCCACGCATTTTCGCCGTTGGTGAATGCACCGAGCACCGGGGCCAGATCTTCGGCCTGGTGGCTCCCCTGTTCGAGCAGGGCAAGGTTCTGGCGGCCGCCATCACCGGCAACCGCGGTGCAGCGTTCGAGGCCAGCGCCCCGGCGGCCAAACTCAAGATCATGGGTGTCGATGTCTTTTCGGCCGGCGAATGCGACGACTCCAAACCTGGCGCACAGTCCATCCGTTACGAAGATCCGGCGCTAGGCATTTACAAGAAACTGATCCTCCAGGAAGACCGCCTCATCGGCGCCATCCTTGTCGGCGATGCCTCCGATGACCATCGCTACTTCGACTGGATCCGCACAAAGAAGGACCTCGCCAAGGACCGCCGCTATCTTCTCACTCCGCCGCCTGCCGCCGACTCTGGTTTCGACGTTGCGCAGATGGCCGACTCTGAGACCGTCTGCGGCTGCCTCGGCGTCACCAAGGGAGCCATCATTCAAGCCGTTCACGAACACGGCGTCTGCAGCATGGCGCAACTCAAGGACCGTACTCGGGCATCATCCGGCTGCGGCAGTTGCGGGCAACTGTGCAAGTCGCTGCTTCAAGCCGTCGTTCCCGGGTTCGCCGAAGACAAGGTCAAAGCGTTGTGCGACTGCGTGGCGTTCAGCCAGGACCAGCTTCGCGAGATGATTCGCACCCAGCAACTCAAGAGCGTTCAGGACGTGCTCGATATCTACGGCAACAGCATTGGCTGCGAGGTGTGCAAGCCCGCCATCAGCTATCTCGTCGACGTGATCTGGTGCGGCGGCCACCAGGAAGACAGGTCGGCCCGTTTTATCAACGATCGGGTCCACGCCAACATTCAAAAGGACGGCACATTCAGCGTCGTGCCCCGTATGCGTGGCGGTGTCACCACGCCCGCCGAACTCCGCCGCATCGCCGACGTGGCGGAAAAGTACAACGTGCCGATGGTCAAGGTCACCGGCAGCCAGCGAATCGACCTTTTGGGTATCAGAAAGGAGGACCTTCCAGGAGTGTGGGCCGATCTCGACATGCCTTCCGGCCAAGCCTACGCCAAGGGCTTGCGCATGGTGAAGACCTGCGTGGGCTCTGAGTTCTGCCGCTTCGGCACCCAGGATTCCATAGCCGCCGGCGTTGAACTCGAAAAGCGCCTGGAGAATCTCTTCACACCGCACAAGACCAAGCTGGCCGTCGTCGGGTGTCCGCGCAACTGCGCCGAAGCCACGGTCAAGGACATCGGCCTCGTCGGGCAGGACGGCAGTTGGCAAGTCGTGGTCGGGGGCGCGGCGGGCAAAGGGGTTCGCAAGGCAGACCTGCTTGTCACGGTCGAATCCACGGATGAAGCCCTGGAATCCGCCGAGCTCTTCTTTTAGTACTATCGCGAGCACGGCAACTACCTGGAGCGCACCTACGACTTCGTCGAACGCCTCGGCATCGAGAAGGTCCGCCGGGAAACCGTCTACGCCACCCCGGAAGTTCGCGCCGCCCTGCTGCAACGCCTGCACAAAGCCAAGGATCGATCGTTTGACGCCTGGCTTGAGCGCAACTCTCCCCGGCCCACACAATTCATCCAGATCCAACCCATCGGCGAACGGAGGATTGAACAATGATACCCGCAGCAACCGGCTGGGTCCGCGTGACCGCGGCAGCCGACATCCCGCCGCGTGAAGGCCGCGCCGTCCGGCTCGGCGGCGCCGATGTAGCCATTTTCAATCTCGGCGAACGCTTCGTCGCCATCGAGAACCGCTGCCCTCACCGGGGCGGCCCTCTTGCGGACGGCATAGTCTCCAATCACGATGGTGCGATAACCGTCACCTGCCCGCTGCACAATTGGCGTATCTGCCTGGAGTCGGGCACGGTTCGTAAGCCCACCACCGGCCCGGCGTGCCGCCGCAGCTATCCCGCAAAGGTCGAAGACGGCGTCGTGCTCGTGGACCTCCGGGGAATCAACACTGATCCACTCGGGGAGCATCCCGGTTGCTAATGTCTTTCTCCGGTCTTCGCGTCTTGTCCATGGAGTCTCGCCGTCCCAGGGAAATCGAAGCGCTGATCGTCCGGCACGGTGGTCTTCCGTTCGTCGCGCCGTCGGTCGAGGAGCGGCCCATCGAAGCGAATGAGGAGATCTTCGCATGGGCCGAGCGGCTCTTTGCCGGCGATTTCGATGTTGCCGTGTTCATGACCGGCGCCGGTCTCGCCTATGTGCGCGATGCCATTGCAGCGCGCTATCCGCTCAAGCGTTTCGTGGAAGCGCTTCGCGGCACCACTGTGGTGTCTCGAGGCCCTCAACCGCAGGCGATTCTCAACGGGCTTGGGTTGAACGGGCAGGTCAACGTCCCTGAACCGGAGACCTGGCGCGAAATGGTGCCGCTCCTGGCGGCGTGTTCCAAGCGGCGCATCACGCTGCAGGAGTACGGCAAAGCCAACATGGAGTTCGCCTCGGCTCTCCAAGCCCTTGGGGCATCCGTGACTTCGCTCGCGGTCCACCGTTGGGAATTGCCCGGCAATGTCGAGCCATTGCGCGAAGCCGCGCGCCGCATTGCCGCTCGCGATTGTGACGTGGTTGTCTTCACCACCTCCGTCCAACTCGCCCACTTGTTGCGGGTGGCCGCGGAGTTGGAACTCGAGAAAAGCGTGTTGCAGGCCCTCTCGCGCGATCTGGTGATCGCATCCGTGGGCCCCATCACGGACGAGGCTTTGGCCGAACGGGGCCTGAAGCCTGATATCTCGCCGGCGCATCCGAGGATGGGAGCCTTGATGCGCAAGGCTGCCGAGCAGTCGGTCGAGGCAATGGCCCGCAAACGTGCGGGTGCTTTGCCCCGCTTTTCCTAGGCCACGTGGCCTGAACTTCCACCAATCGGGGCCACAGCAGCCCTACCTGTTGACACCAATGCCCGGTCCCTGTCCGCCGGCCAGAGACACGTTGTTAAGGAGAACTTCTTCAATGGCCAAACACCTCGTGCACGCTTTCGCGGCTGCCTCTCTGGCTGCCTGCGCCCTCGCCCAGCAGCCCAGTGCCGCCTCCCCGGCGGCGCCGGCAAAGTCTACCCCCAACTCAGCGGGGGCGCCAGCCGCTCCAAGCCCCATAAAATGGGGCCAGGTCACCGTTTCCGGCAGCATCCGCACACGCACGGAAGCCTGGGATTGGTTCACACCCGGCACCGGCGACGGCTCTTACCCCTTCTCGGGGAACATCGCCCGCCTCGCCTTCTCCCAGAACCTCGAGAACTGGGACTGGCAACTGGAGATGGCTGCTCCGTTCCTTCTGGGGTTGCCCAACAACGCTACCTCAAGCACCGGAGTGCAGGGCGGGCTCGGGCTGGGTGCCAACTACTTCATTCAATGCCAACAACCGCGGTCGCAACTCCATGGGCCTATTTGCCAAACAGGCGTTCATCCGTTACCGGCAAGGGTTCCAGAGCCTGCGCCTCGGCCGGTTCGAGTACATGGACGGTTCCGAGATGACGCCGAAAAACACAACGCTGGCCGCCATCAAGAACACTCGCATCAACATGCGCCTGCTCGGCCACTTTGCCTGGACCCACGTAGGCCGTAGTTTCGACGGCGCCCACTATCAACACAACAAGCCCACCGGCAACCTCACTCTGATGGCAGCCGTTCCCACCCGCGGTGTCTTTCAGACCGACGGCTGGGGTTGGAACAAAGCCGCATTCGGCTATGCTGCCTACACCAAACCTTGGGGCAAGGGCGCTCATTCCGGCGAAACCCGGCTGCTCGGGCTCTACTACACCGACTGGCGCAACAACATCCTGAAGACAGACAACCGCCCGCTGGCTGCGCGGCGCGCCGACCAGACCGCGGATATCCGCATTGGCACTTTCGGTGGCCACTCCATCCACGCCTTCGACACCAGAGCCGCCATCTACGACCTCATGTTCTGGGGCGTCGCTCAGACCGGCGCCTGGGGCCGCCTCCAACACCGCGCTCATGCCATCGCCCTCGAAGGCGGATTTCAACCCAAAGTCTTCAGGAAGCTGAAACCCTGGTTCCGCGCCGGATTCTACGACGGCTCAGGCGACGGCAACCCGAACGATTCCAGGCATGGAACCTTTTTCCAGGTACTGCCTACACCCCGGCCCTTCGCCCGCTTCCCGTTTTTCAACATGATGAACAACCGGGACTGGATGGGCTCCATGATCCTTCGTCCTCACGCCAAGGTGACCATCTCCACGGAGTTCCATTCCCTCGCCCTCTCCAACCGGAACGGCCTATGGCTACAGGGCGGTGGCGTCTTTCAGCCCTGGTCGTTTGGCTACATCGGCCGCGCCACCAATGGAGCCAGATCTCTGGCAAATCTGTATGACGCCAGTGTCGAGTACCGCATGAAGCCCAACGTCACCTTGAGCGGCTACTTCGGCCATGCCCAGGGTTTGGCGGCCATTCGCACAATCTACCCCAAAGGCGCCGGCGCCAACTTCGGATACCTCGAAATCCTATATCGCTTCTGAGACTGTCCGGGGAAACACGGAATTCAAGCCCGATCAAGCGCCCAAGCACCCGATATGATGAGAAATGGCCGCGCTCCACCGGATACCATGAAGCCGAACGCCATCAAGGACCAAACCAGCGACTCCTCCCTCTCCGTGGCACTCTCCCCGGAAACCCTCATCCGCGCGTTCACCCTCATGTACGCCTCCCGCCGCGTTGATGACCGCGAGATCCTCCTCAAGCGCCAGAACCGAATCTTCTTCCAGGTCTCCGGAGCCGGCCATGAAGCCGTTCAGGTCGCCGCCGGCCTCGTCCTCCGACCCGGCCACGACTGGTTCTTCCCCTACTATCGCGATCGCGCCCTCTGCCTCGCCCTCGGGGTCACCGAATACGACATGCTTCTCCAGGCCGTCGGCGCCGCGGCCGACCCGGCCTCCGGTGGCCGCCAGATGCCCTCCCACTGGTCCTCCCCCGAACTCCACATCGTCTCAGCCTCCTCACCCACCGGCACCCAGTTCCTCCAGGCCGTCGGCTGCGCCCATGCCAGCCTCTACCTCGGCCAAACCAGCGAAGTCACCCTCGCCTGCACCGGCGATGGAGCCACCAGCGAAGGCGAGTTCTGGGAAGCCGTCAACCTCGCCTGCCTCCACCGCCTTCCCGTGCTGTTTCTTGTCGAAGACAACGGCTACGCCATCTCCGTTCCCTCAGAGCATCAAACGCCCGGCGGCAACATCCTCCCGTTGCTCGCCGGCTTTCCCAACCTCGCCCGCTTCGACGTCGATGGCACCGACTTTCTCGCCTCCCATCACGCCCTCTCCCAAGCCGCCGCCCACTGCCGCTCCGGCCTGGGACCCGCCATCGTCCGCGCCCGCGTCATTCGCCCCTACTCGCACAGCCTCTCCGACGACGAGAAATTCTACAAGACCTCCCAGGAACGCGCCGGCGAATCCGCCCGCGATCCCGTGTTCCGGTTCCCCGAATGGCTCATTGCCGAAGGCCACCTCGATCCGCATCGCTACCAGGTCGAAACCCACCTCATCGACCACCGCATCCAGGACGCCGCCGACCGTGCGGTCCGCCAGGCGCCTCCCAACCCCTCCACTGCCCTTCACCGCCTCTATTCGCCCACCGTCGATCCCACCGCCCCCCACTTCGATACCCAGCCCCGCTTCTCCGGCGAGCCCCTCACCATGGTCGACTCCATCAACCGCACACTCCATGAGGAAATGGCTCGCGATCCCAACATCCTCGTCTTCGGCGAAGATGTCGCCGATTGCAGCCGCGAAGAAAACCTGCCCGAAGTCCAGGGCAAAGGCGGGGTCTTCAAGGCCACGCTCGGCCTCCAGCGCGTCTTCGGCTCCCGCCGCTGCTTTAACTCCACGCTCGCCGAAGCCGGTATCGTAGGGCGCGCCATCGGCATGGCCATCCGCGGCCTGAAGCCTGTTGCCGAAGTCCAGTTCTTCGACTACATCTGGCCCGCCATGATGCAACTCCGCGATGAGGCCGCCACCCTGCGCTGGCGCTCAAACGGCGGCTTCTCCTGCCCCTTCGTCCTCCGAGTTCCCATCGGCGGCTACCTCACCGGCGGCTCCATCTATCACAGCCAGAGCGGCGAATCCATCTTCACCCACATCCCCGGCCTCCGCGTCGTCATGCCCTCCAACGCCCTCGACGCAGCCGGCCTCCTCCGCACCGCCATCCGCTCAGACGACCCTGTTCTCTTCCTCGAACACAAAAAGCTTTACCGCGAACTCTACAACCGCTCGCCCCACCCCGGGCCCGATTACTGCATCCCCTTCGCCCAGGCCCGCACCGCAAAAGCGGGAGCCCACCTCACCATCGTCACCTACGGCGCCCTCGTGCAAAAATCCCTCCAGGCCGCCGCCGAGGTCGAAAAGCAGATCCCCGGCGCTACCATTGAGATCCTCGACCTGCGCACGCTCACCCCCTACGACTGGCCCGCCATCGCTGCCAGCGTTCGCAAGACCAACCGCCTCCTCGTCGTCCATGAAGACGTGCTCTCCTGGGGCTTCGGAGCCGAAATCGCCGCCCGCGCCGCGGCGGACCTCTTCGACTCCCTCGATGCCCCCATCGGCCGCATCGGAGCCCTCGACACCTGGGTCGGCTACCACCCCGATCTCGAAGATGCCATCCTCCCGCAAACCAGCAGCATCGTCACCGAAGCCACCCGCCTGCTCCGCTATTGATCACCACGAACGCGCCGGTCCGCGCTCTGATACGCCGCCCGGCCTCAGCCAACTGTCTCTGTCCTCCCCCTCTCCTCCTTTTCCCTCTCCCCTTTTGACAGGCCGCCAGAGATCTCATAGACTCTGATCTGATCCCACATTTCCGTTTTGAGCCGCGCGTGCGAATCTCCTGGATGCTCGTCCGCATCAATATCGATAGGGGTTTGAAGGCAGCGAAGACCCCTGCGGAGGACAGCACCCAATGGGTGACAAACAAAACCAGCCCTTTCAGCTCTCGTTC
>VFZY01000141.1 GCA_016870915.1 Acidobacteriota bacterium | reverse complement strand
CCAAGCCTTTGCCCCTGCCATCGGAGGTTTGGATCAACAAGCCGGTCGACACCAGCCCAACAGACAGAGAGGAACGTCAGTAAATTCCCATGCCGGGTGTCTCAAAGTTGTTGACACGCGCCGGAGGGCCACCAGAAACAGGGGTCACCATGAAGCGGGTTGGCAACCTGTGGAGTGAAGTGACCAGTTGGGCCAACCTGCTGGCTTCGGCGCACGCAGCCGCGCGGGGGAAGCGAACGCGTCCGGACGTGGCCCGGTTTCTGGCCAACCTGGAACCGAATCTGTGCCAATTGAAGCGGGAGTTGCTGGACGGAAGTTATCAGCCGGGCGAATACCGCACGTTCGAAATCCGCGATCCCAAGCCACGGATGATTTCCGCGGCGCCGTTCCGCGACCGGGTGGTTCACCATGCGTTGACCCGGGTGCTGGAGCCGGTATTTGAGCGCCGATTTACCGCGAACTCATTCGCCTCACGCAAGGGGTTCGGCCAGCACGCGGCGCTGCGGCGGGCGAAGGCCGCGTGCGCGCGGTACAAGTATGTATTGAAGTGCGATATTCGAAAGTACTTCCCGTCCATTGATCACCAGATCCTGAAGGAGCAGCTCGCCCGGGTGGTGAAGTGCAAGCCAACGCTGGCGCTGGCAGGCAGAATCATCGATGCTTCGAATCCGCAGGAAGAATCTTCGGTCTACTTTCCCGGGGACGATTTGTTCACGCCATTGGAACGGCGCCGCGGGTTGCCGATTGGAAACCAGACCTCGCAGTTCTTCGCCAACGTCTATCTCAACGCGCTGGATCACTTCGTGCTGAGGGAACTGCGGCCGGCTCTCTACCTGCGGTACGTGGATGACTTCGTTTTATTCGGGGATTGCCGTGATTTCCTGAACGCAATGCTGCGGCGGATCGAGGAGTTTCTTGATGGCCTCAGGCTTCGTCCCCATCCGCGCAAGAGCCGCGTCTACCGGTGCGCCGATGGGCTGACGTTCCTGGGTTGGAGGCTCTTTCCCGGGCGCACCCGGCTTAAGCGGGCCAACGTGGTGCGGATGCGTCGGCGCCTCCATGAGATCCGCGCGAAATTCCATGAGGGCGCGCTTGACTTCGCCCAGGTTCGCCAGCGGGTGCAATCCTGGCTTGGGCACGCGCGGCACGGGGACACTCTGGCGCTCCGGCGGGCGATCTTCACGGAGTTTATACTGAATGGCGCGGAGCGTGGCCGTCGACTCGCTGCGGGGCGGTTCCTGGAACAACATCAACAACGACAGGAACGTCCGGGTCTCGAACCGTAACAGGAACGAGCCAACGAACCGGAACAACAATATCGGGTTCCGGTGCGCGGGGCCGGGGAGCGCGGACCTTTGGTTGAATGGCCGGGACCGCGGGCCGGCGCCGGCGGGTCCACGGATCCGCCGGGTGTGCCACCTCCCCATCCGGGCCGCGATCCGGGCACGGGCGCCAGCGCCCCAAGGCGGGTGAAGCTCCGTGCCGAATAGCACGCCGCCGTCCGAGGCGGCCGCCACCGGGCCCTCTGGTAGTGTGGCCTGAAGGCACGCGAAGGCCGGCCCGGTCAGGCGCAGTGCACGGCGGCCGGGGGCTCTTCGATGACGCGGGCAAGATCGGCCAGGAACCGCGCGGCGGGGGCTCCGTCGACTGCCCGGTGATCGAAGGTGAGGCAGAGCGCCATGCGCTGGCGCGGGACGATTTCGCCGCTTGGTAGAACCACCGGTTCCCACAGGATGGCGCCGAGCCCCAGGATTGCTGTCTGCGGCGGGTTGATGACCGGGTTGAACGTCTCGACGCCGAAGCTTCCCAGGTTGGTGACGGTGAAGACACCATCGGCGGCGGCTTCGGCCGGGAGGCGCCGTTCGCGGGCGGCTTCGATGAGGCCGCGCGCCTGGTGCGCGAGTTCCGTGAGGCTGAGTTCGGGGACGTTTCGCAGCACCGGCACGATGAGCCCGTGGGGCGTATCAACCGCGATACCGATGTGCATGGTGGATAGCCCACCGGCCATCGCCGGGTGAGCCATGAGCGCGTGGGCGGCCAGTTTCACCACGATGTCATTGATGGTGGGGGCGGGGGCGGGTTGCAGGGCCAGCTTCCAGCGATTGCGCAGCGCGGTGAGGCGGCTGGCATCGACGCGGCGAACCAGGGTTACGGGCACGGTGTTGTCGCGGCTTTCCGTCATGCGCCGGGCGATTGTGGCGCGTGAGGGGGCGGGCTTTGCGGGCGCGGCGGCCCGCACGTCGCGTTCCCGGATGCGGCCTTCACGGCCGGTTCCGGTGAGTTGCGCGGGATCGATGCCGAGTTCGCGGGCAGCGCTGCGGGCACGGGGTGTGATGGCTCGGGCGGGTGGGGCGGTTGGGGATGCACCATCGTCAAGGTGACCGATGACCTGCCCGACTTGAACCGTGGCTCCGGCCGGAGGCGAGTCCGGGTTGAGAGTGAGGACGCCCCCGTCCAGGGCTTCCACCTCCATGGTGACCTTTTCGCTTTCGAGCGCAAAGAGGGGCTCGCCGGGGGTGACCGTGGAGCCGGGCTGCTTGAGCCACTCGACGAAGGTGCCCTCTTCCATGGACCAGCCGAGCCGCGGGATGACGATTTCCGTGCGCATGGCTTACTCCTGCAGGAGGTCGCGCAGGGCTTGCGCGATGGCTTCGGCACTCACCGTCACAGCGGCCTCGAGGGTGGGGCTGTAGGGGGCGGGTGCGAAGGCTCCGTTGAGGCGGCGGACCGGTGCGTCGAGATGGTTGAAGCCGGCATCGGCGGCGGCGGCGGCGATTTCCGCGCCAATGCCGCAGGGGGCGAAGGCTTCGTCGGCGATGAGCAGACGCCCGGTCTTACGGAGGGAGTTGAGAATGGTGGCCGTGTCGAGCGGAGAGATGCTGCGGGGGTCGATCACTTCGATGGAGGCGTTCTCGGCGGCAAGTGCTTCGGCGGCTTCGAGAGCGCGGGGCACCATGGGTCCGATGGCGACCAGCGTAGCATCGCGGCCTTCGCGGCGGATGCGCGCCTTGCCGAAGGGGATTTCGTAGCTTTCCACCGGCACCGGTCCCTTGGCGGCGAGGAGTTCGCGCGGTTCAAGGAACAGCACGGGATCGTCTGAGCGCAGGGCGTGGGTGATGAGTCCCTTGGCGTCGTAGGGCGTGGATGGCATGACCACGCGGAGGCCGGGCAGGTGCGAATAGATGGCGTGGTAACTGCCGGAGTGGTGCGTGGCCGCTGAATGGCCGATGCCGACCACGCCGCGCAGCAGGATGGGCATTTTGAGGCGGCCGCTGCTCATGTACTGCATCTTGGCGATCTGGTTGACGATTTCGCCGAACGCGTCGTTGATGAAGTCGATGAACATGAAGTCGATGACCGGGCGGGCGCCGGTCATGGCCGAGCCGCCGCCCATGCCGACGAAGCCACGCTCGGCGATGGGCGTGTCGCGGAGACGCTCCGGGCCGTACTTGTCGAAGAGGCCGGCGGTGGTTCCGAAGTTGCCTCCTCGCTTGCCGATGCCTTCACCGAAGACAAAGATGGCGGGGTTGGCGGCCATTTCGGAATCCAGCGCTTCGAGTGTGGCCGCGGTGTAGCCGATCTCGCGGGACCCGCCGGGGCCGGGTTCGGGTGGGATGTCGCGTGGGGGCGCGTGGACGTGGGTGAGAGCCTGGGCGGCGTCCGGCCAGGGCGCGCGCGCGGCATCGGCGGCGGCCTGATCGACGAGAGCCTGAACTTCGGTGTCGATGGCCTTGAGATCCCCTTCGGCGGCTGCATCCGCTTGAAGCAGCGCGGTGCGGTAGCGCTTGATGGGGCAGCGCTCGCGCCAGGCGGCCACATCCTCACGCGTGCGGTAGGTGTAATCGCCCATGCCTTCGGAGTGGGGGCGTGTGCGATAGGTGCGGCATTCGATGAGCGTGGGGCCTTCGCCGGCGCGGGCACGGCGGACGGCTTCACCCGCCACCTGCGCCACCGCGGCGGCATCGTTGCCATCGACGCCAATGCCCGGCATCTTGTAGATGGCGCCGCGCGCCGCCACATCCGGGTTCGCGGCGGAATAGCTGAAGGGGACCTCGGTTGCGAACTGGTTGTTTTCGCAGACGAAGAGGACGGGCAGGTTCCAGATGCCGGCCAGGTTGAGGCCTTCATGGAAGGCTCCGTTATTGACCGCGCCGTCGCCGAAGAACGCTACGGCCACGCGGGAGGTGCGCAGGAGTTTGAAGCTATAGCCGGCGCCGGCGGCCTGAAGAATGCAGGGTCCCACGATGCCGCTGGTGCCCATCATGCCGATTTCGGGCGCGAACAGGTGCATGGAGCCGCCGCGGCCGCGTGAACAGCCGGTGGCGCGGCCGAACAGTTCGGCGAACAACTCGCCCACGGGGAGTCCCTTGGCTAGGGCGTGGCCGTGGCCGCGATGGGTGCTGAAGACCGCGTCATCGGGCTGAAGATGGAGACACACGCCCGCCGCGACAGCTTCCTGGCCCACGTACGTATGACAGGCTCCGTGGACCAGCCCCTTGGCATGACTGCGGGCCAATTGCTCTTCCGCGGTGCGGATGAGGGTCATGGTGCGATACAGACGGGAGGCGTCCGGTGTCATGCCGCGGGCTCCCGGTGGCGCACGGAGCCACCGCCGTTCAGCGCAAGGTTGCCGCCGTCCATGGGGATGAGCGCGCCGGTGATCCAGGAAGAGGCGTCCGAGGCCAGCAGGACGGCGAGCCCGCGTATGTCGTTCGGGTGGCCGAAGCGGCCGGCCGGGATGCCGCTGAGGAATTGGGCGGCGAGCGCCGGATGCGCCGCGATGCGCGTTTCAAGTCCAGGGTTCAACACCTGCGCGGGGAGGATGGCATTGACTCGCACGCCGTGGCCGGACCATTCGGTGCTGAGTTCGCGGGTCATCTGCGCGACGGCGCCCATCGCCATGGAGTACGCAATGTGTCCGCGGCCAAGCGCGGTGACGCTGGCGAGCGAACCGATGTTGACAATGCTTCCCCGCCCCGCGGCGAGCATGCGGCGGCCGGCTTCCTGGCAGGCGCAGAAGCGGCCGAAGACCAGGTTCCGCCACACCTGCTCGACATCTTCGAGGCGAATCTTTTCCGGGGGCGCGAGGACGGCTTCGCCGGCGACGTTGCCCAGGAAATCGATGCGGCCGAACTCGGTGTCGAGACGAGTGAACATGGCCTGAATCTGATCGGGCCGTGAGACGTCGCAGATCACCGGCACGGCCCGGCGGCCGAGCGCGGCGATGGCGGCGGCGGTGCTGTTCATGCCGGCTTCATTGAGATCAGCGAGCATGAGATCGGCGCCGGCTTCGGCCAAAGCCATGGCCATGGCCCGGCCCATGCCTTGCGCTGCGCCGCTAACCAGGGCCACGCGGCCGGAGAGATCAAACATTTCAGGGGTCATTTGTGGTTACCACCTTGGAGAGAAGAGGCGCGGCGCGGAGGCGCACGCGGGAGACGATGAGGCCGCCCAGAAGGTAGCAGCAGGCCAGCAGAAAGAGGATGGTGCTCTCGGAGGAGCCGCGATCGCGGAGCCAGCCCATGAGGTGATTGCCCAGATAGCCGGCGAGATTGGCGCACATGTTGATGACACCGATGCTGGCCGCGGCGGCGGACGCCGTGAGGGTGGCGGTGGGCAGGGCCCAGAACGGCGGGGGCCACGAGTGGGCGACGAGTCCGGTGAGGACCAGCCAGGCCATCACCATCCAGAACGGCTGGCCGGGAATGGCGCTGGCGGCAAGGAAGAGGCCGGTGGACCACTGGCCGGCAATGCAGGTCCACTTGGGGTTGCCGGTGCGGTCGGCGGCGAATCCGGAGTAGATGACACCGGCGAGTCCACAGGCGTAGAAGAGCCCGCTGTAGAGAAGCGCCGAGGAGTCGCTGCCACCGGAGAGGCTCTTCACCGTGGTGGGCATCCAGAACGACATGGCGTAGCCGCCCGTGTTGGTGGCGAAGATGCCGAGGGCGAGCAACCAGACGTTGGGTGTGCGAAGCGCCTGGCCGATGGTGAACCTGCCGGTCTGCTCCTTGGCTTGGGCTTCGCGGGCGAGTTGGCCTTCCAGGTAATCGCGTTCGGCGGGTGTGAGCCAGCGGGCGTCGCGCGGACGGTCCGTGAGGAACCGCAGGGTGATGAAGCCCAGCAGGACGGCAGGCAACCCTTCGACGATGAACAGCCACTGCCAGCCGCGCCAGCCCAGCCAGTCGACATCGAGAAGCAGGCTCGAGATGGGCGCACCGAGCGCGAGACTGAGCGGAACGGCGACGATGAAGCCGGACATGGCTCGGGCGCGTTCGCCGGCGGGGAACCAATGGGTGAAGTAGACGATGAGGCCAGGGAAGAAACCGGCTTCAGCGACGCCCAGCAGGAATCGGACCGTGTAGAACTGGGCGGGCGTTTCCACCAGGGCGGTGGCGGCTGAAAGCAGGCCCCAGGTGACCAGGATGCGCGCGAACCATTTTCGGGCGCTCCAACGCTCCACCAGGAGTGCACCGGGAATTTCGAGGGTGAGGTAGCCAAGGAAAAAGATGCCGATCCCGATGCCGAAGACTTCTTCGGAGAAGCCGAGATCGCTCTTCATACGCAGCTTGGCGAAGCCGACGTTGGCGCGGTCGAGATACGCGGCCAGATAGAGAAGGATGGTGAGCGGAAGGATCCGCCAGGCGACTTTGCGGCGAAGGCGCTGGATGGCGATGGAATCGAAGGACATCGGGCCGGTTGAACAGGAATACCACATCAGGCATGCCCGGCGTTGAAGCGGGTACGGTTTGGGTATAATCGCCAGAGTATCTCAAGACTCGCTGAATAAGGGGCGCCACAATGAAACAGACGATCTCAGTTCTTGCATCCTTGGGCCTGTTGGCATCCACACTGGCCGCACAGGTGTTCTATGGCACGGTGGTTGGCACGGTGAGCGACGCGACCGGCGCGGCCGTTCCGCAAGCCAACGTGGCGCTGATCAACACCGGAACGGCGGACCGGCGCACCGGTCAGACCGACGCCGGGGGCAACTATCAGTTCGTCAATCTGACGCCGGGCCAGTACCGCGTGGAAGTGGAAAAGCAGGGCTTCCGGCGCCTGGTTCGCGACAACGTGGTGGTGGAGGTGCAAAGCACGGTCCGTATCGACGCAGCGATGCAGATTGGCGAAGTGAATCAGGTGGTTGAGGTGACCGAGCAGACACCGCTGCTGCAGACGGAGAACGCGTCGCTGGGGCAGGTGGTTGAAGCGCGCAAGGTGCTTGAGATGCCCTTGAACGGCCGCAACGTTTTCAGCCTGGTGGCGCTGGTCCCCGGCGTTGTTCCGGGCGGGCAGAGCAGCCAGACGCCGACGGGGACGAATCCGTTCGCCTGGGCGAATTTCCAGATTGGCGGCGGGCAGGCAAACCAGAGCGCTTCCTACATTGACGGTGCTCCGAACAATTCAAGCTATGTGAATCACACGATGCTGGTGCCCACGCAGGACGCGGTGCAGGAGTTCCGGGTGCAGACCAACAATCTGGGTCCCGAATTCGGCCGCCTGGCGGGCGGCGTCATCAACCTCACCACGAAGTCCGGCACGAACAGCCTGCATGGCGGTGTGTACGAGTTTCTCCGCAACCGTTCGCTGAACTCCAACACGTTCTTCAATAACCGGGCAGGTGTCCGGCGGCCCGCCTTCTCGCAAAACCAGTTCGGCGCGACGCTGGGCGGACCGGTGCGGAAGGACAAAACGTTTTTCTTCGCGTCCTACGAAGGGTTCCGGCTGCGCCAGGGCGCCTCGTATGTGTTCAGCGTGCCCACGGATGAGATGCGGGGCGGTAACTTCGGGAACGTACGCACGGGCGGTGGGGCGCTGGTGCCGATTTTCGATCCTTTGAGCACGTGCGGACGGCTGGGCAATGCTCCCTGCGCGCGGAATGCGGCTGGGCAGGAAGTGATCTCGCGGACGCCGTTTCCGAACAACGTCATTCCGAACAACCGGATTGACGGCGCGTCGCGGGTGATGACCAACCTGTGGGGGCGGGCCAACTCGCCTGGGCTGCCGTTCACGGCAGTGAACAACTTCACGTCGAATGCGAGCGTGGGCGGCGACCAGAACCAGTACAACTTCCGTGTGGACCACACCATCTCCGACAATCAGCGCATTTTTGCCCGGTACACCTACTGGCGGAACCTGAACCTGCCCATCGACCCGTACAGGACGAAGACCTGTGTCGACCGGTGTACGGAGGACATGAACACCAACCAGTTCGTGCTGGGCGACACGCTGTCGCTGAACCCCACCACGTTCCTGGATCTGCGCGCGTCGTTTTCGCGGTTCCACTATGACCGCACTGCACTCAGCACCGGCTTCGATCTGACTTCGCTCGGCTGGCCGTCGGCCCTGAACAGCCTGGTGGCGGTGCGCGTGCATCCCATTCCGATCGTCACCGGCTACAACGGCGTGTTCGGCACCAACGGCACGGGCAGCACGATTGTGGCCCGGAACGACGTCTTCTCACTGAGCCCCAACGTGACGAAGATCATGGGTTCGCATACGCTGAAGTTCGGCGCCGAGGTGCGCCGGAACACCCACAACTACTATCAGCAGAACAATCCCTCTGGCTCCTTCAGCTTCGACCCGTTGATGACCTCGGTGAATCCGCTGGCCGCGGCTGGAACGGGCAACGGCTTTGCTTCGTTCCTGCTGGGATGGGGAAGCGGTGGGGGGCTGACGCACAACAATTTCGTGGCCGGCCAGATGATCTATCGCGGCTACTACGCGGGAGACCAGTGGCAGGTCACCCCCAAGCTGACGATCAACTATGGCGTGCGTGTTGAGCAGATGGGGCCGTGGTCGGAGCGGTTCGATCGCCTGGTGGTTCTACTGCCGAACGCCGATCACGAGTTGAGCGGCCGCGGCGGTCTGAACTTCAAGGGACGCTTCGGTCTGGTCAATTCGCCGGACAGCCCCAGCCGCAACAACAACGAGTTGCGCAACGTGATCTCACCGCGCTTCGGCGTTGCCTACCGCTTGAACAACAAGACGGTTCTGCGAACCGGATACGGGGTCTTCTACCTGCCGAATGACGTGGCATTCGGCACCGCGCCCAATATCGATATCTCGAATGCCTACACCACGCCGTATTTCGGGACACCCGACGGAAGCATCACACCGGCGGACAGGATCTCAAACCCGTTCCCGAACGGAATTGTGTCCGCCCCCGGCCGCGGCGCGAACATTCAACGGCTGTTCAACGGACAGGGCGTGAGCGCGCCGCTGTATCGCGACCCTCGCGCCAACATGCAGCAGTGGAACGTGGATTTCCAGCGCGAGGTGGCGGGCGGCATGGCGCTGGATCTGGCCTATGCCGGGTCGAAGGGCACGCACCTGCCGGGACCGACCCAGGTGCTGAACCAGTTGCCGGTGGACTTCCTTTCCCAGGGTGCGGCGCTGACGCAGCAGGTTCCGAACCCCTTCTTCGGACAGGTGAACCTGGGCATTCTGGCGCAGCCGAACGTGGTGCGGGGCCAGTTGCTGCGGCCATATCCGCAGTACACGGGCTACAACCTGATAGCTCCCATGAACCGCAACTCGAACTATCATTCGGCCCAGGTGAAGGTGGAGAAACGCTTTGCCCAGGGCGCTTCGATTCTCGGTTCCTACACCTGGTCGAAGCTGATCAGCGACACCGATACACTGACGGCGTGGCTTGAGCCCGGCGGCGGTATGGCGGTGCAGAACTGGTACAACGTCAAGGCGGAAAAGTCAGTGGCGCTCTATGACACGCCACACCGGGCGGTGATCAGCTTCATCGTCGATCTGCCGTTTGGCAAGGGTCATAAGTTCCTCTCGGGCGCCAATGGAGCGGTTCAACGGATTGTGGGCGGCTGGGGCATCAACGGCATCACCACCTTCCAGAGTGGTTTCCCGCTCAGCATGTCGATGGCGGTGAACACGTCCAACTCGCAGGGTGGCGGCCAGCGGCCGAATTCCACCGGAAATAGCGCTAACCTGACGGGTATAGCGCAGGGCCGGCTGACACGCTGGTTTGACACCAGTGCGTTCACGTCCACACCTGCGTTTCAGTTTGGCAACCTGGCGCGGTCACTCAGCGATGTACGATCGCATGGCGTGGCGAACTACAACTTCAGCATCTTCAAGAACACCACCATCACGGAGAGAGTGGGCTTGCAGTTCCGCACGGAGATCTTCAACCTCTTCAACCGGGTTCAGTTCAGCTACCCGGGGACGGCGCTGGGGAATCCGCAGTTTGGCGTGGTGAGCGGACAGTACAACGACCCGCGTCTGATTCAGTTCGCGCTGCGCGTGCAATTCTAAGCAGGAACCGGATGGCTTCGAGTTACAGCGCGAAGCCGTGCTGTTCCCGGTGCCCGGGTCCGTCGAAAACCTGTGTGGACTTGAAGAGCTCGTGGCGCCCGTCGCCGCCTTCGGGGCGGGCGAGATCGAGAATGCGCTGACGGTCCGCCGTGGCAAGGGGTTTGAAATCGCGGGCGATGGCGATGTCCGCTTCCAACTGCTTCAGTTCGATGTAGCCACGGCAGAGCGTGGTGACGGGCAGGCTGAGAGAGAAGCGAACACACTCTTCGGCGGTGATGGCCGTTCTGGCGGGGATGCGGCCTTCGAAAGGCCCGCCGCCCAGGCACTTCATGCCGATGACGCCCACGTTTTGCTTCGCCGCCACCGGAATCACCTGGTTCTGGAAGCTGCGATACCAGGCATCCATCACGTTCACCGGCATCTGGGCTGAGACCCAGGGATAGGGCTTGGCGAGCATCTTCAAGTGGATCCTGGGGTCCTTGTGGCCGGTGAAGCCGAGATAACGGACCTTGCCCGCCTTCACCGCTTCCAGGGCGTACTTCAGGCCGCCCTGCTCAAAGACCCAGTCCGGATCGTTGTCGTAGTTCATTTCGTGGAACTGCCAGAGATCGATGCGGTCAGTCTTGAGGCGGCGGAGGGAGTCTTCCAGGCACTTCCGGCTGCCCTCGTAGTCGCGCTGGCAGTTCTTGGTCATCAGGAAGACCTTCTGGCGCCAGCCGCCTTCCAGGCCCAGGCCCATCATCTCTTCGCCCCAGCCGTTGTGATAATCCCAGGCGTTGTCGAAGAATGTGAGTCCTGCATCGATGGCGGTGTGCATCATGCGAATGGCGAGCGGGCGGTCCTTTTGGCCGACGCGCCCGATGTGGGCGCCGCCGAGCGCGAGGATGGAGACCTGCTCGCCGGAGCGGCCGAGTCTGCGTGTGGGCAGCAGGCCATTGCGGCCGGGTGTCTGGGCCGCGGCGGGGGCGGCGATGAGAGTGGCGAGAGCTTCGCGGCGGGTGAGCATTGAGGGGTCCTTTCTACCAGGAGACGCGGTACAGCGCAAGGAGGTCCGCTTCGGTGCAGGGTCGCGGGTTCAGTTGGTGGCAGCCATCCTCGATGGCCTTGGCAGCGAGCATGGGCAGGGCGTCCTCAGGAATCCCGTAGTCGCGGAGGCGCGGCTTGATGTCGAGCGCGTCGTTGAGTTCGCGGACGCGGTGGAGCGCGGTTGCTCCAAACTCGCGGGCAAGGTCGGCCAGGCGGGCGGCGCTCACATCGGCGTTGAACTCGAGTACGGCGGGCAGCAGGACCGCGTTCGCCGTGCCGTGGTGCATGCCGAATTCCGACGACAGCGGATGGGCCAGAGAGTGAGTTGCGCCCAACCCTTTCTGAAAAGCGATGGCGCCCATCATGGATGACATCATCATGTTGGTGCGGGCTTCCAGGTTGCGGGGCTCGCGGAACGCTGTCACCAGGTTCTGAGCGGCCAGGCGCGCACCCGCGATCGCAATGGCGTCGCAGAGCGGGTGGTAGCCCTTGGAAAGATACGCTTCCAAGTTGTGCGTCAGGGCGTCCATGCCGGTTCCGGCGGTGACATGGCCCGGCATGTCCATGGTGAGTTCCGGATCGTTGAGAACCACCGACGCAATGAGGTGCGGGCTGAAGATAACGGTCTTGCGGTTTGTGCGCGCGATTGTGATGACGGTGGACCGGCCCACCTCGCTGCCTGTGCCCGAGGTGGTGGCGATGGCGATCATGGGCGGCAGATTCGCGGTGATGTGGCGGCCGCCATCCACCAGATCGTCATAATGTTCGAGAGCGAGCGGGTGGGTGATCTTGAGCCGGATGGCCTTGGCCGCGTCAAGCGGAGAGCCGCCGCCCAGGCCGATGATACTGTCGCAGCCGGCGGCGAGGTACGCGGCCACGCCGTCATGCACATTCTTTTCCGTGGGGTTGCCGTCAACGCCGGTGAATACGGAGGCGCCAGACGCCAGGGCGGCCACGCGGGCGTAGGCGGCTGTTCCGGCGAAACCCGGATCGGTGACAATGAGCGGGCGGCGCATGCCACGGCGTTCCAGTTCGGCGGGCAGTTGATCAATGGCGCCGGCGCCAAAGACGATTGACGTCGGGAAGGAAAAGGTTTGAGGCATTCTCCCGCACGGTAGCACAGTGCGGCTAGGGTGCGGAAAGTGTATCGATGATCCTCACGGGATCGGAAACCTCGCGGCGGCGTATGGCCCAGAAAATGGAACGCGCAATGGGGCCCGGCTTGCGGATGAGTTCAGCACCCAGGGACACCGCGGTGTCGTAGTGAGCGATGCGCTCATCGTGGATGGCGGCCGGAACGCCGTTCAAATCGTTGGCCACCACCCAGGCGAGGTCGCGCGCGGCACGGATGCCCAGCCCGGCGATCTTGTCGTCAACCTGGCCGGCGAACGTGTCAACAAGCCAGATCCAGGGGGAAAGACCCGCGATCTGGGCTTTGACGACATCGGTGAGTTCGGCGAGTATCGTGTTGATCCTGATGAAATCGCCGTGCAGGCTTTGCAGGGAGGCGCCCGGGGCTACCTGCTGCGCGGCGATCCCGAGATCCAGGTTGATGTGCGCGTTGATGCCGGCCGCCAGATGCTGCAGGATGATCAGGTTGTTCTGGCTGGCGGCCTCAAAGGCGATGCGCCAGGAGGAGGACGCCGGGCGTCCAACGCGCCAGCCCGCGAGAGCGTCCAGGTAACGGCGCGCGAAAACCACGTCCAGGCGCAACATGCGCTCGTTGTCGTCGAACTCACCGTTGGCGATGCCTTGCCGCACGCGAATGGTGACGCGGCGGTAGAGCGAGGCGAAGTAGCCAAGGCGGCTGCGGGCGGACCGGGACTCGCCGATGATGGCGGTGAGTTCGGCGATGATGCCGTCGATGGCGGCGAGGCTGATGGGGGCGGGTGCGCCGGATGTTGGTTCCATGGGCCGTGTACCTTTCTACAATAAAAGGCAGTCCCATGGAGAATCGCGAGATCGCACGGCTGCTGTCGGAGACCGCCGACCTGATGGAAATCGCGGGTGAGGATGGCTTCCGCATCCGCAGCTATCGCAACGCGGCCAGTGTGATTGAGGGACTGCCGGAGCGGGTGGAGGCGATTCTGGCGGACCCGGCACGGAAGGTGACCGAGGTGCCGGGGATTGGCAAGGGCATCGCAACGGCGCTGGAGGAGATTGCCTCGCGGGGTTCGTTTGAGCGGCGGGACCAGATGCTGGAGAAGTATCCGCCCACGGCACTTGAGTTGCTGAAGATTCAGGGGCTGGGGCCCAAGAGCATCGCGTTGATCATCGAGCATTTTCGCGTCACCACCATCGACGGACTGGAACGGTTGTGCCGAGAAGAGAAGCTGCGCACGCTGCCCCGCATGGGGGCCAAGCTGGAGGAGAAGGTGCTGCGTTCGATCGCGCAATACCGGCGCGGCGCGGGGCGGTTCCTGTTGAGTTTCGCGGCGAATGTGGCGCGTGAACTTGGCGCGGTTCTGGAATCGGCCGCCGGCGTGTCGGAAGTGAAGCCGGCCGGCAGCCTGCGGCGCGGCAAGGAGACGGTGGGGGATCTCGACCTGCTGGTGACGGGCCCTGAGCCAACGCCGGCCCTGGCAGCCTTCACGTCGCATCCGCGCGTGCAGGAGGTGCTGGCGCTAGGCGGCAACAAGGCCAGCGCGCGAGTGGGCCTGGAGGGCTTGCAGGTGGATGTGCGCACGCTGCCCACGTCGAGCTTTGGCGCCGCGATGCAGTACTTTACCGGCAGCAAGGAGCATAACGTCCATCTGCGGACGCGTGCCGTGCGCATGGGCCTGACTTTGAATGAGTATGGGCTTTCGCGGGCCTCCGACGGAGTGATTGTGGCCAGTGAGACCGAAGAAGAGATCTACCGGACGCTGGGGTTGGACTGGATCGCGCCGGAACTGCGCGAGAATCAGGGCGAGATCGAGGCCGCCGAACAGGGCGCATTGCCGCGATTGATCGAGCGCCGGGACATTCGCGGCGACCTGCACATGCACACCCGCGAGACGGACGGCAGGGCCACGCTCGAAGAGATGGCGCTGGCGGCCAAGGCGCTGGGGTATGAGTATATCGCCATCACGGACCATTCGAAGTCGCTGGCGATGGCGAATGGACTGAACGAGGAGCGTGTGGTGAATTTCGCGCGGCGGGTGCGTGAGATGGATCATGCCGGGCTGGGCATTCGCGTGTTTTCGGGGATCGAGTGCGACATTCTGCGGGATGGCGCCATGGATCTGGCGGACGATGCGCTGGCTGAACTCGATTTCGTGATCGGCAGCGTGCATAGCTACATGAACCAGGAATCCGCCGAAATGACGGACCGCCTGCTGCGCGCTATCGAGTGCCCGCACCTGCGTGCGCTGGGGCATCCCACGGGGCGTGTCCTGCTGCACCGCGAGGGCTTTCCGTTCGACTTCGAGCGCGTCGCGGAAGCCTGCGTGCGGCGTGGAGTTGGGTTTGAAGTGAATGGCAGTCCGGAGCGGCTTGATCTGGGCGCACAGTACATCCGCGCGGCGCGGGCCCGTGGAGCGCGGTTCATTGTCTCAACGGACGCCCACCATCCGCGGCACCTGGACAACATGGGCTATGGCGTGAGTATGGCCCGGCGCGGGTGGCTGACGGCTGAGGATGTGGTGAATACGCGTCCACTGGCGGAATTTGAAGCATTCCTGGGGCGGCGGGCTTAGAGTCATGAAAGGCGAAGGAGGAGCGATGACACGACGAGAGGTTCTGCGGAGCGCGGCGGCGCTGGCGCCCGCGGCTCTGGGCGTCCAGCCGGCAGCCCGGCCGAACATCCTGTTTATTCTGTGCGACGACATGGGATGGGGAGACCCGAGTTGCTATGGCAACCCGCGGATGAAGACTCCAAACATCGACCGGTTGGCCGCGGGTGGCACGCTATTCACGCAGTTTTACGTGAATGGCAGCGTCTGCAGCCCCACTCGCAGCGCCTTCATGACCAGCCTCTTCCCGGCCCGGAACAAGATGCACGGCCACATCGCCACCGAAGAGATGAATCTGAAGCGGGCGATGCCGAATTTTCTCGACCCGAAGGTACCCACGGTGGCGGCAGCGCTGAAGGCGGCCGGATATCGCACCGGCCACTTCGGCAAGTGGCACCTGGGGCATGGGCCTGGCGCCCCGATGCCGGAGGTCTATGGCTTCACACATCACATGTCCGTGACCTCGAACGAGACGCGATTCCAGGAAATGGCGCAGGGGTTCCGGGCGCGTTCTTCGGCATGGATTGTGGACAATGCGCTGGAGTTCATCCGCTCAGGCAGCCGGACGCAGCCGTTCTATGCGCAGTTGTGGATGCTGCTGCCGCACGCCCCGCTGGCTCCCACGGAGGAGCAACTGGCCCCGTTCAAGGGTCAGCAGCCGGGGCCGCACGTGCCGTGGCCCGGGGCTCCGCAGGTGTACAACGCGTCACTGCGGGATCTCGACACGCAGATTGGACGGCTGCTGGACGAGTTGGACAAGGCCGGGTTGACGGAGAACACGCTGATCGTGTTTTCCTCCGACAACGGCCCGGAGGACATTCACATTGCCAACGCGTCGCACGCGGCGTTCGGAACACCGGGCCCGTTCCGGGGCCGGAAACGGAGTCTGTATGAGGGAGGCGTGCGCGTGCCGGGCATCTTCCGCTGGCCGGGCCGGATTCCGGCCGGCCGCGTGGAGACGGAGGCTGTGGTCTCGGCGGTGGATTTCTATCCGACAATGGCCCGGCTGGCGGGTGCCGCGGCGCCGCCTGAGCAGGTGGATGGCGAAGATGTGAGCGATGTTCTGTTCGGAGCGTCTCGTACGCGGAAGAAGGCCCTGCACTGGGAGTGGCGGTTTAACGTGGCCGGCTATGCCGTGAATCGAAGTCCCATCCTTTCGGTGCGAGACGGCGAGTGGAAGTTGTTGATGAATCCCGATCTCAGCCGGGTCGAGTTGTACAACATTCCTAAGGATCCTGGTGAAATGAACAACCTGGCGGAGGAACAGCCGGCTTTGGTGAAACGGCTGTCGGCAAAGGCTCTTGCCTGGCAAAAGGGCTTGCCGCCGGGCCCGTTGGACGCAGAGGCGGGCCGGAACGGTTGGAACTGGCCGAAGGCAGGTTCCCCTGCCGCACGATGATGACGGGGTTCGGTAGGGTGCGCGACATGAAAGTGTTGATCAAGCGGCCCGGCGTGACTCGCAATAGTCTTCGAATCGGCCGTTCAGGTGTGAGCAGCGCAAGGCGAGGATAGACTTGACACCCTGGACCGTCCAGAACATCCCGGATGTGTGAGGCGGGGACCGATCACAGTTTTGCAGCCTGCTTCAATGACGCCGGAGCCGACAAAGAGGTGTTGGCGACGGAACTCGGCGTAACGCATGATTTCGGGGTTCTTATTGAAGTAGTCGGCTTCGACGCAGATCTCTTCGGTTGCTTTGGGATCATTGGTGTGGAGGGAGCGCAGACCGGTGACCAGCCTCTCGATCTTGTCGTTATCCAACAGACGTTGCGATAAACCTTCATCCAACCCTTCTGCTGGGCAGCATCACTTGGGTAGAGAGCCCGCGCCACTTCCCATAAGTGCTGGCGAGCGTGCTGTCGAGCGGGGTAGATATCCACGATCTGAATCGCGCACGGAAACTCGGTTTCGGTCGGGTTCCGGATCCGCTCGGCACCACCGCCGATGACGACTTTCATCGGCGCGCGGCTCCAGCCACGAGTCCAGGCTCCCAGATACAGGCGTCGGCCAAATCTCTCGGCGATTTTGATCGCGTCTTGCCCGATCGCTTGCCGTCCCACCAGGGCGTGCATGCGCCGCACCTCGGGTGAGCGGTCACCGTTCTCGATATCCAGTTCGCGGTAACGCGCCGGGCGACCACAGGAGCACGGCAAGCTGCGTTGCTGTTCGGCGGGCTTGGGGAAGCGCGGTAACTCGCCGCGGGCGAAGGCCTCGGCCTGATACAGAACCGTGTGGAAAGCCATCTCCATCGCTTCCAGATCGGTCCGGCGGTCTGCTTCCGCTCGGCGAAGATACGAGCCACCAGCGTGGCTGCTTCGCGCGCTATCTCGTTCTGGATCGCGGCGGCCGTTTTTTTTCCTCCGGCGTGGGCACGGCAGATCTGTTCGTTGATCTCCAGCAGTTCGTGACTCAGTGCCCGAAACCGATGATACTCCGCGACCGCGCTCTGGGCGGTGCGCAGGGCAATTGGGGTGGGGAAGGTCTCGGTGACCGTCGTGCTGTTCACCTTAAAGGTCAGGCGGTGGAGCGGTTCGTGGCCGGGATCGCCGTGATCGAGCCAGCGCGCTAGAGCGTATCCGTCCGCTCGGTTTTGTGCCACAAGAAAGGAAGACCACCCCTCGGCGCACTCAGATGTGACGCACCCTCGACAAGACTGCGCGTGACAAGACTGCGCGTAGCCAGAGGCCGACGATTGTTATATACTGAAGGAGTCTCGTCGGAAAGGGCCTGTGGCGCAGTTGGGAGCGCGCTTCCATGGCATGGAAGAGGTCAAGGGTTCGAATCCCTTCAGGTCCACCAATCTCCCGAATTCTCACTGCCCTCTCCCCCGGTTGATCTCCCCTGAAACGCACGGCGCGTGTCAACAACTTTGAGACACCCGGCATGGGAATTTACTGACGTTCCTCTCTGTCTGTTGGGCTGGTGTCGACCGGCTTGTTGATCCAAACCTCCGATGGCAGGGGCAAAGGCTTGGGAG
>VFZY01000140.1 GCA_016870915.1 Acidobacteriota bacterium | reverse complement strand
TCAGCCGGAAGGTTGGATCCTGCGAGAGCCGCTCGGCATCGTTGACATCCTCGTAGCCGGCAATCCGGCTGTAGACGGACTGGCGCAGTAGGTCCGCCAGCGGAAGCTGGGTATTCTTGCCGCGCCGTGAGTCAGTCAGGTGTTGGGCAATGAGAGCACCGAAGCCCAGCCGTTCATCCAACTCACGCACCAGGATCAGACCACCATCGGAAGTAACGCGCGATCCCTGGAAGTCGATCTTGAGAAGGCCGTTGAACGAGAGCTGAAAGGGCTGGTTTTGTTTGTCACCCATTGGGTGCTGTCCTCCGCAGGGGTCTTCGCTGCCTTCAAACCCCTATCGATATTGATGCGGACGAGCATCCAGGAGATTCGCACGCGCGGCTCAAAACGGAAATGTGGGCTTATATCAAAACAACTCCGCTGGAATCCCAGGCAGAGATCGACAGGATCCGTGGCTGCCGCAGCGCCCGATCACGGCCCGACCTCGGACGAGTGTGAACCCACAGGCCATCTCAAACCATGCCCGAACCATCGGCAAAATCCGCTCTGCAGGCCGCCCCAACCGCGCCGCCTTCGCCTCCTCCACCGTCTGAATCTCATCCAGGCGGCGCAGGAAGAGCAGACACGTAATCTGCTCAATCACCTGCAGGGGTTTGGAAATCCCCCCGGTCCAAAAGGCATTCCAGATCTGATCAATTTGCGAACGAATTTCACCAGTCAGCATGGGTCAGTCTCTCCAGCGTAGCGGGTAGCAAAGCGTAGCGGGTAGCAATGCGTAGCGGGTGGCAATGCGTAGCGGGTGGCAATGCGTAGCGGGCAACCAGCCGGCCCGAGGGCCGGGCGGCCCAACGACCCCCAACGCAACCCCCGGCCGCTCCTCCCCCGATCACAGCCGGCGGAAATTTATTTCTGCCCTAGTTTCTTGCAATTAGCCCCAAGAATCGCCATACCTCCATTGCCCCACTTTGTAGAATTCACACGGAGAACCAACATGGCAACCTCACTTCAATCCGACACCTCCCGCACCAACGGAGCCCTCTCAAACGGACCCATCACCCCAGAAGGCAAAGCCCGCTCCGCTCAAAACGCCCTCAAGCACGGCCTCTACGCCAAAGGCCGAGTCCTCCCCTGGGAATCCCAGCAAGACTACGACCAACTCCGGGAAGACCTCCACAACCACTACCAGGTCCCTGAAATCCACCGCTGCCTCGTCGACCAGCTAGCCTCCGAACTCTGGCACATCCAACGCGCCGAGCGTTCCGAAGAAGCTCTCCTCATCGACAACCGCAACGAAGCCCGAGCCAATCTCATCAGGCACGGCACCAGGAACCCCACCGAGGACCAGATCCTCGCCAACACCTACATCCGGCTCAACACCTGCTCCAGCTACGTCACCGCCCTCCGAGAACGCGACCGCTCTCACCGCCACGCCCGCCTCCTCCGCGCCGAACTCGAAAAGCTCATGCGCCAGGACTCCGCCCCACCTCGCCGCTCCGCCCCAGCCCACCACCCCACCCCGCCACCGGACCCCCCAACGCCCGGGTTCGTTTCCCCACCCCGCCAAACCCTCGGGTTCGTTCCCCCATATCCCCACGACCCGGAAGCCCAATAACTCGCAACCGGCCCCCGGAAGCCGCCAAGATCCGGGAGAACAGGACCCATCAATCACCCATCAACACCACAAACCACCCCCGCCACCCCACGCCAACGCCCGAAGTGTGCCCGCCGAAACCCGCGTCTTCACAGGGTTCGTTAAACCCGCCCTGTTACAATTAGGATGTACCACTGTCTATGATTGACGCCCTATTGTCGAAGATCTTCGGCACCAAAACGGAGCGTGAGATCAAGAGGATGCGCCCCCTCATCTCCGCCATCAACGACCTTGAGCCGTCGCTCCAGTCGCTCTCCGATGCCGAACTCGCCGCCCGCACCACCCGCTTCCGGGAACAGATCGCCCAGGGCGCTCACCTCGACCATCTCCTCGTCGACGCCTTCGCCACCGTCCGCGAAGCCGGCCGCCGCGTCCTCAACATGCGCCACTTCGATGTCCAGCTCATCGGCGGCATCGTTCTCCACCGCGGCTGCATCGCCGAAATGAAGACCGGCGAAGGCAAGACCCTCGTCGCCACCCTGCCCTCGTACCTCAACGCCCTCGATGGCAAGGGCGTCCACATCGTCACCGTCAATGACTATCTCGCCCGCCGCGACGCCGAATGGATGGGCAAGATCCATCGCTCGCTCGGCCTCTCGGTCGGCATCATCGTCCACGGCTTGGACGACTCCGAACGCAAAGCGGCCTACGGCGCCGACATCACCTACGCCACCAACAATGAGCTCGGGTTCGATTACCTGCGCGACAACATGAAGTCCAGCCGCGTCCGTTGCGCCCAGCGCGGCCACAACTACGCCATCGTCGATGAAGTCGACTCCATCCTCATCGACGAAGCCCGCACCCCGCTCATCATCTCCGGCGCCAGCGAAGAGTCCACCGACAAGTACTGCCGCATCAACGCCATCATCCCCAAGCTCATCCGCGGTGAAGTCATCGAAGGTAAGGAGCCCGGCGAAAAGTACACCACCGGCGACTACACCGTCGACGAGAAACACCGCTCCGCCGCCCTCACCGAGGAAGGCGTGCTCAAGGTCGAACGCCTCCTTTCCATCAACAACCTCTACGACCCCGCCAACATCGAACTCAACCACCACGTCCAGCAGGGCCTCCGCGCCCACGTGCTCTTCCACCGCGACAAGGATTACCTTGTTCAGAACGGCGAAGTGGTCATCGTCGATGAGCACACCGGCCGCCTCATGCCCGGCCGCCGCTGGAGCGACGGTCTCCATCAGGCCATCGAAGCCAAGGAAGGCGTCAAGATCGAGCGCGAAAATCAGACCCTCGCCACCGTCACCTTCCAGAACTTCTTCCGCCTCTATAAGAAGCTCGCCGGCATGACCGGCACCGCCGACACCGAAGCCGCCGAATTCGCCAAGACCTACAAGCTCGACGTCATCGGCATCCCCACCAATCGCGCCATGATCCGGCGCGAATTCGAAGACATCGTCTATCGAACCGAAGAGGAAAAGTTCCGCAACGCCGTCAAGGAGATCAAGGAACGCCACGAAAACGGCCAGCCCGTCCTCGTCGGCACCATCTCCGTCGAAAAGTCGGAAAAAATCTCCGGCATGCTCAAGCGCGCCGGCGTCCGCCATGAAGTGCTCAACGCCAAAAACCATGAGCGTGAAGCCGTCATCGTCGCCCAGGCCGGACGCCTCGGCGCTGTCACCGTCTCCACCAACATGGCCGGCCGCGGCACCGACATCCTTCTCGGCGGCAACCCCGAGTTCATGACCAAGGATGAACTCCGCCGCCGCAACATCGATCCCGATGCCATGCAGATCGCCTCCATCGGAACCTCCGAACGGCAGCTCTGGGATGACACCATCGCCCGCCATCGCGCCGCCACGGAGGCCGAACGCGCCCAGGTCGTCGAACGCGGCGGCCTCATCATCGTCGGCACCGAACGCCACGATGCCCGCCGCATCGATAACCAGCTCCGCGGCCGCGCCGGCCGTCAAGGCGACCCCGGCGCCTCCAAATTCTTCCTCTCCCTCCAGGACGACCTCCTCCGCATCTTCGGCGGCGAACGCATGCAGAACCTCATGCTCCGCCTCGGCATGGAAGAGGATGTACCCATCGAATCGCGCATGATCACCAAGCGCATCGCCGCCGCCCAGAAGGCCGTCGAGGCGCAGAACTTCGCCGCCCGCAAACACCTGCTGGAATACGACGACGTCATGAACAAGCAGCGCATCGCCGTCTACGGCATGCGCCAGCCGCTCATGGAAGGCCAGGAAGACGAGGACCGCCTCCTCGCCGCCGCCCACGCGCTCGTCGAAAGCACCGTCGATACCTTCTGCCCGGCGCGCCAGCTTCCCAACACCTACAACATCAACGGCCTCATCGCCGAACTCCAGCCCATCCTCCGCGTCCCCATGGATCCGCCCGATCTCCGGGGCCGCAATCACCCCGAAGTCATCGAGGTGATCATGGAGACCTACGGCCGCCGCTACCATCGCGCCGTCGAAGCCCGCGCCTCCGCCGCCAACATCGAATCCGACCTCCGCAACCGCGTCGGCGAACAGACCGTCGCCCTCGCCGTCTGCCAGGAAGCCACCGCGCCGTTCCGCTCCCGCCGCATCGCCAGGAACGAACGCGCCCAGTTCCGCGATGCCATCGAAAAGGGCCTCGGCCTCCACATCGAACTGCCGGAAGCCGTCCAGTCCGGCGAGGAAGCCGCTCAACTCGTCGAATCCGAAGTGCGCCGCCTGCTCGCCGCCAAAGATGATCTCGACTGGCTCAGCCGCGCCGAAGCACGCCTCCGCTCGTCCTTTGCCGGCCTGCACCCCGTGGCCGGCCACCTGCTCAATCTCAGCGATTCACTCGGCGTCACGGAGATCGCCGAACGCGCCCGCAAGACCTTCGAGGTCACCCTCACCGATGCCGCCTCGGTTCAGTCCGTGCTCGGCCTCATGCCCGCCATCGACGCCGAATACGCGCACGCCACGGAGATGGTCAAACGCTATCCGCGCCTTGTCGATGGCTTCGTCGAAGACATCGCCCGCACCGACGTCGAGACCATCGTCACCAAGTGCCAGCGCCTCGGCGGCAAGCGCGAAACGCTCGACACCGCCCGGCTCGAACGTGAAGTCTATGACCGCTTCGGCGTCGACCTTCAGAACGACGCCGAGGACTACAAACAGCCCAAGGTCGAATACGACAAGTTCACCAGCAAGCAGACCGAAGAGGGCGTCTGGCGCATCGTGCTCGCCGTCCGCGCCGAGGTCCAGAAGCAGACTTCGAAGATGCGCCGCTTGAGCCAGGGCCTCGAACCCTCTGAGCGCCGCCGCGGCGCCGCCCGCGCCATGGTGCATGTCCTCCTCGCGGCAAACAGCGCCGCCAACGCTGCCGCCGAACTCGGTGTCTCCGGCGCCAGCGAACGCGACCTCTGCGACGCCTTCGTCGAACGCTACGAATCCGCCCGCTCCGCCCGCCGCCAGGGCGCCAGCCTCCGCCAGGCCATCTGGTCCACCGAATGGCTGCGCGTCCGCATCGGTGTCGCCGCTTCGGCCGGCCGCCTCGCCACGGCTCTCAACGGCCACGCCGCCGGCCACGCCTCGGAAGACGAAGCCGTCGCCGAAATCATCGAGCTCGTGGACTGGATGCGCACCCAGGAACAGCAGTTCGGCCAGCGCGAACGCGTCCTCGGCATGATCGATGAACGCGCCGGCGAACTGGTTGACCGCCACTGCGCTGAATCCAGCCCCGCCCTTTATGACCTTCCGGGCCTCGCCAGCGCCGCGCTCAACCTCTTCTCCGTCACCCTCGATATCAACGAACTCTCCGGCGCCTTCCGCAAGGAAGTCGAAACCCAGTTGCTGGAAGCTGTCCACCAGCGCTACCGCGAACGCGAGCAACTGGTCGGCGAGGCCGCCTGGCGCCTGTTCGAACGCCAAGTCTGGCTCCAGGTCATCGACAGCCAGTGGAAGGACCATCTGCTCCAGATGGACCACCTCCGCGAAGGCATCGGCCTCCGTGGCTACGCCCAGAAAGATCCGCTTGTCGAGTATAAGAAGGAGTCCTTCAAGCTCTTCCAGGCCATGCTCGACCGCACCGACGAGGAGACCATCCGCAACCTCTTCTTCTGGCAGGTCACCGGCGACGCCTCCGGACGGCCTGTTCTCTACATTCCCTCCGAGGACGACATCGAGGATGTGGACGAGGAAGCTCCCGCCGCTCCAGCCTTCTCCGACGAGGACCGGCGCGCCGCCCAGTCCGCTGTCGATGACTTCACCCGCAACGTCCAGCGCAAGCAGGATAAGGAAATGGCGGGCCTCTCCTTTGCCGGCGGCCCCGCGGCCGCCTCACCCAAACAGCCCACCCTCAAATCCCCTAAGGTCGGCCGCAATGACCTCTGCCCCTGCGGCAGCGGCAAGAAGTACAAGAAGTGTCATGGAGTGAATGAGTGATGACCCGCTTCCGCCTCCTCGCCCCCTTCCTGGCTGCGGCCTGCTCCGCGGCCGTCCTGCCGGAAGAGTTCGCCGGGCGGAAGCGCACCGAAACTGCCCCCACCGCCGCCCCGGACCCCCAGCTCTGGGCCGAGTACGGCTTTGAACAGGGCGAGGAAGCCAGCTACGGCGCCATCCGCCTCACCGGCTGGCGCTTCCGCGACACCACCGGGTCCCTCGCCGCCTTCCAGGCCCTCTTCCCGGAGGACGGCATCCCCGTCCGCAGCCAGGAACTCGCCGCCGCCACCTCCACCGGCGAAATCTGGGCCGCCGCCAATTACCTCTTCCGGCTCACCGGCAACCGTCTGAAGGCCGCCGAAAAGGCAGCCCTCAAAGCCGCCCTCAAGCCCGCCTCCGAAGCCCCGCTCCCCACGCTCCGGAACTACCCGCCTCCCCAGGGCCTCATCCCCGGGTCCCGCCGCTACATCACCGGCCCCGTGGCCCTCGGCCGGTTCCTGCCCGTCGTCCCCGCCGCCCAGGCCGGCTTCGACTTCGGCGCCGAAATCCAGACCGCCGCCTACCGCGCCGGCGGCTCCCAGGTAACCCTCGCCATCTTCTCCTTCCCCAACATGGTCATTGCCAGGGAACGCGAAAAGGTGCTTTCCGAGGTACCGGAAGTACTGGTGCGCCGGTCCGGTCCATTAGTAGCCCTTCTTACTTCCACCAGCCCGCTCTCAGCCAACCTCGCCGCCCAGGAACTCATCGCCAAGGTCGATTACAAGGCCACGGTCATGTGGAATGAAGCAGTTCCGGGCAAAGAACCCAACCCCGGCGACCTCCTCATCGGCATCTTTACCCTCGCCGGCGTCCTCATCGGCGTCTGCGTCGGCACCGGCGCTCTGTTCGCCATCGGACGCCGGATGATCTATCACTACGGTGGTAAGAATGCTCAGGAAGTGATGGTGCGTTTGAATATCGATGAGCGCGGACAAGCCTTGTAATTTCGCGAAGTTAGAGCCAACCGAACCGCGCCGGAAACGCCGTTTTCCGGGGCTCCCCGGTTCGTTCCCAGAAGGTCTTCTGATGCGTAAGTGGATTATTTTTCAAGCACCTGGAGGTGATGTCAACGAGTGGCATATTTCCTGTTGACTTCGAGTCTCTTTGGCCCTAAACTTCAAACACAACGGTTTTGATGGCTGCAATCTCCATCGGACCATTTCTCTCTAACCATCAACGATGCCCGCTCCTGGAATACGGGGGCGGGCATTTTCGTCCAAGGCTCTAAACCCCTCGTGGTACCCTGAAGGCTGCACCCTCACATGGCTGAAAAAGCGCTCAAAATCATCCCTTTAGGCGGACTCGGCGAGTTCGGTATGAACTCCATGGCCATCCAGTACGGCGACGACATTATCGTCGTCGATGCCGGCATGATGTTCCCCGATTCGGAACTGCTGGGTGTCGACGTCGTCGTCCCGGATTTCGCCTATCTTAAGGAAAATAAGGATCTTGTACGCGCCGTCATCCTCACCCACGGTCACGAGGACCACATCGGCGCCGTTCCCTTCCTGCTCTCCGGCATCAACGTCCCCGTCTACGGCACCGCCTTCACGCTCGCCCTCGTCGAGCGCCGCCTCGATGAGCATGACCTCACCCGTTCCGTCCAGCTCAACCCCATCCAGCCCGGCCAAAAGCTCGAAATCGGACCCTTTGTCATCGATTTCATCAACGTCACTCACTCCATCGTAAGCTGCGTCGCCCTCGCCATCACCATCCCTCTCGGGGTCATCATCCACACCGGTGATTTCAAGGTGGATGCCACCCCCACCGACAACCAGCTTTTTGACCTCCATGCCTTCGCCGAATACGGCAAACGCGGCGTCCTGCTGCTCATGTCGGACTCCACCAACGTCGACCGCCCCGGCTTCACCCTCTCCGAACGGGCCGTCCGCCCCAAGCTTGAGGAGATCTTCAACCGCGCCCGCCGCCGCGTGGTCGTCTGCTGCTTCTCCTCCTCCGTCCACCGCCTCCAGCAGGTGGTCGACGTCGCCCGCGACTCCGGCCGCAAGGTGGCCTTCCTCGGCCGCAGCATGATGGATGTGACCGAGATCGCCCACGGCCTCGGCCTGCTCCAGATCCCCAACGGCATCCTCCTCCGCGCCCAGGACATCATGGAGGCGGACCCCGCCAAAGTGGTGGCCGTCGTCTCCGGAACCCAGGGCGAACCCATGTCCGCCATGAGCCGCGTCGCCGTCGACAACCATAAGCACCTCTGGATCGAAAACGGCGATACCGTCGTCCTGAGCGCCCGCATCATCCCCGGCAACGAGAAGCCCATCTACCGGATGATCAACCACATCGCCCGCCGCGGCGCGGACCTTGTCTACGGCTCAACCAACCCGCCCGTCCACGTCTCCGGCCACGCCAGCGCCGAGGAACTCAACCTCATCCTCAACCTCGTCCGCCCCCGCTACTTCATGCCCATCCACGGCGAGTATCGGCAACTCGCCCTCCATGCCCGCATGGCGCAGCACCTGTCGGACTGGGGCCTCGAAGGCACCTTCATCATGGACTCCGGCGACTGCCTCCTCATCGACGAACAGGGCGCCCGCAAGTCCGGCAAGATCCCCGTCGGCCGCCTCTGCATCGATTCCGGATCCATCGATGAGGTGGTCGAGGATCTCATCATCCGCGACCGCCGTCACCTGGCCGAGGACGGCTTCGTGATCCCTATCATCACCATCAACCGCTCCACCGGCCGCGCTGAAGGCGTGCCGGAGATCGTCAGCCGCGGCTTCGTCTCCTTCGACGAAGGCTCCCCCCTGCTCGCCGAAGCGCGCGCGGTGGTCACCCGGACCCTCGACAACTCCTCGGCCGAAGAGCGCTCCGACGCCGGCCTCATTCAGGAGAAGGTCCGCATCGATCTCAAGCGCTTCATCAATAAGCAGACCCAGCGCCGGCCGCTGATCATGCCGGTCATCCTCGAACTGTAAGGCCTACGGAAACGGGATCGCGCAGGCGTCCCGCAGATGGTGAGCCCGTGACCCGTCGGCTCCGGTGCCGTTCAGCAGTTCTTCGAAGGTTTGCAGCGGCGCCGCGTTGCCGCTCGCGCCCACGGCCGGGATTCCGGCCCAGTTCTCCATCGAGGCCCGCGGGAATCCCGCCGAGCCGCTCGGAATCAGCAACCGGCTTGCCGACTCGGCATGGCCATTGGGTACACACAGTTCGGGGTGGTCGAACGGAGCCCTCTCGTAACGCACCCTGTCGTCGCTCGCCGCCTTCATGAACTCCACCAGCGCCGCCTGCTGCCGCGCGGTCAGGCCGAGCGGCCGGATGCCGTTGTTGTTGAAGTCGCCGCCACGGGCGTAGAACCCGGCCAGTTGCTCAAGCGTCGCCTGCCCGCCGTTGTGGAAGTACGGACCCGTGAACTCCACATTCCGGATGGTCATGGACTTGAATGCCGCGTTCCCCGCTCCCGCGTCCTCGCCCGCCGGCCGCACCCCCGTGGCGATGAACGCCCGGATCGCATTGCCTCCCCGCCCCGGACCCTGCGCCGAATAGCCCGCCGCCGAGAACTCCGGCCCCGAATGGCACGTCGTGCAGCGCCCATTGCCCTGGAACAGTTGCAGGCCCTCGCGCGCCAGATCGGAAAGCGCGGTCTCGTCCCCTTCGAAGAACCGGTCCACGGGCGCCTCGTCGGAGATCAGCGTGCTCTCATAAGCTTGGATCGCGAGACCCCAGAAGAGAGGGAAGTTGTGCTCCATCTGCGCATACTCACCCGCTTCGGCCGGCCACCCGTGGCGGCCCGGAAGCGCCTGGCCCTCGGCATCGACAAGCTGCGCGGACTCCCAGAGATGCGGTTGGAACGCCGCCCGGATCAGGCTGGGATAGCTGACCCCTTCCGACAGCCCGCGGCCGTCGCTCCTCGCCATCGCCCCCAGCACACTGTCATCCGCCGCCACACGCTGCAGCCCGAGCGGCGGCAGGTTCAGCACCTTGCGCGCCAGCGCCAGCCAGGAGCGGCCCTGATACGACATCTCCAGATGATCCATGATCGGGCCCACCGCCTGCGAAGCCAGGCTCGAGTTATCCAGCCGCACCGGCTCCCGCGCATACCCACTGTACCGCCAGACCAGTGCGCCCGCCGGCGACGCATCGCCCGAAATCGTAAAGCCGTTGAACACCCGCGCCGCCCGTCCGTCCCAGAACCCGCGGACCGAGTGGGCGGCGTTGATCACCGAGGGCGAGTTGCGCGGGGTAACCCGCCGCACCTGCAAGCCCTGAACCGCGAACTGGGGCGCATCCAACGCCTCCGTGCCCGCCTCGTCCGGTTGGCCATTCACCAGGCCGCCGAAGACCCGCCGGAAGACGCCCGCCGAACCAATCCGCTGCGAACTGTCCCGCAGCACCGGCGAGTTCCGGTTCAACGGATCAGCCAGCAGGCGCAGGGGAAAGCCGGACGCCGCCAGCGTGATGTTCGCCTGGAACGGGTTGTTCGGATCCGCGATCTGGTTGCGGTCGCGATGATCGGCGCCGGCATGAAAATGGCACGTCGCGCACGCCGTGCGGCCGTCGCTGCCCGTCTGCATGTCCCAGAACAGCGCCTTGCCCAGAGCCACCAGCGCGGTGTGGTCGCCGACGTACTGCCCCAACCCGGGAGGAGCCGGAACCGCCACCCCCTTAAGCGAACGCAGCGGCTGACCGGCGGCGGCCCCAGCCAACGCCAGCGCCAGAACCGGAACGTACTTGGCGGTCATCAATCTCGTCCCCTTTGCTGCACGAACCCGCTGCCCCTTGGCTAGTTTCGATTTCTTAACAAACCCTGCCGACGCTCCGGCAGGCTACCATGAGCGTAATGCACTTTGGCTACTCTGATCGTGTCCAGGATCTTCAGGCCCGGCTCCGCCGGTTCATGGATGACCACGTCTATCCGAATGAGGCTCTGTTCGAACAGCAGGTGCGCGAAGGCAACCGCTGGGAGCCCACCGCGATTGTCGAGCAATTGAAGCCCCTTGCGCGCGCCGCGGGACTCTGGAACCTGTTCCTGCCAGAGAGCGGCCTGGGCGCCGGACTGACGAACCTCGAGTACGCGCCCCTGTGCGAGATCATGGGCCGCGTCTATTGGGCGCCCGAGGTGTTCAACTGCTCGGCGCCTGACACCGGCAACATGGAGGTGCTGGTGCGCTACGGCTCGCCCGCGCAGAAGGAACAGTGGTTGGAGCCTTTGCTTGGCGGCGAGATCCGCTCCTGCTTCTGCATGACGGAGCCGGACGTCGCTTCTTCCGACGCCACCAACATCCAGTCAAGCATCGCGCGCGATGGCGATTCCTACCTCATCAACGGCCGCAAGTGGTGGTCTTCCGGGGCCGGCGATCCGCGCTGCCGCATCTCCATCTTCATGGGCAAGACGGACCCCACGGCCGCACGCCACAAACAGCAGTCCATGATCCTGGTGCCGCTCGACACGCCGGGCGTCACCATCCGCCGGATGCTGAATGTCTATGGCTATGACCATGCCCCGCACGGGCACGCCGAGATCACATTTGAGAACGTGCGCGTGCCGGCCGCGAACCTGCTGCTGGGTGAGGGGCGCGGGTTTGAGATCGCGCAAGGCCGCCTGGGGCCGGGCCGCATCCATCACTGCATGCGGTTGATCGGAGTGGCCGAGCGGGCGCTGGAAGCGATGTGCCGGCGCGTCAAGACGAGAGTGGCCTTCGGAACGCCGAACTCGGAGAAGGGAACCATCCTCGCCGATATCGCCACCTCGCGCATGGAGATCGATCAGGCGCGCCTGCTCACGCTGAAGGCAGCCTGGATGATGGACACCGTGGGCAACAAGGAAGCCCGCTCCGAGATCGCGGCCATCAAGGTGGTGGCGCCGAACGTCGCGCTGCGGGTGCTGGACCGCGCTGTGCAGGCGCATGGCGCCGCGGGCGTCTGCGAGGACTTCTTCCTGGCCGCCGCCTGGGCCAACTCGCGAACCCTCCGCCTGGCCGATGGTCCGGATGAAGTTCACCGCGACGCTATCGCCAAGATCGAACTGAAGAAGCACGGATGAGCATTCTCCATCTGGTCCGCCACGGGCAGGCCAACCCGTTCGGAGAGGACCGCGACCGGCTGTCCGTTCCTGGACGCCGGCAGGCCGTCCTGCTGGGCGAGTATTGGCGCGCGCGCGGCGTAGCGCCGCATGCGGTCCACTGCGGGACGCTGCGGCGTCAACGCGAGACCGCGGAACTGCTCGGCTTTGCGCCGCCTGCCGCCGACCCCGCGTTCAACGAGTACGACACGGAAGGACTGCTGGCGGAGGCCCCGCGTCTGGCTTCGGCCGACCCCGTTTTCCGGGAGCAGTGGGACGCTTTCAACCATCGGCGCGGAGACCCCGATGCGAACCGGTTCTTCCAGAAAATGTTTGAAACATTGATGAAGCGTTTTGTTCAGGGAATGCCGGGGCCCGAGCCCTGGGCCGAGTTCCGCGCACGTGTCGAGACGGGACTGAGAAACCTGATGGCGCAGGCTCCGGCGGGAAGCGTGCTGGTGGTGGCAACTTCGGGCGGACCGGTTGGTGTGGCGGTGCAGACAGTGCTCGGCGCGCCGGCCGAAGCGGCCGTGGCGCTGCACTGGCGCGTCCGCAACGCGTCGGTGACCTCATTTGTGTTTAGCGGCGGCCGCGTGTCGCTCGATCAGTTCAATGCGACGCCGCACCTTGAGGAAGAACTGGTGACCTATCGGTGAAAGGCTCGCTCGCGGCACTCGGCGCGAAGGCTCAGGCGGTACGCCGCAATCCGGCGTTCCGGTGCCCGCGATGTTTCTTGCGTGCGGGAGAACTGACGGTGTGTCGATCAATGGCTGCTGACACGGTGCATGGGTTCAGGTGGTCTGGGACACGCTGGTGATCCCGCTTGCTTGAGGAAGGGCTGGTGACTGGCCGATGAGACGCAATTGCGGGAGCGGAGCGGGGCCTGAGAGATCGCTTGCGTGAGGAGAGATTGCGACCCAGTGATGAAGGACTCGCTTCTGACATACAGCGCTGGCGTAGGTGGTGCGCCGCGATCCGGTGTTCCGGGGTGCGCGGTCCTTTGATGGCGCGGCGGGCTGCTGCGGCGGCGCAGGTACGGGCGCGGAACCGGCGGCTTGTGATATCGCTTGCGTGAGGAATAGATGGTGATCCAGTGATGAAGGACTCGGTTCTGACATACGGCGCCGGCGGAGTTGGCGCGCCACGATCCGGTGTTCCGGGGTGCGCGGTCCTTTGATGGCGTGGCGGGCGAAAAGGCCGGTGATCCCGCTTGCTTGAGGAAGGGCTGGTGACTCATCGATGAAAGGTTCGTTGCTGAAGCATGGCGCGGCGGGCTGCTGCTGCGGCGCAGGTACGGGAGCGGAACCGGGGGCCTGTGATATGGCTTGCGTGACGAACAGATGGTGATCCAATGATGAAGGACTCGCTTCTGACATACGGCGCTGGCGGAGGTGGTGCGCCGCGATCCGGTGTTCCGGGGTGCCCGTTCCTTTGATGGCGTCCCGCTTGCTTGAGGCAGGGCTGGTGACTCACCGATGAAAGATTCGTTGCTGAAGCATGGCGCGGCGGGCTGCTGCTGCGGCGCAGGTACGGGAGCGGAACCGGGGGCCTGTGATATGGCTTGCCTGACGAATGGATGGTGATCCGATGATGAAGGACTCGCTTCTGACATATGGCGCTGGCGGGGGTGGTGCGCCACGATCCGGTGTTTTGGGTTGCGCGGTCCTTTGATGGCGTGGCGGGCGCAAAGGCCGGTGATTCCCGCTTGCTTGAGGAGGGATTGGTGACATGTCGATGAAAGGCTTGCTGTTGACACATGGCGCGGGCGGCAACGCCGATGCTCCGCTGCTTGTCCGGCTGGAACGCGAGTTCGCCGCGCATGGTGTCCAGGTGGTGCGCCACAATCTGGCATTCCGGCGCGCACGGCCTTCGGGGCCTCCGCGGCCTTCCGATGGTCCGGCGGACCGTCAGGGGTTGCGTGATGCGGTGGCGGAACTGCGGGCGCGCGCCGGCGGACCCGTGATCGTGGGTGGCGTGAGTTACGGCGGCCGCCAGGCCTCCATGCTGCTTGCCGAGGAGCCCGCGGCGGCAGAGGGGCTGCTGCTGTTGTCCTATCCGCTGCATCCGCCGGGGCAGCCGGAGAAGCCGCGCACGGAACATCTCCCGCGGATTGCCGTGCCTGTTTTTCTGGCGCACGGAACGCGCGACCCGTTCGGATCGCCGGCTGAGATGGAAGCCGCGGTGAAGCTGTTCACCGCGCCCACGCGGCTGATGCTGGTCTCGGGAGCGGGCCACGATCTCAAGACTCTGGACGCGGCGGAACTGCGCACGGCGATGGCGGCGTTCTTTCCTGTACCCTAAGTTTGTGCGTTCATTCCTGCTTACCCCTGTTCTGGCGGGCCTGTTGCTGGCCGATGGCCCCGGCGTGATCTCCAGCCGCTACTCGGCGTCCGGGCCCGCGCCCACGGCGGATCCCAATTCCGCGTTCTGGAAAGGCGTGGCCGGTGTGGTGACCGAACGGGGACCCGAAGGAGAGGCGGTGGCCGGGCACCGCACCGAGATCCGCTCGCGCTGGACGCGGGAGCACCTCTATTTCCTCTTCATTTGCGACTATCAGCAGTTGTTTCCGAGGCCGTCGCTCACCACCACGGAGGAGACCAACAAGCTCTGGGAGTGGGACGTGGCCGAGATCTTCATCGGGTCCGACTTCAACCGCATCCGCCACTACTACGAACTGCAGGTATCGCCGCGGGGAGAGTGGGTGGACCTGGACATCGACCGCGACAACCCACTGCCGGAAGGCGGCTGGCGCTGGAATTCTGGGTTCACGGTCAAGGCGCGTCTGGATGAAAAACGCAAGGTGTGGACCGGCGAGTTCCGCATTCCCCTGGCCAGCCTGGACCCGCGCCCACCGGCCAATGGCAATGAAATGCGGGTGAACTTCTACCGCCTGCAGGGACCGGGTCCGAAGCGGGTGCAGATCGCCTGGCAGCCCACCGGGTCGCGCGGCTATCACGTGCCGGAGTCTTTTGGGCGGCTGCGATTGGAGGGAAGGTAACAGGCTTGAACGAGCGTTCGAAGTCGCTCCGCATTTCACACGCGGGCCTGCGCGGTGTGGTGGGGAACGGCTTGACGGCGGCGCACGTGCTGGATTTCGCGGCGGCGTTCGCTACGTTCCTGCAGCGCGAAGGCGCGGTGGTTGTGGGGCGCGACCCGCGCGCCAGCGGCGTGATGATCCGCGAAGGCGTAACCGCTTCGCTGATGGCGTCGGGCCGCGACGTGATCGATCTTGGCGTGGTGTCGACGCCCGTGCTGCAGCACTCCATCCGGCGGCTGGGCGCCGCGGGCGGCATCTCCATCGGCGCCAGCCACAACGCCATCGAGTGGAACGCCCTCAAATTCTTCGGACCGGGCGGAAGTTACCTTTCCACCGCCGAAGCCGGTGAACTGCTGGACATCTACCACCTGCACAAGTTCGACTTCGCCGAATGGCGCGGCCTGGGAAGTCTCCATCGGGACGAAGGCGCGATCGACGCCTACCTGGCGGACCTGGCCTCGGCTTTCGATTTCGATGACCTGCGCAGCTACCGCGTGGTGGTGGATTGCTGCAACGGAACATCGGCCGCCATTCTCAAGCGTCTCAACGAACTTCACGGCTTCCGCTTCGTCCTGATCAATGCCGCTCTCGATGGGACGGCGTTCGCGCATGAGCCCGCCACGGACCGGCGCACGGTGGCGCTGCAACTGGCCCCTCTGGTTGAGCCCCTGGCCGCCGACGCCGGCTTCCTGTTCGACGCCGATTCGGACCGCGTCGCCTTTGCCTCCGAACGCGGTGAACCCGCTTCCGAGGAGATGGTTCTGCCGATGCTGGCCGACCATCTGCTGACGCCCAAGACCGGCCAACTGGTGATCACGAATCTTTCGACCACGGCGCTTGTGGACGTGGTGGCGGGCTGGCATGGAGGGCGCGTGGTGCGGGTGCCCGTGGGGCGACAGGCGGCGATTGACGCGCTGGCCGGCTACAGCGCCGATCAGGTGGCATTGGCGGGCGAGGGCACGGGGGCGGTGATGATGCCGCGGTTCCGGTTTGTCTACGACGGCATCGCGTCCATGCTGGGTCTGCTCTCTCTGATGAGCGCCCGGCGGTGCAGCCTGTCGCGCGTCCTGGCCGGTTACCCGGCGTATTCGGTGCTCAAAGGGACCCACCGTCTGTCATCGCAGCGCGTGCCGGCGCTGATGATGGCATTGCGCGAACGCTTCGACGACGGCGCGGCGAACATGGTGGATGGCCTGCGCGTGGATTGGGAAGACCGCTGGTTCCACGTGCGAGTCAGCCAGACGGAACCCGTGATCCGGGTGATTGCCGAACAGCGCGGCGCGCCGCCCAATGCCCTGTTCGAATCCCTGATGGACCAGGTGAGGAGCTTCATGTGAAGCGCGAGCATCTGCTGAAGATTGGCGTGTCGGGCGTCCGCGGCGTGGTGGGCGAGTTCCTCACACCCTCACTGGCGGCCGCCTTTGGGCAGGCCTTCGGAACTTATGTGGGCGCCGGACGCGTGGTGCTGGGCCGCGACACAAGGATCTCAGGACCCATGCTGGAACACGCCGTGGCGTGCGGGCTTCTGGCGGCCGGTTGCGAGGTGGTGCGCGTCGGGGTGCAGCCCACGCCCACCATGCAGGTCTACGTCAAGGCCACCGGGGCCCGCGGCGGAATCGGCATCACCGCGTCTCACAACCCGCCCGAGTACAACGCGCTGAAGCTGTTCAACGGCGAAGGCCTGTTCTTCAATCAGTACGAACGCGCCGAACTGATCGACCTGTATTACCAGAGCAGTTTCCGCCAGGCGTCGAACGATGAGATGCGCGGCATTCAGGACGATCCCCTGACCCCGCCCCGGCTCCACATCGATCGCGTTTTGAAGCACGTCGGCGTGGAGCGCATCCGGGAAAGGCGATTCCGCGTTGGGCTGGATGGCGTGAACGGCGCCGGTTCTGAAATGTCCTGCCGCTTCCTGCGCGACGTGCTGGGATGCGAACTGCACGCCATCCACGTGGACCCCACCCAGGTCTTTCCCCGCGAAGCCGAGCCCACGCGCGAGAGCCTGGGCGCGCTGCGCGGCCTGATGTTGGAGCGCGGCTGCGACATCGGATTCGCGCAGGATCCGGACGGTGACCGCCTTGCTGTCTGCGTTGAAACCGGCGAGGTGCTGGACAACGACGATGTGCTGGCGCTGGTGGTGGACGCGGTTCTGGCGCGAACGCCGGGCCCGGTGGCGGTGAACCTGACGACGTCCAGCGTGATTGACGACGTGGCGGCGCTGCATGGCGTGAAGGTCTTCCGCTCGCCGGTGGGCGAGGCCAATGTGGTGCAGGCGATGCAGGCGCAGGGGGCGGTGATTGGCGGGGAGGGGTCGAATGGCGGCGTCATTTTCCCGGCTGTGCACGCATGCCGCGACAGCTACACCGGAATGGCGTTCTTGCTGGATCGTCTGGCGTCGTCCGGGTTGACGGCCTCAGGCCTGGCCGGCCGGCTGCCGCGGTATGAGCGGCGGTCCGGGAAGGCGGCGTTCGGACATGGGCGTCTGGGGCCCATCATGCAGAGGTTGGAGGGTCTGCTGCCAGGGGCGAAGCTGGACCGGACGGATGGGCTGAAGATCGAAACGCCCCATGGCTGGATCCACGTGCGGGCTTCGAATACGGAGCCGCTGTTGAGGTTTTCCGTGGAAAGCCGGTCCGCCCGGCGGGCCGGGGAACTGCACGCGCTGACGCAGGCCGTGGTGGCCGAGCCGGCCGGGTCATAGAATCCTTTTATTTCGGAATACCGCCACGGGAAACGACGGGAACCGGTTCGACGTCCGCGGCGATCACTCGGTCACCTCCCGAAACAAGGTGTTCGGGCGATTATCGCGCCTTAAGCCGGGATTTCCATTTTGGGTCTCCCGGACCCCGACAGTATACACCAACGCCTCACTCCCGTGCCGGATTTGATCAGAATCCCCTTTCCGAGGGCGGGCCAGTGCCTGCGGATGGCTTCTTTCGACCATCGCACAAAAACGAAAACTGACAACATGCCTGT
>VFZY01000139.1 GCA_016870915.1 Acidobacteriota bacterium | reverse complement strand
TTTGTTTGTCACCCATTGGGTGCTGTCCTCCGCAGGGGTCTTCGCTGCCTTCAAACCCCTATCGATATTGATGCGGACGAGCATCCAGGAGATTCGCACGCGCGGCTCAAAACGGAAATGTGGGATCGCTTCAACCGCTCAAACAGCGCAAGGAGTGGAGCCAGGACCGGATCGCCGATGAGATACGGAAGCGAATCGGAACCTTGCCAGGAGTGAACCTCGTGATGGCCCAGCCGATCTCGGATCGCGTGGACGAAATGGTGACCGGGGTGCGTGCCGATGTTGCCGTGAAACTCTTCGGAGATGACCTGGCGACGATGGTCAAGAAGGGCGCTGAAATCGCTCGCGTCGCCAACACCATTCGAGGAACCAGCGATATCAAGATCGATCGGGTCGCCGGGCAGCAGAATCTCAACATCACAATCGACCGCCAAGCCATCGCGCGGCACGGCCTTAACGCCTCCGATGTTCACGACTCCATTGAGGCCGCTGTCGGCGGAAAGGCCGCCACCGAAATCTATGAGGGCGAACGCCGCTTTCAGGCCGTGGTGCGGTATCCCGAAGCGCTACGCAATAGCGTCAGCGACATTCAGCGCATACTGCTCACCTCGCCGGACGGAGCGCAGGTTCCGCTAGGCAGTCTGGCTCAGATCGAAATCCGCGAAGGCTACTCGCAAATCAAGCGCGAGTCCGCCAAACGCCGCATCGTTGTCGGCATCAACGTACGCGACCGCGATCTGGGCGGCTTTGTCGCTGAGTTGAAGGAGAAGATCCAGCGCCAGGTTCAGCTTCCGGCCGGCTATTACTTCGCCTGGGGCGGCCAGTTCGAGAACATGGAGCGCGCCAGGCGCCATCTTATGTTCATTGTTCCGGTGACCATCGGAATGATCTTTTTCCTCCTGTTCCTGCTCTTTCGTTCGATCCGGTTCGCAACCCTCATCATCCTGGTGTTGCCGTTTGCATCAATCGGCGGTGTCGCGGCGTTGTATCTCTCCGGTGAATACCTGTCGGTGCCCGCGTCCGTCGGCTTCATTGCGCTGTGGGGCATTGCCGTGTTGAATGGCGTGGTGCTGGTTTCATGCATTCGCGGCCTGCGCCAAGCCGGCTACGATGTGCGGGACGCGATTCAAGAGGGCTGCCTGATGCGCTTTCGTCCGGTGATGATGACCGCAACCGTGGCTGGGCTGGGCCTGGTGCCATTCCTTTTCGCCACCGGGCCAGGTTCTGAAGTTCAGCGGCCGCTCGCGATCGTCGTGATCGGCGGACTTGTCACTTCCACGCTGCTCACACTCGTTGTGCTCCCAACGATTTACCGGTTCTTCGATAGAGATTCGATGCCGTTGAGCGCGACAACGCCTGGGGATTCCGAAGCACCCTGATTCCTTGCCCAGTGGCGCGAGCTTAGGCGAGCCCGTAGTTCTGCCGTGCGTAGTCCAGGCAAAGCTTGACGTTGTCGTTTTCAAACTTGAGCTGCCCTGCGCGGTCCAACCCTTCCATCTTCGGCAACGCGCGTTCCGGCTTGCGGGACCGTACACGGTCAAGCATGGCGGCCAGGTACTTGCCATTCCGATCCGGGAACGTCTCCCAGTACTTACTGGTGAGGCAGGTCACCTTGAGCGGGTCGCGGGTGATCATCTCCAGCGTCATCCTCACTTTGGGACGCGCCTGCTGGATGGTCCGGATCATCTTCGGAATATCGAGCGCCCCGGTGCCGAACACCACTTCCGAAAGCAGGAAGCCCTGGGTGTACTCGCGATAGTCCATGTCCTTGATGTGTGTGGAGAAGGCATAGGGAGCCAGTTTCTCCACCAGTTCCATCGGGTCATCGAGGAGCGCGATGTTGTTTCCAGTGTCGACGCAGGTGCCGAGGTACTCGCTTGAATACTGCTTGAGCAGGGCGACGAACTCGTCCACCGTCCAATCCTTGTGATTCTCAAGCGCCCACGGGAACTTGTGCTTTTCGACAATGCTCACACCACGTTCGACACCGGCCTTGGAGTCGGCGACGAACTTCTTCCAGTCGGCGAGGGTGTTGAAGGTCTCATAGCGCCGGCCGCCCAGACAGGCCGAACGCGCGCAGAGGGCACCGAGGTCCTTGGCAGCCTTGATGGTGCGCTCGAACTGGTCGGCGCTGGCGGGGTCGCGGGGCAGGCCGGCGAAGATCTCGATGTACATTCCGAGTTGCTCGGCGCGCGCGCGAAACTTCTTCAACGCCTCCGGCTCCCAGGTGGTGATGCTCAGTTGAACGCCGCCCGCGCCCAGGCCGTTGCAGTGTTCGAGAAACTCGAACATATCCTTGGGACGCCAGGCGGAAAGATAGCAGGTGGTGGCCACACCCATGGTGGTGCGCGGCGCGGACTGCGCGGACAGGGTGGCCGCTGCCGCGCCGGCCAGAGACGCTGAGAAGCTGCGCCGTGTCATGCGATGAGACTCCTTAAGACCTGATCCCAGGGTTTGCGATACGGGCGCACCAGCATGGCCGCCGCCTCCCGGTCGCCGATGATCTCTTCCTTCTCCGCATCCCAGCGGATCTTGCGTCCAGTGCGGAGGGCGATGTTCGCCAAATGACACGCCACCGCCACGCGATGGCCGTCTTCGACATCGGAGATGGGGTTCTGGCGTGACTTGATGCAATCGATGAAGTTGCGCACGTGGAGATCAAACTGCTGGTCGCTTGACCCGGGCTCCTTGAGTGCCGGCGTCCACGGCTCAGGTTTGGCCTGCGAACGGGCCACACCGCCGGTGGGATGCCCCTTGAAGACGGGAACGGCGTTGGCCGGGTCGATCTTCATGTCGGGAACCACTTCAAAGCCGCCACGGTCGATTGCCAGTGAGCCTTTGTTACCGAAGAACTCCAACCCGCCACCCAGGCGCCTGCCGGCGGAGCCTTCGCGGTGGGACCAGACCGCGGTGAAGCCAGGGTACTCAAAGATCGCGTCCTGCGTATCGGGCGTTTCGCCATCGTCTTCCAGAACAAAGCGGCCGCCGGTGGAAGCCACGGACGTGGGTCCCTTGACCTCCGTGTACCACTGCACGATGTCGATGGAGTGCGCGGCGAGGTTGGTCATCTGGCCGCCGGAGAAATCCCAGAACCACCGGAAGTGATAGAGGCCACGGTGCGGGGTGAACGGACGCATGGGCGCCGGGCCCAGCCACATCTCGTAATCGAGCTCACGAGGAGCAATGGTCTCGGTTGGGCGCCCGAAACCCGGCATGATATTGCGAAACGACCCCATGCGAACCGAATGGAGCTTCCCCAGATAGCCGTCTTTGATGAGTCCCTTAGCCTTTCGGTAATGCAGGCCGGAGCGCTGCTGCGTGCCGGTCTGAACCACTCGCTTGTGCTTGCGGGCTACCTGCGTCATCCAGCGCCCTTCCTTGACGAAGAGCGTGAGGGGTTTCTCGACGTAGACATCCTTGCTGGAGGCGCAGGCCATCATGGTCATCAAGGCATGCCAGTGATCGGGCGTGGACACGACGACGGCTTCGACATCCTTGTCCTCAAGCATTTTCCGGAAGTCGGTGTAGCTTTTCGGCCGGCCGCCCATGGCGGCGACGCCCTGCTCAAGACGCGGTTGATAGGTTTCAGACATGGCAACCATGTCCGTGTCTTTCTGGTTTTTGAAGTCGTGGACGTGCTGGGCGCCGATGAGCCCGTAGCCGATGAAGCCGATACCGACGCGGTCATTGGCTCCCAAAAGGCGCGAATAGGAAAGAGCGGACAGGCCGGCGGTGAACTTGCGGCGGGAAAGAGACATCAGCAAGGATTCTACCACCGGCCCGGCGCTGACAACTGCGCCAGGACCCAGTTCGCGGGCCCCCACGGATGGGCCGCGGACCGCGTTTACTATGATGAAATCACGTGCTTCGACTCACACCGTTTCTTCTCGCCGCCACGCTTTCCGCCGCGGACCTGAACCATGCGGCCTTAACCCGGGAATTCGCCGCGATCGCCGCGGACTTCGACGGGCGCGTGGGCGCCTGCGCGGACTTCCGGGGCGTCACCACATGCGTTCCGGGGTCCGGGCGGTTCTCAATCCAGAGCGTCATGAAGCTGCTGGTCGGAGCCGCGGTGCTCGATCGCGTTGACCGGCAGGGCGGGAAGACCGGTGATCCCATCACCGTCCATCGCACCGACCTGAGCGTCTTCCACCAGCCGATCGCCGAACTCATCGGTCCCAAGGGTTACCCCACGACCATCGGTGATCTTGTCCGCAGGGCCATCATTGACAGCGACAGCGCCGCCGCCGACATCCTGGCCGCACGGATGGGTGGCATTGGACGAGTGCAGGCCTTCCTGGACCGCCATCGCGTGGCCGGCGTGCGCATCGATCGCAACGAGCGTGACCTGCAGACCGAGACCGTGGGACTGACGTGGCGCCCTGAGTTCGTCGATGCCGCCGTGCTGGCCAGCGCCATCAAGGCTGTTCCGGAAGCCATGCGCGATCGTGCCTGGGAGGCCTACCGGCGCGACCCGCGCGATACAGCCACGCCGGAAGGCATGGCGCGATTCCTCAGCCGTCTTGCGGCTGGTGAACTGTTATCGCCCTCGTCCACGGCGTTCCTGCTCAAGGCCATGGATGACTGCGCAACGTTTCCCGACCGGCTGAAGGCCGGCCTCGGTGCTGGATGGAGCCTGGGGCATAAGACCGGGTCCAGCGGAACGTGGAAGGGGCTGACCGCGGCCACCAACGACACCGGAGTGATGACCGCCCCTGACGGTGCTCGCATTGGCATCGCGGTGTTCCTGGCCGATTCCCGAGCCACTCTCGCCGTTCGGAACAAGACAGCAGCGCGGATCGCCGCGGCGGTGGTGGCCAACTACAGGTAGCCCCAGCCCGGGCGCCGGCTTTCCGTTCCGGCGGCCCGCCGGTTACGATGGATCTGACCCGATGACCCGCCGAACTCTGCTCGCCGCACCGCTGCTGGCCCAGCGCCGCAAGCTCCCGAACATCGTCCTGATCTACGCCGACGACCTTGGCTCCGGCGACCTCAGTTGCTACGGCCACCCCACCATTCGCACGCCCAATCTGGATCGCCTGGCGGCCGATGGCATTCGCTTCACCCAGTTCTACTCCGCCGCGCCGTTGTGCTCACCGAGCCGCGCGGCGCTGATGACCGGCCGCTACCCGGTGCGCAGCGGCATGAACTTCGTCCTGTTTCCCGATTCCACCGGCGGCATTCCGGACTCTGAACTCACCATCGCTCAGTTGCTGAAGCGCAGCGGCTACGCGACGCACATCACCGGCAAGTGGCACCTGGGCCATCTGCCCCAGTACCTGCCCACCAAACACGGTTTCGACAGCTACTTCGGGATTCCGTTCTCAAACGACATGAGCCTGAAGACCAATGTGGTCTACGACGAGATCAACCGGCGCAGGGGAACCCCTCAGCGAGCCGCCGCGGCGCTTGACCGCTACCGGACTCTGCCCGGCGTTCCACTGATGCGAGATGAAGAAGTGCTTGAGCGAGATCCCGATCAGACGCAAATCACCGCGCGCTATACGGAAGACGCCACAGCCTTCATTCGCAACGCGGCGCGCGAGCACAAGCCATTCTTCCTTTACCTTGCGCACACCATGCCGCACGTGCCGCTGTTCGCGAGCGAGCGCTTCCGGGGCAAGAGCAAGGCCGGATTGTACGGGGATGCCGTCGAGGAGCTCGATTGGTCCGTGGGTGAGATCCGCAAGACGCTTTCGGCGCTGAAGCTGGAGCAGGACACGCTGATTCTGTTCAGTTCGGACAATGGCGCACCGATTCAACTGGGCGACCACGGGGGATCGAATGGTCCGCTGCGCGAAGGCAAGGCGACCACGTGGGATGGTGGCTATCGCGAGCCATTCATCGCTAATTGGAAAGGACGAATCATGCCGGGCCAGGTCTCCGCGGACGTCGCGTCGACCTTGGATATCTTTCCCACTCTGGCAAGGCTGGCGGGCGCTTCCGTGCCCGAGGCGCTTGTGCTGGACGGAACAGATCTGGCTCCGCTGCTGTGGGAGGGCAAGCCCCGGCCGCAACGCGATTTCTTCTACTACCACGCCGGTGCGTTGCACGGAATGCGGCGTGGCCCGTGGAAGCTGCGTCTGCGCAATCCGAATCAGCCGGAGACGGCGGAACTTTATCATCTTGAAGCCGATTACGGTGAGCGATTCAACGTTGCGGCGCTGCATTCGGACATCGTGTCGCAGATGCGGGACGCCATGGCCACACATTCGGCGAGCTTCCAGAAGGCGCCCACGCAGCGGTGAGGCGGGCCGTGCGCTTTATCGCGTTCTTCGCACCCTGACAATCTCGGGATGCGCCAGAAGGGCCGCGCGTCTCAGTTCGGCGAAGCCCCGGATGGTCGAGGCCGCCGGCGGCGCACCCGGAACACCGTGGATGCCGTTCGCAAATGCAGCGGCCGTATCGTGTTTGCGCGTGTCGCGGGCGACATCGCCGGCAATCAGCCTCTCGTATCGCTCAACGATTGGACCCAGGTGTTCCCAGTCGAGCCATTTTTCCGCGATTTCGCCGACGTAACGGAGGTAGCGGTCGCGTAGAGCCGGTACGGCCAGAAGCCTGTGGCGTAGGGCTTTGTCCGGATCCGACAGGCTTACCAGCGGGCCGGGATGCTCTCCATTGCCCACGCGTGCGCGGAACCCTTCATTCGCGTCGTGCGGTATCGCCAGGAACCGGCCGTCCTTGTTGAGATAGACGTTAAAGTCGCTGCCGTCGTTCCAGTAGCCATCTCCGTTGGCGAGCGCGACGTCCAGGGCAAGGAAACGCAGCACTTCGTCAATGTCCATCACCGGCGCAAGCGCCGCTTCAAGCGTCTCAAGCGGAGTGGTGTTCAGCACCCTGGTCATTCGCACCAAGGCGCTCCAGGCCGGGATGTCGTCCGAACCTTTCATCTCATACCAGCGCCGGTACTGCGCGATATCCTCGCCCAGGTAGGACAATCCGCCGCCCACCGAGTTGTTGGGGGACTTCCACCGAGTGCCCTTGGCTGAGTTGAACAGTTGTCGCGCGGCTTCCTTGCTGAAGGTCTGCTGATTCACATACAGGCCCCAGCTCTCGCCATTGATCACCACGCGCGCGAAATTAGCGCGAAGCGACGGAATGTAGTCACGCGCCACATCAAGATAAAGGACAGATCTGAGAAAGGTCGGGGCTTCGTTGGAGTTGAGAAGATTGAGCGACCGGTACCCCAGAAGATGCTGATCGCGGGCAAAGTCCATGGTGATCGACAGCGGACGCTTGAGCCCGGCGGGCACGTTCCCAAACGAGTTGTTGCCGCGAAAGGAGACGCCAACCTGTGGATAGGTGCGCCCATCGACAACCAGCGTCGCCGGAATCAACACGTCGGTGTGATAGAACGCTTCCAATTCCATCTCCCAGTCGGGATGCTCGAACTGCAGGAAGAGTGTCCGGATGGTGCCGGCATCGTACAGCGGCACGGATGCGGGATACATGGGAACATCTTTGGGCTGCAAGGCAGGGCCGGGGGTTCCAGGGCGCATCGGGCGGGCACGGCTCCCGCGCCGCACCTTGCGAAGCTCAGGGTTCGCGGAAAGGTAGTTGTGGGCAGCGTCGCGCTCGGCGCGATTCAGCCGGCCGTCGGCATCACGGTCGAATCTGGCCACCAGAGCAACGTCCGGCTCCGCGCCCTGCACCGGAACACCGCCACGGCCGGGGCCCGGATCCTGCAGGGGCCCATTCGACTGCGGTTGAACCACGGCCGTGGAGAACAGCACAAGAAGCATGGCTATTGAACGAACGCGCATTGGAAAAGCATACGACGTGCGTCAACGCGATGCGCGGCGAGTCGTGACCATAATGTAGAGGCACCCAGGAGTAATCCATGCGAAGACGAGAAACCTTACGCCTGTTCGGCGGCGGCGCGGCCGCCGGAATCACGCTGGCCCCAGCTCTGCCGGCCGCCACGCAGGCCGCGGCTGCCCAGGCCCGCCGAGGCATGGCCGTGGTCAAGATCACCGACGTCAAGGTGATCCTGACGCAGCCAGGCAGCGATCACCTGGTGGTGGTGAAAGTGCTCACCGATCAGCCGGGATTGTATGGCGTGGGCTGCGCCACCCATCGCGAACGGCCGCTTGCCGTGGCGACGGCCATCGAACAGTATCTGAAGCCCTTCGTTGTGGGCCGTTCCGTGGACGACATTGAGGACATCTGGCAGTCCGCTTACGTCTCGTCCTATTTTCGCAGCGGGGTCACGCTGAACAATGCCCTGTCGGGGCTGGATGGAGCGCTGTGGGACATCCTGGGCAAGCGTTGCAACATGCCGGTGTATCAACTTCTGGGCGGCAGAACGCGAGCGGCGGCGCCCCTCTATTGCCATGCCAGCGCGCGCGAGTTCCCGGACCTGGAGGACCAGGTGCGGCGCTACATGGCCGAAGGGTACCGCCATGTTCGCGTACAACTGGCCGTGCCGGGCTATTCGGGCTACGGTGTCACCGCGGCCACATCAGGCGAGGTACAACGGAAGCGTCCCGATGGCGTGGCGCCGTCGCCCGTGTTTGAACCGACGCCCTACGTCAACAACACCATCCGCATGTTCGACCAGTTGAGAGCGAGGCTGGGCTTTGAGGTGGAACTGCTGCACGATGTCCACGAACGCGTGCCTCCCAATCAGGCCCTCACGCTGCTAAAAGCCGTGGAGCCTTACCGGCCCTTCTTCATGGAAGATCCTTTTGCCCCGGAGGATGTTCACTGGTTCCGCGTTCTACGCCAGCAGACATCCACCACCATCGCCATGGGCGAGCTCTTCGTCAACCGCAACGAATGGATCCACCTGGTGGGCGAACGGCTCATTGATTTCATCCGCATTCACATCTCCGCCATCGGCGGCCTGAGCATGGCGCGCAAGATTCAGTGCACCTGCGAGATGTTCGGTGTGCGCACGGCATGGCACGGGCCGGGCAACGTATCGCCCATCGGGCATGCGGTGAACCTGCATCTGGACCTGGCCTCATTCAACTTCGGCATCCAGGAAGAGAACCGATTCTCCGCCGCAACACGGGAAGTGTTTCCGGGCGCGCCTGAAATCCGGGGCGGCTACATGTACGCTAATAGCAAACCGGGCCTGGGCATCGACATTGATGAACAGGCCGCTGCTCGATTCCCCTACAAGGGTGTAGGCGGCACTCGCGGAAACGACAGAAGACTGGATGGGAGTATCGTTCGGCCATGAAACATTTCGCTTTGTACTTGATCTGCGCCTCGGCGGCGCTGGCACAGGTATCCACAGGCACCATCAACCTGGAAGTGAAGGACTCGACGGGAGCCGTCATCCCCGGCACAGCCATTCACATTCAACACACCGGCACCGGCGCCACACGCACGGGCGCCACCAATGAACGCGGTGAATTCAGGGCATCGTTCATGCCCATCGGCGATTACACGATCACGGCCACGCTCCAGGGGTTCAAGCGCCAGACGCTGCGCGGCCTGGATCTCCGCGTGGACCAGGACGCCAACATCGTCATCACGCTGGAGCCGGGCGAGGTGCGGGAAGTGGTGGAGGTGACCGGCGCGACTCCTCTGCTCGAGTCATCGAGTTCGGCGTTGGGCCAGGTGATTGAGAACAAGAAGATCCTGGAACTGCCGCTGAACGGGCGGAATCCGTTTGCTTTGGGTCTGTTGGCGGGCAATACCACGCCGATGTTCGGGATGGGGTCCAACCTGCCGTTCGTGGGCGGCGGCGGCCGGTTCTCATCGAACGAAGTGATGCTGGATGGTATCGAGAACAATACGGTGCAGAACGCGGGTGCAGTGGGCCGGGCCGGGTCCGCCTACACGCCGTCAGTGGATGCCGTGCAAGAGTTCAAAGTGAAGACCAATAACTTTTCGGCTGAGTTCGGACATTCGGCGGGCACTGTGATCGCCGCCACCATCAAATCCGGCTCAAATGATCTGCACGGCAGCATCTTCGAATTTCTGCGCAACGACAAGCTGGACGCGACGAACTTCTTCACAAACTCCGCCGGACAGCGGAAGGGCAAGTACCGCCAGAATCAGTTCGGCTATGCCGTGGGCGGCCGCATTCTGCGCGACCGGACCTTCTTCTTCACCGACTATGAAGGTACGAGGATTCGCCAGCAAGCCGCCAGTTCCATTCTTGACGTGCCGCCAGACGCTTTCCGCACCGGGGACTTCGCGGCCTACAACAACCTGATCTTCGATCCGAACAGCCGCCGGGTGGGCCCCGCGAACACCGTCATCGGGACGCCTTTCGCCGCTAACCGCATCCCGGCCGCGCAGATCAACGGCACATCCGCCGCGGTCGCCGCCCTTGTGCCTCGTGCCAACTTCGGCACCACCGGCGCGCAGAGCCGCAACTTCTTCCGCCAACGGCCCAACCGGTATCGCGGCGACCGCGGCGACCTGCGCATGGATCACCGTCTGGCGTCCAACAACAACCTCTACATGCGGTACTCGATGTGGAACCAGCGGCAGCCCATCCCCGGCGGCTTCGAAGGGTTCATTGGTGGCGGATCACGGCGTATCGACTTCTCACGTCACGTCGTGCTGAACGACACTCACATCTTTTCGCCAACCGTGGTGAACGAATTCCGCATGGGCTTCGTGCGGCACAACGGATCCGATGTGGGTGACGCGCCCACCGGAGCCGCCTTCGCCGATTCGAACCGGCTGGCGCTGTTCCCGTTCCCGGATCGCGGCTTCCCGTCGATTGCATTCAACTTCTCCGGCAACATCAGCGGGTCGCAACAGTTCTCGAGCTGGGGCGGCGGATCTTCGAACTACAACATCGAAAACACCTTCCAGTGGAACGACAACATCAATATCACCCGCGGCAACCATACGTTCAAGACTGGTGTCGACGTGCGCCGGTACCAGTACAACGTGCTCAAGGGCTCGCCGTTCTACGGAGAGTTTGTGTTCGGGTCTATCTTCACGTCGAGTTCGGACCGGCCGGGCTCCGGTGCCCCTCTGGCGGACTTCCTTCTCGGCTTCCCTTCGACGATTCAGGGCACCCAAATGCTCGATTGGGGCCGGCACCGTTGGCTCTACGGCGGGGCCTATTTCCAGGATGACTGGAAGGTGACCCGGCGCCTGACGCTGAACCTGGGTCTGCGCTACGAACTCTATACCCAGCCGGTGGACGCACGCAACCGCGGCAGTCTTTTCAACCTGCGCACGGGCCGCTTCCAGCTTCCGGGCGACGGGGCCTTCTCGCGCGCGATTGTCGATGCCGACCACAACAACTGGGCGCCGCGTGGCGGCTTCGCCTACCAGTGGAACTCAAAGCTGGTGATCCGCGGCGGCTACGGCATCTTCTTCGGCCTGCGCGATCAGAACCAGGAGACCACCCAGTTCTCCGGCAACAATCCCAACACGCCCACGCTTTCGGTGCCGACGATCAGCGCGCAAAGCACGGTGCGGCCGCCGTTCACACTGAACACGCCCATTGTTGCGGCCCCCAGTGACACCACGCTCGCCAGTTTCACCGCCGACCGCCCGTTTGTGCGCACCATCCGCACACAGGTCTTCAACGGCGCCAAGTTTCCGGCCCTCCACCAGGCCAACCTGAGCTTCCAGTACGAGCCGAAACAGAACTGGCTGCTTGAAATGAATCTGAGCGCCGCGCGCGGCCGGGATCTGGCCACCGCGTTCCTTCATATGAATCAGGTGCCATTTGAGTACGCCCTGGATGGCCGTAACATCCAGCGCCTGCGGCCGTATGCCAATGTCAACGGGACCATCCCGGCCGTCGACTCCACCGGCACTTCCAGCTACCACGCTGCCAACTTCAAGGTGGAGAAGCGATACTCCGCCGGGCTCAGCTTCCTGCTCAATTACACGGTGCAGAAGAACATCGAGACCAACGGAACGGGCCCGTCAGCGTTCACTCAGAACGGCGGCACCAGCTTCGTTTTCGACCAGTACAACCTGTCGCGAGAAAAGTCCGTGGCACCCATCGACGTGCCGCAGATCTTCGTCGCCAGCTACGGCTACGAACTGCCGTGGATGAAAGGCGGTGGCGGCATTCACAAGATCCTGGGCGGTTGGCAGGTGAACGGTATCACCACGTTGCGCGGCGGGTTCCCCAGCGATCTTCGCACGGACCGTCTGGCGCCCATCTTCAACACGTTCAACATGCCCGACCGCGTGGCCGGCCAGCCCATCCAGGTGCAGAGCGGGCGCGGCGTGGACAACTTCTTCAACCCCAACGCATTCAAGGTGCCTGGCACCGTGCGCAGTTCAACAGGCGCCACCATCCAGTTGCTGGGCGACTCCGCGCGCCGCGTGGTGCGTGGCCCGGGTTCGGTGAACTGGGATTTTTCGGCGTTCAAGAACACCCGGATCACCGAACGGTACTCCATCCAGTTCCGTGCCGAGTTCTTCAACCTCACCAACACGCCGACCTTCTTCCTGCCATCCGCCAGCGCCCGCAACATGACCTGCATTGGCCCGGCCGGTGGACCGTGCAACGCCGGCAATCCCGAGTTCGGCAAGCTTTCAAACGGAACCGCTACCGGCCGGCAGACCCAGTTCGGGCTGAAGTTCGTGTTTTGACCTCGAGCAACAAACAGAAAACGCCCGGCAGACCCCACACGGGGAGGCTGCCGGGCGCGAAACCCCAGTTCTCCGGCTAGCTAGTAGCCGCTGGCCGCCGCTTCGTTGCCCACGAAAACGCCGTTGCGGAACGTATTCACGCACAGCGGATGCGTGAACACGCCAGCGCCATCGGCCACCGTATAGGTGATGTCATCCACACTGGGGCCACCGGGCGGATCAAGCGTCAGGATACTCCGCACACGCTTGGCGATCTCGTGGTCCGCGCACGCCGTGTCGCCGCTGATCCCAAGACCGCCCACCACTTTGCCGGCCTTGTAAATCGCCACGCCGCCGCCGAAGAAAATGGTGCCGCCCTGAATCTGGTTCTTGCCCTGCTCCGGATTCCCAGGACGGGCCAGAAAGTTCGCCGCGAACAGGTTCGATTGTCCCAGGCTGTTCAGCGAATGCCCCGGCTGCGTGAACGTATACAAACGGGCCGTCGAAAGGGCCAGCACATCCAGGCTGAACGCATTGGCCGTGAACGCCTTGTGCTTGGCGATGTTCAGGCTACCGGGCCACACCTGCGTCGGGTCCGCCGTCGAGGCCGACACCGAGCAGAGTTCTCCGTCCCGGTTCACCACCGCCGCCCACATCCGGACACCGTTGAACAGGCCGCCGACGGTGCCGCCCACGCCGGGCGCCGCGTTCAACGCCACCTTGAGCATCGCCGCGTTCGGAAGAGAAGCGCAGTTGTGGTTCTGCGCTTACAGACTAAGACCGCACGCAAGAGCGGCGGCGGCTCCGAAAAGTTGTTTCATTGGATTCTCCTTTGGCTGACTATGGAAGATTAGGTCCGGAAATTCTCCAGACCTACCGTGGTGAATTGTACGTCACATTCGTTACAGCGTGGTACGAGTTTTTTACAACTCAGTTTTTCGGAGCCGCAGGCGCCGGTGCGCCGGCACCGAACGGCCGCGGCAGAGGCTGGCTCAGGTAGAGCGCCAAGTCCTTGGCTGCCTTGGTCTCAACACCCGGCTTCTGCAGAAAGCCGAGGTCCCGGAACCAATCGATGAACCGGTGCTGCCACGTCCCAAACGGCGTGCCTGTCCGATCCGTCAGCCCGCCCGTCATCCGTGACCCGTCCGCCAGCGGATCCCCGGGGTGCCTGCCGTTGCCGTAGATGTGCATCTCGATGTTCGGCGCCCCCACTGCCAGCATCGCCATGTAATACTCAACTGCCCACAGTGCATGGATGCGGTCCCCGGAACTGGCGCACATCAGGAATGCCGGCGGAACATTGCGCGGCACCATTGGGTGCTGTAGCGCGTGCGCGTTGGGCGCTGTGCGCGAGCGCGTGAACGGCGATGGACCGGGATAGATGATGCCCGTAAAGTCCGGCCGCGATGTGATTCCCGCGTACGGGTCCGCCGGATCGCTGTTCTTTTTGTCGAACTCGTCATAGAGCACCGCGGCGGACGACGTGAGTTCCGCCCCGGCGGAGAAGCCCATCACTCCGATCCGGTTCCGGTCCACGTTCCACTCCCTGGCGTAAGCCCGCACCACTCGCACGGCCTGAAGCATATCGTTCACAGCGTCCACGCGGGGATCGTAACCATCGCGCCGCAACCGGTTCCGCAGGATCACCGTGTTGATGCCGTAGTTGTAGAAGAAGGGCACGAAATCGGCGCTTTCGCTGCCCACGTTCAACGTGTTGTGCCCGCCGCCCGCCACCAGAATGATGACTGACCCGGTGTTCAGGCTCCGGTCCACCGGATGCCACTCGATGGACGGGTTGTGAATGTTCACAATACTCCCGATGCGCCCCGGGACCGTTTGGCTCATGTTGTAGACTTCGGCCTCACGCACCTTGTCTGCCTTCAGGTATGACGACCCGGCGGGAAACAGCGGAATGACCACGCCGCCCGGCAGAATCGGCTGCGGTGCGTAGGGGCCGTCCCCCGCCGGGCCAGGTGCGGGAACTCCCATCGGCGCGGGCAGCGCGGGCCGCTGTTGCGCGGCACCCGGCACCAGTGCCAGCAGTGCACACAAACCGGATCGAACAACTGCAGGACTCAACATCGTCCCCTCAGTGTGTCACAGCCGATGCGCGGCGTATAATCAGGCCAGCCCTTCGCGGGCGGAAGGTTGTAATACATGCTCCGAGGAACTGCACTTTTGGCCATGTTCTGCGCGGGCGTCCTGGCGCAGGACCGCGGAACCATCACCGGGGCCGTGAGGCATTCATCCGGCGGCGCGGTTGCAAGCGCGCTGCTCACGCTTCAACAGCCAGCCACCGGGTTGTCCCAGTCGCAACGGTCAGGAGCTGAAGGTTCCTATAGCTTCGTCAACCTGTCAGTGGGCAGATACACTCTCACAGTCGAAGCGCCGGGCTTCAAGCGCGCCGAGGTGGGCGGCATCCAGGTTCAAGTGAACACCACCGCGCGAATCGATGTGCAACTGCAGATTGGCGCCGTGCAGGAGACCATCGAAGTCACGGGCCAGGCCACACTGCTTCAAACCGACCGCACGGACCTGGGCCGCGTGGTCGACAACCGGGCCATCCAGAAGCTGCCCCTGTTCATCAACGGCGGGCTTCGAAGCAATTTAGCTTTCGCAGGCCTGGTGCCAGGCGTTATTCTCAACATTCAAAATGACCCCGACACCGGCGGCGGCAGCCCGCGCATCGCCGGCGGCGTTCAGAACGGCGCCAGCCTCCTGGTCGACGGCGCAGAATCGATGAGCGAACGCCGGAACGATCCCCAGATGCGCGTCGTCAGCGCTGATGCCGTCGAAGAGTTCAAGGTGCAGAGTGGGGCGTACTCCGCCGAGTTCGGACGCACCTCGAACGGCGTGCTCAACTACACCACCAAGTCGGGCACCAATCAGTTGCATGGCAGCTTCATGGCTCAGCACAGGAATGAACACATGAACGCGCGCGGATTCACCTGGGGCGCGGCCGGCGCCCGCCTGCAGCGCCAGAGCCTTTTCAGCGGCACACTGGGCGGCCCTATTGTGCTGCCCAAGGTCTACGACGGCCACAATAAGGCGTTCTTCTTTATCGCCGGCGAGGTCTCGCGCGCCAAGGCCTCCGATAGCGCGGGGCTCATCACGCTTCCTATTGATGAGTTTCGAAACGGCGACTTCCGACGCTACACCAATGCCCAGGGCGTGGTTCCGCTGTACGACCCCTTCGACGGCAACACACTGATCGCCGACGCCTCACGCCGCCAGCGGATGCAGTGCCGCGGCGTGCTCAATGTCATCTGCCCGGAACGCATCCACCCCATCGCCAAGACAATTCTGGCGCAACTCCCCGCGCCCGATCTGCCGAACAACGTATTCCTCAACACCCGCACCCGCTTCAACACCATTGGCGGCAGCCGCGTGCCCGGCACCCTCCAGAGCGTTTATTCGGGCAAGTTCGACTACAACCTCTCGAACAACGTCCGTTTCAACGGACTCTTCAGCCGGCAGTTTTTCGACAACTACACCCTTACCGGACCCATCCCCGGCCCGCTCGCCGAAGCCTTCCAGGAGTTCGGCGTCACCAAGTACTACCGCGTCAACAGCGACGTCGTCATCAAGCCGAATCTCCTCAACCACTTCACCTTCGGCGTCAATCAACGGAACCTTGGCGAGGGGCCGAACCTCCGGCTGGACAACAACTACCGGAATGCCACGCTGATGCCGGGTGTCAGCGCGGATAAAGCCCCCAACTACACCAAGTACAACACTGAGTTCGGCAACTACGGCGGCCAGGTCAACACGGCGTCGCCAGGCCGCACCTACAACGCGTCGGAGCAACTCACCTGGCTGCACGGCCGCCACAACGTGAAATTCGGTTTCCAGTTCATGCGTGTCAATTACCGGCGTATCGATTGCAACAGTTGCGCCGGACAGGTGAATTTCGCCGCGGCCACCACCGGCATCCCGAGCATCGCCAACTCCGGAATCCCCTATGCGGGCTTCCTGCTGGGCTTGGCCAGCGGCGGCAACTTCAACTACGGAGCGGACATCGACTTCATCTACAAGTACTACTCGTGGTACGTCCAGGATGACTTCAAGATCACCAACAAGCTGACGCTCAATGCCGGTCTGCGCTACGAACTACCCCTGGGCCGCATGGAGGCGAACCGGCAGAACAGCAATTTCAACCCGTCCCTCGCCAACCCTGAGGCCGGCGGGCTGCCTGGCGCCCTGGAGTTCGCGGGCGATGGGCCCGGCCGCGGTGGGCGCAGCCGCCTCCAGAACGTGCGCAAGAATGGCTTCGGCCCGCGCCTCGGGCTGGCCTATCAACTCAGCCCAAAGACCGTCCTGCGTGCCGGCGGCTCCCTTGTTTTCGATAGCATCCGCGAAGACAACAACGCCGACACTGGCATCCAGGGCTTCGGCGGCAACTTCAGCGCGCAAGGCAATTTCCTCTCAAACGGCATCTCATTCCGTTTTGCGAATGGCTTTCTTGAGCAACGCGCCCAGGTGGAAGCCACGCGCCCGCCGCGCATAGGACCCTCCATCGCCAATTTCCAGGCCCCGTCCTACAAGACCGGTGAAGCGGGCAAGCCCGGCTACTACACCGACTACAACGTCACGCTGGAGCACGCATTCACCGAAAACACCCTGTGGCGCGCCAGCTTCCACGCCAATTACGGCGTCAAGACTCAGGTCACACAGACCTTCAACCAGCTTGATCCCAAGTTCCTGGGCATCTACGGCACCCTGCTGAGCAGCCCACTGAGCGCCATCATGAACAACCCCATCCTGGCGGCCAACGGCTTCCGCCTTCCCTACGCGGGTTATCCGCTCAATCTTCAGTTGAATCAGGCGCTGCGGCCGTTTCCCCACTACACCACGGTGAATGGCACCTCACTTGCGGGCCACAGCACCTACAACGCGCTTGAAACCAGCTTCGAGAAGCGCTTCGGCGGCGGGCTCTACGCACTGTTCTCGTACACCTACTCCAAGTGGCTGAGCAGCACGGAGGCCCAGAACGTCTACTCGCGATTGACGGAAAAAGTGGTGGACGGCGCATGGCGCCCGCAGGTGCTTGCCATCAGCTACGTCTATGATTTGCCGTTCGGACGCGGCAAGAAGTTCGCCTCGTCCCTGCACGGCTTCGGCGAGGCCCTTCTCGGCAACTGGTCCATCAGCGCCGTGCATCGGTATCAGAGCGGCACCGCGATCGGCGTGGGTTGCCAGCAGAACATGTTCGGAGCGGGCGCCTCACGCTGCTCGCTGGTGCCCGGACAGGCGCTCTACAACCCGAACTGGAACTCGAAGGTCCAGACGAGCCCCTATCTCAATCGCGCCGCCTTCGTCCAGCCGCCCAACCTTGTGTATGGCAGTCTTCCAGCGCGTATCGCCCAAATGCGCCAGCCATGGCAGTTGAATGAGGACCTGGCCGTCAGCAAGACCTTCAATCTGCTGCGCGAGAAGCTCCCGCTGGAATTCCGCGCGTCCGCGTTTAACTTCGCCAACCGCCACCTGCTAGGCGGGCTTGATACCACCTAAATTATGCACCGATGGAGACGCGGGCCACCTGAGTGATCGGCGTCGCGTCGGTGCTTGATCGGGCTGTTGACTTGGCGTAGCGTCTTGCTGAGGTGATGTTTTCCGGTGCCTCTCTGT
>VFZY01000138.1 GCA_016870915.1 Acidobacteriota bacterium | reverse complement strand
CTTACAGAGAGGCACCGGAAAACATCACCTCAGCAAGACGCTACGCCAAGTCAACAGCCCGATCAAGCACCGACGCGACGCCGATCACTCAGGTGGCCCGCGTCTCCATCGGTGCATAATTTAGGTGTAAAGCTTCGGAATCCGTACCGGGCCGCCGAACGTTCCGCCGAAGACGTTGTCGTGGAACACGCCCTTGGCGCGTCCGAAGCGGTTCGAGTTCCAGTCGTTGGCGTTGAGCTTGTCGTTGCGGAAGAACTCGTAGAGGGATCCGTGATAGGCGTTGGTTCCAGCGCGCGTGACCAGAGTCACCAGGCCGCCCGACAGGCGCCCGTATTCGGCGGAGAGCCCATTGGTGATCACCTTGAATTCGCTGATCGCTTCCATGGACGGCACCGAGGGCGGGACGTCGTGGCGATATCCGGTGGTCACGGGAATACCGTCGATCACGTACTCGGCTTGCGCGGTGCGTCCGCCGTTGATGCGAAAGTCGCCCGAATATCCGCCTTGATCCGAGGTGCCGTTGACGTTCGGCGTCAACTGCGCGAAGGCGAGCGGGTTGCGATTGTACTGGGGCAGTTCCTGAATGCGCCGGTTGTCGATGACGAGCCCTGTTTGCGCGTCGTCAACGCGCAGCAGAGGAACCTCCGCGGTCACCGATACCTGCTCGCTTTGCGCGCCCAGTTCGAGATTCAGGTCGATCGATACGCGGTCGCCGACGCGGAGCGCGATGCCGCCACGCTCAAGCCGCTTGAAACCCTCGTACGAGGCGGAGATGGTGTAATTGCCGGGCACAAGGTCCGAGACGGCATAGCGGCCCTCTGAATTCGAGACCGTTTGCCGGATGACGTTGGTCTGGACGTTCCGGGTCGAGATCCGCACGTTGGGCACGATGGCGCCGGAGGCGTCCCGGACCACGCCGTTGAGTGTGGCGTTGGCGGTCTGGGATAACGCGGGAATGGCTGAAACGAAGAGGGCGAGAAGCGCCAGGGCCGAATTCTTCAAAAGGGGAGCTCCTTGCAACCGGTTTCGATTACTACGTGGAGTTGCCGGACCATTATATAGCGGCGGACGGGGGGTGTTCTTCACGAAATCGGCGGGGATGCGGGGGCATGGCGAACTCCGGGTGCCTGCCCATGGACCTTCCTTGAACCTGGCGCTGAACCTGGCGCTGAACTTGGCGCTGAACCCGGGGAGTTGAACCTGGCGTCAGTGTGCGGCGCGGCGGCGCCGTGGCGAAAAACTTTGGGCTGGCCGCCTGGCCTGCTTGGGCGGCATTGAGATGACGTTTCCGGCGGCCTCCGGCGGCTGGCCGCTGGTGGCCAGTTGAATGCCTGTAAGCTGAACGCCCAAGTGCTGTTGAATTTTCCGGATTTCGCCGCGTTCGGCGCGGGTGGCGAAGGTCCATGCCGTGCCGCGAGCGCCGGCGCGGCCGGTGCGGCCCACGCGATGGATGAAGTCCTCGGGCACCTGGGGCAGATCGTAGTTCACCACGTGGCCGATGCCGTCGACGTGGATTCCGCGGGCGGCGACATCGGTGGCCACCATGACACGGAACTGTCCGTTCTTGAACCCGCCCAGAGCCTGATTGCGCTGGTTCTGGCTGCGGCCGCCATGGATGCAGGTGGAGGAGATGCCGGCCAGTTTGAGCCGGAGCGCCAACCGGTCGGCACCGTGTTTGGTGCGGGAGAAGACCAGAAACTTGCCCGATTCATCGCCGATCATCCGGGTGAGCAGGCCGAGTTTCTTGTCCTGCTCCACTTCGTAGAGAAACAGGTCCACCTGGTCCACGGGCTTGGTGACGGCGCCGATGGCGACGCGGACCGGATTCCGGACATAGGAGCCGATGAGGCCGGCAACGGACTTCTCGATGGTCGCCGAAAAGAGCAGCGTCTGGCGATTGCCGGGAACATGGTCGAGGATGCGGCGGATGGCGGGGAGGAAGCCCATGTCGAGCATGCGGTCGGCTTCATCGAGCACGGCGATGCGCACGTTGCCCAGGTTCACCAGTCCGCGGTCGAGAAAATCCTCCAGGCGGCCGGGGGTGGCAATGACCACTTGCGCGCCTTTGCGCAGGGCCTTGAGTTGCGGAAGTTCGCTTAACCCGCCGACGACGGCGGCGGTCCGAAGTCCCGTGCCCTGGGCGAGTTTGGCGAAGGTCTCCTCGATTTGAATCACGAGCTCACGGGTGGGGCTCAGGATGAGCGCTTGCACGCCGGGAGTTTTCCGGCCGGCGGGTTGCTCCCGGCCGGCGAGTTGTTCAAGGATCGGCAGTACGAATGCCAGCGTCTTGCCTGTGCCGGTCTGGGCCGTCGCGACCACGTCGCGGCCTTCAAGACTGGGCGGGATGGACTGTGCCTGCACTGGCGTGGGTACAACGAAGCCGTGCCGGGCGAGATTGCCCTTGAGGGCGGAATTGAGAGAGAGCGCGGAAAAGTGGTTCATTCAGATTTTTGGGGGAAGGAGTGGAACAGGCAGGCAGGAAGGAGCTTGCGCTACGGAGTCTACTTCTTAACACTCTTAGTTTAGCAGAGTTTAGACGGTCTTGCCGGTACAGTCCGGGCAGTACACTCGGGGTGAAGCAACCAGCCCGGAAGCTTGGCCTCCTATTGGGAAAGCGCCGGTTGCCGGGGCGTTCGCAGGGCCAGCGCCAGCAGCAGCGCCGCCGCCACGGCCGGAAGCATCACGTAGCCCGCCGGCAGCCGGGCCCAGAATGCAAACTCGTTCACAAGAGGACCCATCAGAAGCACGGCCCCGAACCAGACGGTGAGCGTCCCGGAGTTGGCGCTGGCGGCGATGGCGCCGGGCATGACCCCCTGAGCCAGGCCCAGCGAGATCACAAATACGGCGAGCACCAGTTGGGGCGCTTTCCCAAGGGCGGCCAGGGATCCTGATGCGGCGCAAAGAGTGAGCGTCACGGCCAGCAGGCCCAGACGGGCTCGCGGCGACACACGCCCGGCCAGGTCCGAAAGGAAACCGCCGCCGAGGGTGCGCAGCAGACCGGCGACCGCCACGGTCAGGCCGAATGAAGAGAACTGGGAGGCGGTGCGGAATCCGCCCGTATCGGGGACATTTTTCGAGTAAAGGACGTTCTGGTAGAGAGCGACCAGGAACATGGCGGCGGCCGCCGCGAGAATGCCCGAGAGCGCCAGGGACGGCGTGCGGAAACCGGGCCGATGCGGAGCTTCCTCGCCGGATCCGATGACCCAGCGGCCGAACAGCCAGCCCAGAACGGCCAGCCCGGCCACGATACCTGCGGTGGTGTTGAGCAGCTTTGCGAAGCCGTCTTCGAGCGGGGCGAACCTCTGTGTTGCAAAGGCGACCACGGCGCCGATGACGCCGGAAAGCATCGCCATGGTGCCGATGGCCACACCGCAGGTCTTCTGGCCGTGTGCCCGCACCAGGGCGGCAAAAGCCGCTGGTTGCAGGAATCCACTGGCCAGAGCGAATGCGCCGCAGGCCAGGGGCAGGGCCCTTTCCTGCGTGACGGCAACGGCGAGCGCGCCGCCTCCAACAGCGAGAATAGCCGCGGAGATGGTGAGCGCGGCCCGTGTGCCAAGGCGTCCCGCGATGCCGATGGCGGCGATGCAACCAAGGGCAAAGCCGTAATGGAGAGCCGCTTCGGCATAGGCCACGGCAGTGCCGGCGTAGGGAAGGCGTTGTCCGAAGACTTGGCGCAGCACAGGGACCAGAGCCTGGCCGGTCTGGCAGAGAGTTCCGAGGATGGAACAGGCGAGGACGAGTCCCCAGGGTGATGGTCCCGCGGCGGCATCGGGCGTTGCGGGCGTCTCTTCCCGGGTCGCATCAGATTCGTGAACAGCAGATTCGGCGGAAATCGGGGTGGGTACGCCGTGGGACTCCGGCGAGTCCATCGGGTTGTCTGGCATCGTCTCTCTATTGTCATCCATGAGACGGATGCGCCGCGAGTGTTCGCGCGGTTGTGAACGGGCAGAGGGTGATTCCGGAGCAATCGGTGCAGGTGCCGGCGCGAAGTACGAACTGAGCCTGGCAGTTGGGGCAATAGGTGACGCAGGTGGGGTCCCAGGGCGTGGGCGGACGGATGAGGGGGGTGGGGTCCAGGCCGCTGTCCTGAAGGAGTTGGGTGAGGCTCTCGACGCCCGCGGGTGCGGGGTTGGGTCCAAAATGGGCCGCCGCCCAGGCGGAGCGGTAGAGGCGGGCGGCGGCGGCTTGATGGTTGAAGTGCACGGCCAGTGCGAGGGGATGCCAGTCATTGAGGAGCGGCAGGGCGAGTTGGTCGAGCGCGCGGAGGGAGGCGATGGGATAGATGGTCATCTTCACAAGCTGGGGCCAAGGGGTTTGGGGTGGGCCGAACTGCTTCCAGGCGCGATGGAACAGCGACGCCGTGAGGGCGGCGAGGAGAAATGAGAGCAACGCGGCGGGGATGAGAATCGCGCGCAGGCCCAGCACCGCGACGGCCATGGGGCAGAGCACCAGCAAGACAGTCGCATGGAGGGAGATGGTGAGGCGAAGGCTGCGAGTGGCCGCGCGGAAGGTGGCAACGCGCCGGCTGAGCGAGCGAGTGTCGAGCAGTTCCTGGCTGGCGGCGCGGACCGAGGTTCGGAGGCGGATAGCCGCGGGACGGAAGGGGTTGAGAATCAGCCAGCCCCAATCGCCATTGCTGGGATAGAGCCAAGGCCGGCGGGCCCGGTAGCGCCGGCCGCTTTGGGTGAAAACGAGGTCATGAGGGTGGAGTTCGATCACGCATTCCAGCACGTAGAGAACGGCCAGAACGGCGGCAAACTCCACCCCGCCAATCAGGGGCACGGCAGGGTTCAGGCCCTTTCCGCTTCCGGTTCAGGTTCCTTGCGGGCGAAGATCTTCTTGATCAAGCCGCCCAAGGCTACGACGCCGAAGCCGATGATCTTCCAGAGCCCTTTGAACAGCCCTTTCTTGGATGCCGCGGCGGCGGCGCCCCCGACGATCAGGGCAGTGAGGCCGTATTCGGCCACCTTGTCGCCCTCAACGAAGGCGCTGTAGCGGTTGTCGGGTGTGTAGTTGAAGCCGGACATCACCTCGCGAAAGGCAGGCATGGCGGCCTCAAGATCCCCGGGGCCGAGGATAAGGCCTACCTCCATCACGCCGCGGCGGCCCAGGTAGCGCGTGCTGTGGTTCACTGAACTGCCGCCGTCGCTGGCATCGACATGCAGGCTCCACTCAAGATTGTGGGTGGTCTCATCGTAGTGCGGCGGCTGGACCCAGCCTGTGATGGTGAGTGTGTCCAGGCCTCGATTGCGCCGTTCCTCGTTTCCTCGCTGCTGCCCTTCGCGGAGCGACGCGAGCATGGCGGCGGGATCCAGTTTCGATTTCTCCTCGTCTTTGACATAGCCGGACGGGTCGAATTCAAAGATAACGAACCAACGGCCTTTCGTGGGCTCCAGAATGCCCAACTCGCGTCCCCCAGGAATGTTTCTTGTAAGTGTCAAGAACTTCTTTGCGCCCGCGGCTCCCGCGAAGCGGTAACCTTTGGGAACTTTGATTTCGCCTTGGCTGCCCACCTTGGACACGGTGGGGCCGTACTCCCAAGGGATCTGCTCCATCGGGTCTTTTTCCTTGGATTCCTTCTCCTGCGCCAGGGCGAGAAAAGGGACAAACAGCAGGGTGGTGAAACGGGTCATGGAAGAATCCTCACTTTGCGAGCGCATTTTGCTCTCGTCCTTATAGCGACGGTGAGCGGCGCTGCGCGCCACGAGTTCTCAAGGAACCCGGGAGGATCTGCTCTCTAGGCCTCGTTGGCCGCCCCGTTGGCTTTCGCTTCGAGTTCGGCCCAGCGGGCATAGAGCCGGTCGACCTCCTGCTGGGCGGCTTCAAAGGCGGCATAAGTCTCGGCGAGCATCCGGGCGTCGCGGGCCGTGGCGGGATCTTCGAGGGAGTTGCGGAGAGTGGCCAGTCGTGCTTCGGCCTGGGCGATGGTCTCCTCGATGGCGGCATACTCGCGTGCTTCGAGGTATCCGAGCTTGCGCCGCGGCGGGGCGGTTTCCTGGACCGTTTCGCGCGGCGGGGTCTGGCGGACCGCGGCGGGCTTGGGCGCGGCCGCCTCGCGCAGCCAGGCTTCACACTGGCTGGAATCGGCGAAGAGGCCGGTGTTGCCCTGGCCGTCGAGCCCCAGGACGAGCGTGGAGACACGATCCAGCAGATAGCGGTCGTGGCTCACCAACACGAGCGCGCCGCTGAATTCGAGCAGGCTCTCTTCCAGGATTTCGAGCGTCGGGATGTCCAGATCGTTGGTGGGCTCATCAAGCAGAAGCACGTCGGCCGGCTCAAGCATGAGGCGCGCGATGAGGACCCGGGCGCGCTCGCCGCCGGAAAGGCGGCCCACGGGCTGGTTGAGCTGTTCGGCCGTGAACAGGAATCGCGCCGCCCAGCCGGCCACATGAACCACACGGCCGCGGTAGATGACGGAATCGCCTTCCGGGGCGAGGGCGCGGCGCAGCGGCAACTCCGGATCAAGCTCACGGTGCTGGCTGAAAGCGGCGATTTGCAGCGCTTCGGCGCGGCGCAGGGTGCCGTCATCCGGCGGAAGTTGCCCCTGGATGAGGCGTAGGAGCGTGGTTTTTCCGCTGCCGTTCGGCCCGATGAGGCCCACGCGGCTGCCGGCCGTGATCACAAGGTCCAGGTCTTGAAACAGCGTGCGCCCGCCGAGGGCGATGCTCACCTGTTCGAATTCGATGAGGCGGCGGGAGCGGCGGTCGCTGCCGGTGAAATCGATGCGGGCGGTGGCGGTGCGGCGGCGAGTGTCCAGATCCTTGAGACCGGCGATCATCTCATTCGCCTTGCCGATCCGGGCTTTCGACTTGGTGGTGCGAGCCTTGGCTCCGCGGCGGAGCCATTCGATCTCGGTACGAACGCGGTTGGCGAGAGACTGATGCTGTTTCGCCTGGGCATCGAGGAACGCGGCGCGCTTCTCAAGGAACTCGGAGTAGGGCCCGGGGAAGCGGAGAATGCCTTCGGGGTAGACGCGGTTGAGTTCCGCGGTGGCGGTGGTGATGGCTTCCAGAAAATAGCGGTCGTGGCTGATGACGATGGCGGCAAAGGGCGCATCGGCCAGCATGTCTTCGAGCCAATCGATGCCAGCCAGGTCGAGGTGATTGGTGGGCTCATCGAGCAGCAGCACCGACGGCGCCCGCACCAGCGCCTGTGCGATGGCGAGACGCTTGCGCCAGCCGCCGGAGAGATCGGCCGCCCGGGCTGAGACATCGGTGAAACCGGCACGGCCCAGGGTTTCGGCGATGCGCGCTTCGTGGTCGAGCTCGGGAACCGCGGCCGCCGCCAGGGCCTGTTCGACGGCTCCGCGCACGGTGAGATCCGGCCCGAACACGGACTCCTGGGCGACATAGGCAAGAGTTGCGTGCTTGCGAAGCGCGACCTCGCCCGTATCCGCTTCCGCGGCGCCGGCGAGAATCCGGAGCAGCGTCGACTTCCCTGAGCCGTTGGGACCGATGAGGCCAAGGCGTTCCCCTTCATTGAGTGTGAAGGAGACGCCCCGGAAGAGATTAGTGGCGCCAAAGCTCTTGGTAAGCTCAAGCGCGGAAAGAAGCGGCGTCAAAACCTGGCGGACTTAGACCTTCTCCGTGATGACGTACGGCTTGCGGTAATCGCGGGTGAGCATCTTGTTGGCTTCGGCGTCGCCGGTGAACTTCTGCGTGCGCGGGTCGAAGTTGAGCTTGCGTCCCACACGGTAGCTGATGTTGGCCAGGTGGCAGAGGGCGGCGGAGACGGCCCCCACTTCGACATCGGCGCCAAGATCGTTGTGGTTGCGGCTTTTGACGGCCTTGAAGAAGTTCTGCATGTGGACCGCGGTGTCGCGGCCGGCAGCCTCTTCTTCCATGGCGAGTTCGTTGGTCTCGCCCTTGTAGACCTTGAAGCCGCCGCCATCCACCGACATCCAGCCTTCCGAGCCGTAGAAGAGATTGCCGATGCAGTTGCCGCCGCGCTGGCCCAGCCCGCCTTCGGTTCCGGTGAGCAGGCCGCGCACTTCAAAGACAAGCTGGCGTCCCTGGCCATAGTCAAAGCTGGCGAGTTGGGTGTTGGGCGTCTCCTGATCGTCGTCGTAGGCAAACTTGCCGCCGGTTGAAACGACGGAGAGCGGCATGTCGACTCCCAGGCCCCAGCGCGCGATGTCCATCTCATGGACGCCCTGGTTGCCGATGTCGCCGTTGCCGGTGTCCCAGAACCAGTGCCAGTTGTACTTGAAGCGGTTCTCGTTGAAGGCGCGCATGGGCGCCGGCCCCAGAAAGAAGTCCCAGTTCACGCCGGGCGGCACGGGACCATCGGGTTTCTTGCCAATGGACTTGCGGCGCTTGAAGCACAGACCCTTCGCCAGGTAGACCTTGCCGATGGCTCCGCTGTGCAGCAGCGACATCGCTTTCATCTTGTGCGGAATGCTGCGGCTTTGGGAACCGATCTGCACCATGCGCTTGTACTTGCGCGCGGCGGCGGTCATCATCTGGCCTTCAAAGACGTTGTGGCTGGCCGGCTTTTCGACGTAGACATCCTTGCCCGCCTGACAGGCCCAGATGGTGGCCAAGGCGTGCCAGTGATTCGGCAGCGGCATGGAGACCGCGTCGATGTCCTTGTCGTCGAAGGCCCGGCGCATGTCGCTGAAGCCTTTCGGTTTCTGGCCGGTGAGCTTCTGGACCAGGGCTTCACCGCGCTCAAGCGAGGCCTGATCGACGTCGCACACGCCGGCAATGTTGCATTCGCTCTGCAGCGTGCCGTACTCGTTGACGTGCGAGCGGCCACGGCCGCCCAGGCCGATGACGGCGACGTTGACGCGATCATTGGCCCCCAACACGCGCGACCACTGGCTGGCGAGCATGGTGGCTCCGGCCGTGCGGATGAAGGTGCGCCGGGTGTTGTCCTGCATGGAAGAAATCTCCTTTGCGGATTTGGTGACTACCATGGTACTTCAGGCGGAGCCGCCCGCGCGATGTTTGAGGGGACTTTGCCCGGCTGCGTAGGGGCCGGATTAAGATGGAGAGCGGTGAGGCTGGTCCAGATCAGTGTGTTGGCGATGGCTGCGGTGGCGGTGCGGGGGGATGCGCCCGATGGTCCCTTCAGCCACCGGAAACATGCCGCGCTGAAGCTGAAGTGCACGGTGTGCCATACCGGGGCGGAGGCAGCGGAACGGGCTCGATTTCCCACCGTGGCGCAGTGCCGGGTATGCCACACGGAGATCGCGGACCGGAAGATTCCCCTGCGGCGCGTGCTGCGATTGCCGGACCTGGTGTTTTTCAGTCATGCACGGCATGTGGCGGCGAAGCTTGAATGCTCCGGGTGCCACGGAGATGTGGCGGGCATGGACGTGATGAAGGTTGGGCGGGGGGCGTCGATGAAGGACTGCATCGCCTGCCACAAGGAGCACCGGGCCACCATCGTCTGCACGGCCTGTCACGAGTTGAGCCAGTGAGTTGCTGACGGGTCCATGCGCCGCGTCGGGTTCTGAGGCTTCCCGGCGCCGCCCCCCACGAAATGGACGATCTCGAACTCCGCGCCATCCGGGATGGGGGTGGAGTCCCAGGCCGGCTTGCGGACGATGACGCGATTCATTTCGACGGCCACGCGATCGGCGGGAACTCCCAGGTGTTGGAGGAGGCTGGCGATTGTGGCCGGGGCGGCGATTTCTTGGGCTTTTCCGTTTACCGTGATGCGGAGCATGGGGTGAGCAGATTTCAGTTTGGCATGGCCGGGGCGGGGTATTTGCACGGTAGGGGGAAAGTCCTTACACTGGTATTTCTAAGTTCGAAGACCAGGGAGGTCGTCCATGCCGAAAACTCCAGCCGATCCGACACGCCGGGACGTCGTCAAGCTCGCCGGCGCCGCCACGGTGGCCGCCGCGTCCACTCGCCGCGCTGAAGGCGCGCCCGCGATCCAGACCGTTCGTGCCGCGAACAACCAGTTGCAGTACGCGCTGATCGGTTCCGGCAGCCGGGGCCAGTATCACATGAAGCATGCCAAGGGCATCGATACCGGCCGGTGCGTCGCCGTGTGTGACACGGTTGAAGAGAACGCGCTGAAGGGCGCCAAGGAGATTGGGAGCAATCCAAAGGTCTACAAGGACTATCGCGAACTGCTGGCCAACAAGGACGTGGATGCGGTGTTGATCGCCACTCCGCTGTTCATGCACTATCCTGTGACGCGCGACGCGCTGCTGGCTGGCAAACACGTTTTTTGCGAGAAGAGTCTGGTGTTCAAGCCGGAGGAAGTGCATGGCCTGCGCGCGCTCTCGAAGGAACGGCCGAAGCAGGTGCTTCAGACCGGATTGCAGCGCCGCTACAGTGCGTTCTATGACGCCGCGGCGCAGATGATTCAGAAGGGCATGCTGGGCGACGTGACCCACGTCTATGCCCAATGGCATCGGGGCCCCATGGGGGCGTGGCGCATGAAGGGCGATGCGAAGAATCCGAAGGACCGGCTGGCCACGTGGCGGCTGTTCCGGGAGTATTCGGGCGGTTTGGTGGCGGAACTCGCGTCGCACCAGATCGACGTGGCGGACCGGATGTTCGGCGCGACGCCGGAGTTCGTGGTGGGCGTGGGCGGTCTGGACTACATGAAAGACGGCCGGGACGTCTACGACAACATCCAGCTCATCTTCAAGTATCCGAAGGGCCAGAAGCTGACCTATACCTCGATTTCGACGAATTCGCATCTGCCGCTGTTTGGCGGTGCGCGGACGCAGTTTGGCGAGATGATCATGGGCACTCACGGCGCTATTCACATCACAGTGGGCACCGACAATGAGCCGGCGCTGGGGATCTGGTATCCCGAAGCGAACCCGCCGCAGACGGGTCCCGCGGGTGAAAAGAAGGCTCAGCCGGCGGGTGCGTCGCTGGCTGGGACGGGCAAGGGCGGGAAGGGTCTGCCGATTCTGCTCAACCGCGACCAGGTGAGCGATCAGGACGGGTTCATCGCCAAAGAATTGAAGTTCGCCCGGCGGTGGCTCTATTCGAAGGGCGTCATGCTGCCCGAAGAGGACCGGAACCCGGTGGACGTCCAGCTTGAGTCGTTCTTCAGCGACTGCAAGACCGGCGCACACCCGAAGGCTGATTTGGAGATCGGCCTGGCGGATTCGACGGCTGTGATCCTGGCCAACCTGGCGCTGGATGAAGGCCGGCGGGTGTTTTTCAACGAGATCGACAAAATGGGCAAGGGCCCTGAGCCCAAGGCCCGCAAAGCTTAGTCCGAAGGTGTACACATGAAATCCTTGATTGTCACGGCCCTTACCACCGCCGCGGCGGTTGCTCAACAGCCCGCCGCCGCCCCAAAGCAGCCGATGTCGTTTTTTGTCACGAGCGTGGGTCCGGGGGATGGCGCCAATCTGGGCGGTCTGGCCAGCGCCGACGCGCATTGCCAGAAGCTGGCCGAAGCGGCGGGTGCGGGCAACCGCACATGGCGCGCGTATCTTTCGGTGAGCGCTGCCGACGGGAAGCCCGCGGTGAACGCCCGGGACCGGATTGGCAACGGCCCGTGGTTCAATGCCAAGGGCACGAGGATCGCGCAGGGGCAGGCGGACCTGCACGGGGATACTCTGGATCTGGCGCGGCTTGGCAATACGGTTCAGAGGGTAAATGCCCTGACGGAGAAGGGCGAACCGGTGAAGGGCGCCGGCGATTCACCCAACCAGCATGACATCCTGACGGGCTCCCGGCCCGACGGCATGGCGTACACCGATGCGGCGGACCATACCTGCAAGAACTGGACCAGCAATGGCGAAGGGACTGCGCAGGTGGGCCATCATGACCGCACCGGCGGTCCGAACACCTCGTGGAATTCGGTGCATCCCAGCCGTGGGTGCAGTCAGGCGAGCCTGGTGAGCACGGGCGGCGCGGGTCTGTTCTACTGCTTTTCGCCGGGCAACTAATCCGCGCCAGGACCCTTATCTTCCGGGGCGCGCCAGCCGATAAGCCGGTCATGAAGCCTGAAGTTCGCGTGGATGACGGCGGGCACCGGATCATCTTGGATTTCCCCGACCTTCAGGGCGCCCTCGCCTTGTTGCGCTGCGCGCCCACCGCGGCCAAACGGGCGGAGTTGGCGGCTCACATACGCGAGGCCGCCGGCGCGCTGGGTATCGCACTGGAACTTCAGGTGCGAGGACGGACCGTGGAGACCTTTGGAGCCGGGGAAGGCGACGGGCTGTTGACCAAACTGATCAGCCCTCGTGCCGCCTGATTCTCAGAACCGGTTCTACTGTACCCGGCGCCCTGGCGCCGAAGCTCTATTGAATTGAACCTGGCGCAGAAGCGCTAGCACCGCATTGGTGATTTTGGGCGCCGCTTCGGGTTCCAGCACGTTGGTGCCAAGCCAGGTTTCATAGCCTCCCAACTCGTAGTGCCTCGGTGTCGGCAGATAGCCATAGTGTCCGTTGGCCAATTCGATGGTGAAGACGGGCTTCACCGGGGAGAGGTCCTTGATGGCGAGGCCGATCTCCGTGAAGGTCTCGCAGGGGATGGCGGTGATCGCAAACCCGCCGATCCGAAGGGCTTGAAGTTTGAGCAGCGCGGTGTCGGGGCCTTCGGAGAGGCGCACGGCCCGTTCGGCATAGTCCTTGGCCAGACGGGGGAGTGTTGCGGCATCCGGCTCGGCGATCGCCGCCCTGGCGAACCGCAACTGTTCCGCAGTGGGTTTACGGTAGCGCAGTTCCAGGTCTGTCTCCGCCATTTGGATGGACGCCGAGTGGCGATGGCTGGAAGTGCTGACCATGGCGGCGGTGTGGGCGGCCAGACGGAAAGCGACGCTCTGAATACGATGGAACGGTTCGGAGCGGGGGCGTGGGTGCTGGAAGTTGATGTTGTTGACGTCGCCGCTGGTTCCGTTGGAGAGGATGGCGACGAACGACGGGTCGTTGGGGGCCAGGCGCGAGGCCGTCTGGCGGGCGTACTCGCCGAAGTAGTCGGCTGAGACCTGGTTGGGGGGGACACCGCCGACGTAGTGCAGGGAGTAGTTTGCCAGCACCGCGATGGGCCGGCCTTCCTGATTCTGGACGGAAACGACGGAGAAGCCCGGGTCCACGGTGCCCGCCGGGTGGAGCAGGTCGGGGCTGCCGGCGGCGGGATTCATCTTGACCTTGTCCGCCCGTCCGCCAAGCGGGTTCGTTTCGATGCTTCCTTCCCGCATGAACCAGCGCCGGTTGAACAACTCCTCCGGGACCGGACGCACAATGTAAGCGATGGCTGCCGGGGCCAGTCTGGCGTGTGCATTGGCGATGGCGGCGGCGGTCTGCTCGATCAGCCGGGTCACGTAGCGCCCCTCAAGGGACCGGCGGTCTGCGGCGCCCGAGGGCGGTGCGGAGTGGGTATGGGTGGCCGAAATCAGCATGCGGCTGGCCGGGATGCCGGTGCGCGTCGACGCGAGTTGCTTTGCCTCGTCCAGCACGTCGCGCTTGACGTAGCAACTGTCGATGACCGCGATGACGACGGGCGGGCCGCCGTCTTCAAGGACCAGTGCGCGCACATGGAGCGGATCATGGGCCGTGGGAGCCACGGTCACGCCGAAGTTTCCGATGAGGCGCACCGGCCATTCCACCGGCGTAATGTCCGTGACGGCGGCGCCGGCACGCAGCGCGGCTGAGGCAGCGGCGGGCAACAGGAGGGGGAGAAGCCAGCGGATCATCATCTCCACTTAAGATACGCCACCGCGCAGGGCGGCCGTTGTGGCGCTCTCGCCGCCAGGGAAGAGCAGCGCGTACCCGAGCGGGTTGATCGTCAGCCATTCTTCGGGCCGCTCATAGTGGCCCGGGACCCGGGCGGTGAGGGTTCGCGAGGCGCCGTGCCGGAGCAGAAGCTGAATCATAGCCAGGCCACCGTCGCCGTTTTGCGTGGCGCAATGGAAGAGAGCTGTGTGGCCGGAAACCGAGGGTGCATCCACCCCGGCGCCTCGGGAGAGCAGGAGTTGAGCGGCTTCGAGATTACCGAACTCGGCCGCCACGTGAAGCAGCGTGCAGCCATCCAGGGTAAGGCGGCGGGCGGCAGTCGATCCGATATCAAGGCCTGCGAACTGTCGATGAGCCAGATCAGGCGAAACGTCGAGCTGGGTTCGAAGGAGATCCAGGCGGCCGCGAAGAATCTCGAAGACGCCAGGGGTGTCATGGCGTGAGGTGGCTCCGGCGGCAAGGAGTAGTTCGATGCACGAGGCGAGCCGGGGCGAGCGGACGTAGGTGCCGGCAAGGTAGTCAAGCGCGTGGCCGTGGGGCGTGTCAGGCCGGGCGCCGTTTTGAAGCAGCCAGTGCAGAGGTTCTGGATCGACGGCTTCGCACGGCGCGAAGAGGATTGGGAACCATCCATCCCAGGCAGCGTTGACGTCGGCGCCATGTTCGACGAGCAGTTCCATCATGGGGATCCTGCCGGCGTTGAGTGCGGCGCGCATGAGAGGCCCGTCACCTCCCTGATGGATGTCGCTTCCGTGCTCGATCATCCAGCGGGCCATCTCGAGCCGGATGGGGGATGGCGGGCGCCAGGGCACCCGGCATTCGGCTACCCAGGTGAGCGGGCCGTTGTTGTTGTAGCCCATCGGGAACCGGTGGAGCTCGGGGTGGCGAGTCATCAATTCGCGGATGGCGGTGAACTCCTCGCCGTTGATCGCCTCGCGCAGCGCGTGGCCTTCGGATGCCAGGTTGTCCATGAGCGATGTCTGGCGGTTATTATAGATCTGTCATGAACACACTCTCCCGGCGCGAAGTGCTGGCGGCGCTGCCCGCGGCCGCTGCCGCGCAACCGGCTCGCCGCCCGAACATTCTGTTGATGCTTGCCGACGATTTCGGCTACGAGTGCATGAGCGCGAATGGGGGCACCTCGTACAAGACTCCGAACCTGGACCGCATGGCCGCCGGCGGAGTGCGGTTCACGCATGCCTATGCACAGCCCCTTTGCACGCCCACGCGCTTGCAGTTGATGACCGGGCAGTACAACTTCCGGAATTGGATGGCGTTCGGGCTGATGGACGCGAAGGAGAAGACGTTCGGGCACATGATGCAGAGGGCGGGATACCGGACGGCGATCGCTGGGAAATGGCAGTTTTACAGCTATGAGGAAAAGGGGTCCCCGCGGTTTGAGAAGGGCATGAAGCCGGAACAGGGCGGGTTTGACCAGTTCTTGCTGTGGCATGATCTGCTGACCGAGGACAAGGGATCGCGCTATGCCAATCCGGTGTTGAGCGAGAACGGCAAGCCGCGGCGCGACACGCAGGGCAAATACGGCCCGGACCTGGAGACGGACTTCCTGATGCGCTTCATGCGGGAAAGCGCGCAGGCGAACCAGCCCTTCTTTGCGTACTACTCGATGACTCTGACACACGGTCCATTCAATCCAACGCCGCGGAGCGGGGATTGGGCGCAGGGGAACCGGCTGAAGGACGACCCGAAGTACTTTGGCGACATGGTTACCTACCTGGACAACACGGTGGGACGGCTTGCCAAATTCCTGGATGAATCGGGCCTGGCGTCGAACACGCTGGTGCTCTTCTTTGGCGATAACGGCACGCCGCCGGAGATCACCTCACGGATGGGCGAACGGGTGATTCCGGGAGGAAAGGGCAAGACGACCGACGCGGGCATGCACGTTCCAATGTTCGCGTACTGGAAGGGCGTGACCCCCGCGGGCAAGGTGTGCCCGGACCTGATCGATTCGACGGACTTCGTCCCCACGATGATGGAGGCCAGCGGCGCCAAGTGGTTTGAGGGACGCCCCCTCGATGGCCGGAGCTTTTTGCCGCAGGTTCGCGGAGAAAAGGGGAAGCCGCGGGAATTTGCCTTTGCACACTATGACCCGCATCCCGGCTGCAAAAAGAACTACCCGGCAACACGGTTCACCTGGACGCACCGCCATAAGCTCTACATGGATGGCCGCATGTACGACATCGTGGGCGATCCCATGGAGAAAACGCCGCTCGATGCGGCGGATTCCAAGGATGTTCGCGGGAAGCTGCAGGCCGGCCTGGATGCGATGGCGCGCACGGCGCCGCCAAAGTTTAACCGGTTCGAGACGGACGGGCGGAAAGCTTACTAAAGCTTGCCGCTCGCCAGCCGCTTAACCTCAGCCGCGGTGAGCGCCCGGTTGAAGATTGCCACATCGTCCATCAGCCCGACGTAGGCCACGCCGAGCCGGATGGCGCCAAGCGAGAGATCCCAGTGGAAGGCTTCGCGGATGGCTTCCGTGGAGCCTTGCGGTTTCCCGTCCAGGTAGAGCGTTGCCGTGCCGCCGGCGCCGAGCCCGGAGTGGGTGATGGCGACGTGGGTCCACTTGCCGCGCGCGAAGGGCGGGTTGCTGTTCACGATCAGACGCTTGTTGAAGGCGGGATTCTTGTCGGGGGCGATGTTGTCCGGATTCCAGCCCTTGAGATCGCCGAACACGCCGAGCCGGAAGTGGCGGGGCCGTTCATCCTTGGTGAAATCCACCCAGATCGCGTTGTCGTTGTAGGCCTTGTCAGTCACCTGGATGGGGTCGCAGAAGCCCGGTTCGAGGTCCTGGTTGGGGTCCAGGTTGAGCCAGAAAGAGATGGTTCCGGTCCAACCCGCCGGATTGAAGGCAACGTTCTTCTCCGCCTTGTAGAAGACCGCCGAGTTGTTCTTTTTCTTGAAGCGTAAGGCGTCGCCCTTGCGCCCGGCGCCCTCCGCCCATTCCACTTCCGGGGCGCTGAGACCGGGTTGCGCCTGGGCCTGTTCCTTGTACGTCTTGGCGGTGTAGATGCGGCGGTCACCCAGGGCGACCACGGCATCGGTCCCGCCGTCAAAGGTGGCCTGGAAGGTGAGCGACTTCTTGAGATCGGCCGCCGAAATGGCGCCAGCCACACACAGGGCCGCCAGCCCGAACTTCATCATACGGACCTCCTAGCGGGACCGCGCCGAACGCTTGTGCGCGGTGACAGTAATTTCGATGCGTGCCGTGGGTGCCGCCAACTTCGTCACTCCCACCGTCGTGCGGGCGGGCCGCGGCTCCGGGAAGTACGTCGTGTAGACAGCGTTCATGCGCTGGAACAACGTGATGTCGGTGAGGTAGACATGGACGCTGACCGAGTCCTTGAACTCAAAGCCGGCTTCCTTGAGGATGGCTCCCACGTTGTCAAGCGTGAGCTTGACCTCTTCCTCGAAGTTTTCCGGTACTTTGCCCGTTTTTAGGTCTTGACCTATCTGACCGGCTACGTATAATGTTCCATCAGGAGTCAGAATTCCAGGGCTGAATGGCCGGCCCGTGGGGAAGTCTTTTGGGTGAATCGCTTTGTTCTGCGCCCAGCCGGGCGTCAGCCCCAGGAGGAGCAGGGCGAGCGAAAGGCCGATCCGGCGGAAGAGGTAATCGGCGCCGTGGTTGCGCATTGCTGAGTAGAGGACCATAAGACGCATGATATCCAATTCGGCCGGACAGGGCTGGGCAAGTGGCACTGAGGTACCAGCCAAATTGAATCTTTTGTCTCATGGCGATGGTGGATCGGAAGGCCGCATCATGGGAGAAAGCAAGCCAAGAAGAAAAACAAGAAAGAAATCTGGAGGAAACATGAACGTTGCGGCCGGACACGAGGATCGCCGGGGGTCAGACCGGTTCCCCATCGAGCGCGAGGTGAGATACCGCGTGCTCAGCAAGAGGAATGCGGAGGAAGCCGGCACCGGGCGTACGCTCAACATGTCGAGCAGCGGCGTGTTGTTCACTACCGAGCATGAGATGCTGCTGGGCAAGCGGATCGAAGTGAGCATCAGTTGGCCGGCGCAGTTAAGCGATTCCTGCGGCCTGAAACTGGTGGCCACCGGGCGCGTGGTCCGAACCCAGAAGGGAACGGCGGCCCTTGAGATCCAGCAGCACGAGTTCCGGACGCAACGGACAGCGAAGCCGAACTAGCCCGCTTTTCTCACGGCATCTGATCGCAGCCCAAACTGACGCCGCGGACAAGCTCGAAATGACTCGTGCGGATCCTCCGCGGGTGTCTCGGTCAGAAATTTGCGGCAAAATGGCTGCCGCATACCGTCGCTCCGAGCACCCGAAGGGTGAAAATGGGCCGTCCATACGCGCTTCTCCGGTCCGCTGCAAAAATGCGGAATGAATAAGTCCGGTGTTTGCTTCACGCAGTTTTTTCAGCAGCGCAGGTTCGCGTGAACTTGCGCAAACTGGGCCTGCCAGGGGTAGCTCGTCGCCAGTGACAAAACGATCCGGCGCACACTGACA